>JBIOXS010000089.1:0-4947 GCA_044869815.1 Candidatus Rokuibacteriota bacterium | reverse complement strand
CCCGCCACGGAGATGTCCTCGCCGACGACGATCCCGTGCGCGTGCAGCGCGGCCATCGCTCCGACCGCCATCACATCGCTCAATGCGAAGATGCACGTGGCGCCCGTGTCGCGGGCGAGCAGCCGCTCGGTCGCCTCGTATCCCCCGTCTCGGGTGAAGTCACTGCTGACGACCGCTTCGCGCGCGAGTTCGATCCCCTGCTCGGCGAGTCCCTTCTTGAAGCCGGCGAAGCGATCCCGGGCGGTCTGCAGCCCGGCCGGTCCCCGCAGCACACCGAAGCGGCGGTGGCCGCGCGCCAACAACTCGCGCGCGAGCGCGCGGGCGCCGCTGCGGTTCTCCGGAACGACGGTGTCGACCGGGAGCCGGCGCTGGCTGATGAGCGCCACGCGCCCGCCGGAGGCGCGGAACGCCTCGATTTCGCGGAGCAGCCGCTGGTCGATCGCGGCGTCGGCGAAACGGCTGCCGGCGAGGATCACCGCCCGCGCTCGCTGTGCGCGAAGCACGGCGAGGTACTCGACCTCGCGCTGAGGGCTGCGGAGCGTGATCCCGAGCGTGACCAGCAGGCCCTGCTCATCGGCGGCCCGCATCGCCCCCGCGGCGATGGTCGAGAAGTACGGGTCATTGATGTCGTGCACGACGAGCCCGATCACGTCGGTGCGTCCCCGGGCCATCGCCTGCGCGTGCGCGTTGGGTGAGTAGTCGAGCGCCGCCGCCGCGGCGATGACCTTCTGCTTCAACGCAGGGTTGACGCGGCGCGCCCCGGGGTGGAGCACGCGAGACGCCGTCGCGACTGACACGCCGGCCTCCCGCGCAACGTCCGAGAGCGTGACGACCTTGTTGGCGTGCATCCCCGGCCTCGGGTCAGTCGTACCGAGGCAGGCCCGCCAGCATGGCGCGCACCGCGTCGAAGGACATCCGGCCGTCGGCGACGATCATCTCGAGCGATAGGGTGCACGCGGCTCTGGACGCGAGCGTGAGCGGCTCGGACTGCGCGATGGCCGGACAGACGCCCGGGTACTCGTCCACTCGCACGAACCACGGCCGCTGAGGTCCCCGCGTGCGGAATACGCACGTGAAGCCTGCATCTTGGCTGCCGCCGCACACAGCGACCCAGGGCGCGGGGCGCCCGTTCACGGCGTCCTCCGCGGCGGGACCGGTGTCTGCAGCGAGGACGGCGGCGCTGCCGCTTCGCGGCCCACGCCAGAAGATCCCGCCGTAGGCGGCGCCCGAGCGTCCGTTCGTCTCCGGGTTGCCGAGGCGCAGCGGATCTCCCTGGGCTCGGATCGTCGATGTCCAGGTCAGCACCCACGCCTCGCCTCCCGGCACCAGCCGGGCGATCAGCGTTCGCTGCTCCTCGGCGAGGACCGCACCCGAGCGCGACAGCCACGAGAGCTCCTGGCCGATCTCGCCCGCGGACTCGCCGAGCCAGCGCTCGTGGCGCTGGCGGCCATGGTCGCCGAGGTCGCGATAGCCGGCGTCGCGGACGTAGGTCGGGCCGCCCCACAGGTTCGTTCCCGAAACCTGGGGCACGGCGAGCGACACCCCGAGATGCCACGGGTGATCCTCGGGACGCGCGTCGGTGACGACCGTTCCACCAAGGGTCCGCACGGGATGGAGGTGTGGGCGCGGCGAGAGATGCGGCGGCAGCTGCTCGCCCAGGTCGTAGTCGGCGACGGCGTGCTTTCCGGCGTGAAGAATCCCCGTCATCGCCTCCCTCCCGCGGCCCAGGGCAGGGCGAGCTCGGAGAACATCAGCAGCTCGTCGGCGGAGCGCGCCACGGCCTCGCGGATGCCGCGGACCATCCGGCGCTGCTGCGGCCCCTCGCCGACGACGTCGATGGCGTCGGGCGGCAGCGCCAGCGGATCCGGTGCGGTTCGGACTGCGTCGAGCACGCGCGTGAAGGCACGCGTCGTCGCCACGGGCGCCAGGAGCGGGCGACCGGGATCGCGGATGTGCTCGACCAGGTCGACGAGCAGGTCCTGGCGCCCGTGGCGCGTGACGGTGCGCCGGCCGCGCGCCCGAACTTCGAGCGAATCGTCGGTGTAGGAGAGCCTCGCGGTCCCCTCCGTGCCGTGGACGACGACGTAGGGCGGCGGCTCGTCGGTGCCCTCCTGGTCGGCGCAGAGCGTCACGGCCACGGTGACCGGTACGCCGTCTGCGGTCACGATCCGCGCGCACGAGGTGTCGTCGGCCTCGATGGGGTTTGCGCGATAGAGCTCCACGTCGACGTCCGCGACGTCGGGCAGGTCTCGCGCGCCGGCGACGTGCAGGGCCGTCACGACGGCGTGGGCGAACGGGTTCGTCAGCGCCCCGTCGACGACGTCCACGCCGTCCACCCGGCGCCGGCCGGCCCACGGGCTCCGCGAGTAGTACGCCGCGTCCCGGGTCCATGCCCCGGCGGCCGCGACGCCATGGACGGCGCCGAGGATGCCGCCGTCGATGACCTCGCGGAGGGCGGGCAGGGCGTCGGAGCCCAGGCTCTGAAAGCCCACCTGGCAGCTCACGCCCGCATCGGACAGGCCCTTCTCGAGCCGCGCGAGCTCGTCGAGGGAGGTCGCCGGCGGCTTCTCGAGCAGCACATGGGAGCCCGCCCGCGCCGCCGTGAGCGCGAAGTCGACATGGGTCTGGATCGGCGTCGTGACGATCGTGATGTCCGGTCCGGTAGCGCGCAGGAGCGCGCCGAGATCCGGACCGACGGGTCGCTCCGCCGCGATCTCGGCGAGCTCCGCGTGCTCCGGTCGTCGATCGCAGATGCCGACGAGCCTGACCAGCCCGGCGCGCTCGTGCCGGAGGACATTGGCGCGGTGCCAGAGGCCGAAGCCGCGGCCGCCGACGAGCAGGATCCGGGCGGGGGTCAGAGTCCCCGTCCTCGCCGCGCCGTTGCCACGGCCGCGATCGTCAGTAGTCCCGGCGTGAGGATCACGAGCGCGGGCGTCTGCCAGACGAGGATCCCGGTGACGATCATCGCACCGACCAGCAGCACGTCGCCGCCGACGTCGGCCCGCGCCTGCGCCGCCGCCGCGGCCGCGACCTCGCGCCATGCGGCCCCCGGCGCCCATGTCGCCGCGGCCCGCAGCCCCACGAGCAGCGCGCCGCCGGCGACGACGGCGAGGACCGCACCGAACGCGGCGGCACCCGGCATCCCGCCGACGACCGCGGCCGCATCGACGAGCAGCACGAGCCCCGCGCCGGCCGGGACGAGCAGGACGCCCGCGCCGGAGCGCAGCACCGCGCCGAGCCGTCGCGCATAGTCGCGCACGCGAACGGTCCGCTGCTGGGCGACGGCATCGTCGAGCACCGAGCATGCCGCCGTCAGCGCCGCGAACGCCGTGACGAGCGGAAGCGCGGCGACGAACGTCATCACGCCGAGAAGCAGGCCGTCCGCGAGCACCGCGAACCGCTCGCCCAGCACCGTGGTCCGCGGCATGCCGTTGCGTCGCGCGATCATCACTTCAGCCCCTTCGTCGCGACGCCCTCAACGAGGTACCGCTGGAAGGCCAGGAAGAACAGCCCGATGGGAAGCACCGCGAGCACGGACATGGCGAACATCGAGCCGTACGCCGACTCCGACGTCTGGTCGATGAAGATCCGCAAGGCCAGCGGCATCGTGTACGTCGATGGATCGTTCAAGTAGATCAGCTGCGACAGGAAGTCGTTCCATGTCCAGATGAACGTGAAGATCGCCGTGGTGATCAGGGCCGGCCGCAGCAGCGGGACGATGATGTAGCGGAAGGTCCGGAACGGCCCGGCCCCGTCGATCGTCGCCGCCTCCTCGAGCTCCCGGGGCAGCCCGCGGATGAACTGCACCAACAGGAAGACGAAGAACGCGTCCGTCGCCAGCAGCTTCGGCACCACGATCGGCCAGATCGTGTTGATCAGCCCCATCTTCTGGAAGAGGATGTACTGCGGGATCAGCGTCACGTGATGGGGCAGCATGATCGTGGCGATCATGAAGGCGAAGAACACGCCACGGAACCGGAAGCGCATCCGGGCGAAGGCGTATGCCGCGAGCGAACACGCGACCACGTTTCCGATCACGGCGCCGCCCGACAGCACGAGTGAGTTCTTCAGATACGTCCAGATGCTGTAGCCCGCCACGCCGCCGAGGACGTCCTCGTAGTTCTCGGTGGTCGGGTTCGTCGGGAGGAACGACAGGCTCGACAGCGCCTCCTGGGCCGGCTTGAACGACGTCGAGATGAGCCACGCCACCGGGTACAGCAACAGCAGCAGCAGCGCGACGACCATCACGTGCCACAGCAGCTGCCGCGGCCTGACCCTGCTGCGGCGGACGCGCAGCCCCGAAACAGTGGTGGCGCTCATCGCCCCTCCTCCGCGGTGTAGTGGACCCACGAGCGCTGGCTGCGGAACAACAGCACGGTGATGACGGCGACGGCCGCGAGCAGCGTCCAGGCCATCGCGGACGCGTATCCCATCTGGAAGTCCGAGAATCCGCGCTCGTACAGGTACAGCGTGTAGAACAGGGTCGAGTCGCTCGGGCCGCCGCGGCCGCCGCTGACCACGAACGCCCCGGTGAACGCCTGGAACGCGTGGATGGTCTCGAGGACGAGGTTGAAGAAGATGACCGGCGAGAGCATCGGCACGGTGATGGAGATGAACGTGCGGATCCGCTTGGCGCCGTCGAGCGCCGCTGCCTCGTAAAGCTCCCCGGGGATCTGCTTGAGGCCGGCGAGGAAGATCACCATCGGCGCGCCGAACTGCCACACGGCGAGTGCGACGAGCACGTACAGCGACGTACTGGGGTTAGTCACCCAGCCCTCGCTCTGGACGCCGAAGACGCCGAGGAAGCGGTCGAGCGCGCCGCCGTCGTCGAACATCGCCCGCCACACGAGCGCGATGCTGACGGACGCACCGAGCAGCGACGGCGCATAGAACGCCGACCGGTAAAGGCCCTTGCCGCGGTGCTTGCGGTTGAGCAGCAGCGCGACG
>JBIOXS010000088.1:0-35324 GCA_044869815.1 Candidatus Rokuibacteriota bacterium | reverse complement strand
GGCCGCCGGAAAGTAGAGGAGAGCCGGGGGAGCGAGCCGCCGTTCCCCCGGCGCCACACGCCTGCATGCTTCGTTTCATCTCCTTCCGGCTGCTGCAGTCGCTCATCGCGCTGGCCATCCTGTCGGTCGTCGTCTTCGTGCTCGCGCGCGCCACCGGCGATCCGCTCCACATGATCCTGCCGATGTCGGCGACCGCCGAGGATTACGACAACGCCCGCAAGTACCTCGGCCTCGATCGTCCCTACGTCGAGCAGTACCTGTCGTTCGTCGGCCGGGCCCTGACCGGCGACTTCGGCAACTCCATCCGCGCGCGACGCCCCGTCATCGAGCTCTTGCAGGCGCGGCTGCCCAACTCGCTCAAGCTCGCCGCCTTCGCCATGGGCGTGTCGCTGCTGCTCGCCTTCCCGCTCGGGGTCATGGCCGCCGTCCGCAAGGGCACCGGCGTCGATCGCGCCGCCCAGATCGTGTCGATCCTCGGGCAGTCCCTGCCGACGTTCTGGGTGGCCATCGTGCTGGTCGAGGTCGTGGCCGGACGCCTGCAGTGGCTGCCCGCCGGCGGCAACGAGGGCTTCGCGAGCTACATCCTGCCCGGCTTCACGCTCGGCTGGTTCGTGGTCGCCGGCATGATGCGCCTGCTGCGATCCGGAATGCTCGAGGTCCTCGACTCGGAGTACGTGAAGCTCGCGCGTCTCAAGGGCGTCGTGGAGCGCCGCGTGGTGTGGGTGCATGCGCTCAAGAACGCGCTCATCCCGGTGGTGACCTTCGCCGGCATCTACTTCGCGATCCTGGTGACGACGGCCATCGTGGTCGAGACCGTCTTCGCCTGGCCCGGGCTGGGCCGTCTCGCCTACGACGGCATCACGTCCCGCGACTTTCCGGTCATCCAGGCCGTGGTGCTGACCACCGCCGCCATCGTCGCCGTCGTCAACCTCTGCGTGGACTGTCTCTACGCGGTGATCGATCCGCGTATCCGGTACGCGCGATGAGCGTCGTTGCGCTGCCCGAAGCCGGCACGCCGCTCGAAGCGCGGGCGCGCAGCCGCCGGCTGCCCGTCGTCTCGCTCGGGATCATCGCCGCGTTCGTGCTCGTCGCCATCCTGGCGCCCCTCATCAGCCCGGCCGACCCCTACGAGCAGACGCTGCGCCTGCGCCACCGCCCGCCCGTGTGGGAGGAGCGCGGCAGCTGGTCGTATCCGCTCGGCACGGATCGACTCGGCCGCGATCTGCTCTCGCGCATCATCCACGGCGCACGGGTCTCGCTGGCGGCCGGCGTGCTCACGGTGCTGGTGGCGAGCGCCTTCGGCGCCGGCATCGGACTGGTGGCCGGCTACTACGGCGGTCGCGTGGACGCGACGCTCATGCGCGTCACCGATGCGACGCTCTCGTTCCCGGTCATCCTGCTCGCGTTGATCCTGGCCGTGACGGTGGGACCGAGCTTTGGCAACGTCGTCATCGCCATCGCCGTGATCCTGTGGGCGCGGTACGCGCGCGTGATCCGCGGCCAGGTGCTGACGCTGATGCAGCTCGATTTCATCGCGCAGGCGCGCATCGCGGGGGCCGGCGCCTGGCGCGTCATCACGCGCCACCTGCTGCCGAACACGCTGAACACGCTGGTCGTGCTGGTGACGCTGCAGGTCGGTTACGTGATCATCGTCGAGGCCTCGCTGTCGTTCCTCGGCGCCGGGATCCCGCCGCCGACGCCGGCGTGGGGCGGCATGATCGCCGAGGGTCGCGACGTGGTGACGAGCGCCTGGTGGGTCTCGTTCTTCCCGGGCCTCGCGATCTTGTTGGTCGTCCTCGCCTTCAACCTGCTCGGGGACTGGCTGCGCGACACCCTCGACCCCAGGCTGCGCCAGCTCTGACCCCTGTCGTCGACGTTCGCGACCTTCGCACCCACCTCGTCACCCGCTGGGGGACGATCAAGGCCGTGGACGGCGTGTCGTTCGCGCTCGGCGAGGCGGAGACGCTCGGGCTCGTGGGCGAGTCCGGCTCGGGCAAGTCGATGACGTGTCTGAGCATCGTCCGGCTGGTGCCGCGGCCGGCCGGCCGCATCGTCGGCGGCGCGGTCCAGCTCGACGGCGACGATCTCCTGGTCAAGAGCGAGGCCGAGATGCAGCGGATCCGGGGCCGGAAGGTCGCAATGATCCTGCAGGACCCGATGAGCTCGCTCAACCCGGTCTTCTCGGTCGGCATGCAGATGCGCGAGCCGCTCCGGATGTACCACGGGCTGCGCGGCAGCGCCGCCGTCAGCCGGGCCGCTCAGCTGCTCGGCTCCGTGCGCATCCCGGCGCCCGAGACGCGCCTGCGGGCGTTCCCTCATCAGCTCTCGGGCGGCATGCGCCAGCGCGTGGTCGGCGCCATGGCCATCGCGGGGCCGCCGCGGCTGCTGATCGCCGACGAGCCGACGACCAGCCTCGATCTCACCATCCAGGCGCAGTACCTCGCGCTGCTGAAGGAGCTGCAGGCACAGCATCGCTTCGCGATGATCTTCGTGACGCACAACCTCGGCATCGTGGCGCGGACGTGCGACCGCGTGGCCGTGATGTACGCCGGGCGCATCGTGGAGCTGGGCCCGGTGCGGCGGCTGTTCACCGCCCCGGCCCATCCCTATACGCGCGCGCTGCTCGAGTCCATTCCGCGCTTCGGCGCGCGGCGCGAGCCCCTCACCGCCATCGCCGGACAGCCGCCGGACCTCGCGCGGCTGCCGGCGGGATGCGCCTTCGCGCCCCGCTGTCCCGACGTGATGGATCGCTGTCGCGCCGAAGCGCCGCCGGAGACGGCGGTCACCGCCGGCCACACGACGCGCTGCTGGCTCCATGCTCCCGTCGCCTGACACGACGGCGCGCGACGCCACGCCGCTCCTCGAGGCGCAGGCGCTCACCAAGCACTTCATCGTGCGCCGCGGCGCCCTCGGCTGGTCAACCGGGCTCGTGCGCGCCGTCGACGCGGTGTCGTTCACGATCGAGGCGGGGACCACGCTCGGGCTGGTGGGCGAGTCCGGCTGCGGCAAGACGACCACGTCGAAGCTGATCCTCGGCCTCGAGCGGCCCACGGCGGGAGCGATCCGCTTCGAGGGCCGCGACGTCCACGCGCTCGGCCGTGCCGGCGAGCGAGAGTACCGCCGCGGCGTGCAGGCGGTGTTCCAGGATCCCTACGCCTCGCTCGATCCCCGCATGCGGGTCGGCGCCATCGTGGCCGAGCCGCTGGTGATCAACAGCGATCTCGACGCCGCCGCGCGACGGCGGCGCGTGGCCGAGCTGCTCGACCTCGTCGGTCTGCCGGACCGCGCGGCCACCCTCTACCCGCACGAGTTCTCGGGCGGCCAGCGGCAGCGCATCGCGATCGCGCGCGCGCTGGCGCTCTCGCCCAAGCTCATCGTGCTCGACGAGCCCGTCTCCGCGCTCGACGTCTCGATCCGCGCGCAGGTGCTGAATCTGCTGACAGAACTCCAGAAGCGCCTCGGCGTGTCCTATCTCTTCATCGCGCACGATCTCGCCGCCGTCGCGCACATGAGCCACACCATCGCCGTCATGTACCTCGGCCGCATCGTGGAGGTGGGCGACGCCGACGCGGTGGCGCTGCACCCGCAGCACCCCTACACGCGCGCGCTGTTCGCGGCGGCCATGCCGGTGGACGTCGAGGCGCCGCGCGAGGCGATCACGCTGTCGGGCGAGGTGCCGAGCCCGCTGGCGCCGCCGGCGGGCTGCCGCTTCCATCCGCGCTGTCCGTTCGCGATGGAGCGTTGCGCGGTCGAGCCACCGGCGCTGCGCATCGAGTCGGGCCGGCTGGTCGCCTGTCACCTTTACTGATATCCTCGGCCACCGTCCGATCCCGAGACGCGCGCGCGGAGGTCGTCATGACCCTGACCATCGCTCTCGTCATCGCACTCGTCGGCGTCGCCGTTGCTCCCGTCAGAGCCGACGAGGCGTTCCCCGGTCGCCCGATCACGATCGTCAACCCGTTCCCGCCCGGCGGCCAGGTCGATCTCACGAGCCGGCCGCTCGCCGCCGCCATGGAGCGGATCCTCAAGCAGCCGGTGCTCCTCGTGAACAAGGCCGGCGCCGCGGGCGCCGTCGGGATGCAGTCGGTCGCGATCGCCAAGCCCGACGGCTACACCCTGCTGATCACGGTGCCGGCCGTCTCCACCCTGCCCGAGGTCGACAAGCTGTTCGGCCGCACGCCGACGTTCACGCGCGACCAGTTCGTGCCCGTCGCGCGGCTCAACGCGGACCCGACGATCCTCGTCGTGAACGCCGACCTCCCGTACAGGACCGTCCCCGAGCTGCTCGCCGAGGCGAAGAAGCGTCCGAACGAGATCGTCTATGCGACGTCCGGGCTCTACGGCGCCTCGCACGTGCCGACGGAAATGCTCCTGAAGGCCGGCGGCGGCGTCAAGATGCGCCACCTGCCGACGACGGGCGGCGGCCCCGCCACCACGGCCGTGCTCGGCAATCACGCCGCCTTCTGGATGTCCACCACGGGGCCGGCCGCACCGCACGTGAAGTCGGGCAAGCTGCGGCCGCTGGCGGTGAGCGGCGCCGCCCGGCAGCCCTACTTCCCCGACGTGCCGACGCTCAAGGAGCTCGGCTACGACGTGGAGTACTACCTCTGGTGCGGTCTCTTCGCGCCGAAGAACACGCCGGCCTCGACGTTGACCGTGCTGCGCGACGCCGTGCGCCGCGCCATGCAGGATCCCGAGTTCAAGGGCGCGATGGACAAGGTGCAGGTTCCGATCGCCTATCAGGACGCCGACGAGTTCCGCGCCTGGTGGGACGCGGACGCCGCCCGGCTGGCGGACGTCATCAAGTCGATCGGGCGCGTCGAGGTGAAGTAGACCGCGAGAGCGGCCGCGAGCAGGAGAGCGCACCACACGGCGGCGGCGATCGCTCTCCATGCTCGCGCGCTCATCGTGGCTGGGACGGCTACGGCTTCGGGGGAATCAGCTCCACGCGCGTCTCCTTCCCGTCCGCGTCGGTGGTGACGAGCGTGGGGATGCCCTTGTCGAAGAGCACCTGTGCGGCCGGCGCCGCCGGATACGTGGGCACGCTGACGGTAGCGTCGCCCTGCACGCCCTTGGCCGGCCGCGTGGTCGTCGTGCACTCGGCGAAGTTCGTGCCGCTCGGCGCGACCGCCTGGGCGTCGAGCCCATGGAACGCCTTGGCGTCGAGGCCGCCGGTGGCGTTGTAGGACCCGCCGCACCAGGCGGGCTCGGGCTCGATCCTCTCAACCTGGACCTGGGCGAAGGCGACCGGCGACGACACGACCATGGCCGCCAGCGCGGCGAGGATCGGCGTGTACCTCATAGTTCCCTCCACTTCGAAAGGGTGACGTCTCTCATCTGGAAAGACGCCGCCGCCACCGCTTTCTTGACGGGTGGTGTGCTAGACTTTCGGCCGCGGAGGACACGATCAGCGAGGATCTCCTCGATCTGGTCAAACGCTGCATCGACGGCAATGGCGACGCCTGGCGTGCCCTTCTTCCTCCCTTCCAGGAGATCGGCCGTCGGGTCCTGCGGCCGTTTCGTCTGCCCGCGGCCGACGCCGACGATGTGCTCGCGGAGGCGTTGACTGCGCTCTATTCCGGTGGGCTCGCCCAGTTCCGCGGCGAGACGGTCGCCGAGCTCGTCGGTTTCCTGAAGGCGATCGTGCGACACCGCGCGATCGACCGGCTGAAGCGGCAGCGCCGATGGACGTCGTCGGAGACGATCGGTCAGCGCCACGCGGCCCTCGATCCGGCCGATGTCGCGGCCAGCGTCGCCGATGACGAGTGCGTCGAGTTCCTCCGGCAGGCGGTGCAGGACCTCACGCGCGACGAGCGCGACCTCTTCCTCATGAAGGCGCAGGGCCTCAAGGAGCGCGAGATCGCCGCACACACGGGGCGACCGCCGGGCACGGTCGCCTCGCAGATCGCTCGGCTCCTGAACCGCCTCCGGACCGCACTCCGCGAGCGCGGGTGTCTCTGAGCCTGTGCAAGAATCGGGCGCTGGCGCCGTCTGAAGAGCAGGAGGAGTGTTGGATCCGCTGGAGCGACTGACGGACCGTCTGTTGTTCGAGCTCGACGGCGAGATGAGCCCGCCGTCGCCGGGCTGCCTCGGCGCCGCTGCGCTCGGCGACCTCCTCGCCGGCCGGCTCGGACCCCCGGCACGGGATCGCGCAGAGACGCACGTGAGCGCATGCCTGTCCTGCCTGCACCGGCTGATGCAGCTGCGTGACGACCTGCGGGCGATCGCCGCGCCGTCACCGGCGTCGCCCGAGCTTCGTGCCACGCTCGCTCGGCTTCTCGGCGAGCCATCCACGACGCCGACGCGCCAGCGTCTGGCGGGGGCGTTGCGCCGCGCGTTCCGGGTGCGTGTCCCCGCCTGGGGCGTCGCCGGGCTCGCGGCGGCGCTCGTGCTCGCGACGTGGGTCACGACGCAGTATGCGTACCGCGCGCCGGGACGCGTCGACTGGCCGCTGCCCGACGGAGCCCGCCCGGACGCGCTCACGCCGGCCCATCGTCGCGCGTCCAGGACGATTTCCGCCGTGGTCAAGTCGGTTCGCGACGCGACGTCGAACGGCGTCGACGCGCACGTCTTACGCCTCACCGACACGGCCGGGACCACCTACCTGCTGTTCACGTGGGGTGCGCCCACCGTGCGACCCGGCGATGCCGTCGAGATCCAGGCGCTCTTCACCGGCATGACGAGCGAGGCCGGCGCGCCGGTGTACCAGGGTGTCGTGACGGAGCTCCGCCGTGCGCCGTGACAGGCGGCGACGCCTCGCCGCCGCGGCCGCCCTGCTGTGGCTCGGCGTGGCGCCCGCAGCCGGCGCCGACCTGGCGGCCATCCAGCTGGACGTCCGGCAGAAGCTGCCGGAGCCGGCGCTCGACGCGCTCTTCGCGGCACAGCCGATCACCTTCCGCGGCGTTCCCGCCCGCGGCCCGGCGATCTACCGCGAGCGAGTCAACGGTGTCGTGCTCATCGCGTCCACGAAGACGGTCGGCACCGGCGTCGTCGTGTCGGCCGCGGGGGACATCGTCACCAACGAGCACGTCGTGCGCGATGCGCACCGGGCGCAGGGCGAGGCGTGGATCGCCGTTTGGTTCAAGCCGCTCAACGGCGTGCGACCGGCCAAGGACCAGTTCCTGCTGGCGCGGGTCGTCCAGCGCAATGAACGCCGTGACCTCGCGCACGTCCGGCTCGCGCAGACCCTGCCGACCACGGCCTCGGTGGTCCCGCTTGCGAGCGGGATACCCGACGTCGGTCAGGAAGTCTTCACGATCGGCCACCCGAAGACGCTCCTGTGGTCGCTGACCCAGGGCGTCGTTTCCCAGATCCGCCCCGATTACCAGTGGCGGTACGAGGATGGGGTTGCCCGGAGCGCCACCGCGATCCAGACGCAGGCCGTGGTCGAGGCCGGCAATTCCGGCGGCCCGTTGCTGGACGACAAGGGCGCCGTCCTCGGCATCGTGGTCGGATCGCCGGCGGACGTCCACGGCGTCTACTTCGCCGTCTCCGTGCAGCACGTCCGCGAGCTGCTGTCCCCCTGACGGAGGAGACGTCATGCCGAGACGGTGGCGGTTCTTCATCGGCGTCGCGGTCGTCGTCCTCGGCGCCGGCTGCCAGTCCGCCATGTCGATCGAAGAGGCCAGGCGGGTGACGGCGGAGTTCGCGGGGCGGACGTTCGTGCCGCCGCCGCGCACCGTCGGCGACATCCTCGCCACGCTGGAGCAGCACAGGCGAGCCGAGACGGCGGCGGTCACCCGAGCCCGCGCGCTCGTCGATCAGCCACCGCCCTCCGCCGGCGACCGGGACGCGCTCGCCGAGTTCTACTATCAGCGCGGGCTCGCCGCGCGCGAGCTCGGCCGGTTCAGCCAGGAGCTGGAGGACCTCTCGCGAGCGGCCGGGCAGGCGCGGCGCATCGACATCCTGAACGAGCTGAGCACCGCGCATTTCTACGGCGGCAATGTCGCGCAGGCCCGGCGGCTCCGCGAGGAGATGCTCGCCCTGCGCGGCGCGGGGCTGGCCGGGTGGCAGATCGGCAATCAGGCCAATCTCGCCCGGCTGCACGCCATCATGGGCGACCTCGAGGCGGCCGACGCGGCGAGCCGCGAGGCGCAGCGGCTCGCGCACGAGGCCAGGAGCTGGCAAGGGCGGACGCTCGAGGCGATCGCCGCCGGCGAAGCCAACGTCGCCACCGCCCGGGCGACGGTGGCCGAGGCACGCGGTCGCTTCGAGGAGGCGGCGAATTTCTATCGGGAGTCGGTCGCGGTCCTCGCGGCGGACTCGCGCTGGGCCGCGAGTCCCTGGGTTGACTTGCAGACCACACGCCTGGCGCTCGTCCTCATCCGTCACGGGCGGCTCCTGGAAGCGGAGAACGAGGCGCGACGCGCCGTGCTCGGCGCGCTCGGCAAGCGCGGCCGGAACTCGAAGGAAACGGCCACCATGGTGCGCGTCCTGAGCCGCGCCATCGCCGATCAGGGACGTTACGCGGAGGCGGAGGCGCTCGCGCGGACCAGCCTCGACATCTACGCGCAGATCGGCGTGCCGTCCGATTCCTTCACGATGGCGCTCGCGCGCTCCGAGCTGCTGACCGCGCTCGTCGGCCAGGGCCGGTGGACGGGGGCCATCCACGAGTACGAATCGATCCGACGCGCGATGGGCGGGGAGTCGCCAATGTTCGAGCATGGCATGGCCCAGCTCGGATATCGGAACAGCGTGGCCATCGCATTCCTCAAGACCGGGCAGGTCCAGCGGGCGGTCTCGATGCTCACCCCCATGCTGGAGCGCCACCGCGCCGCCCTCGGCGAGACCCACACGACGACGGCGGAGACGCGTGGCCTCCTCGCCGCCGCCCGCGCCGCGGCCGGGCAGCATGCCGCGGCTCTCGCCGGATTCGCCGAGGCCGTGCCGGTGCTCCTCGACCGCATGGACGACGTCGACGACGAGGCGACGACGGCGCCTGCCCACGAGCAGCGACTGCGACTCATCCTGGGCGCCTATGTGAGCCTCCTGTCCAGGATCCGCGGCAGCGCCCTGGAACGTGCGGCCGGGATCGACGCCGGCGCCGAGGCGTTCCGCGTCGCGGAAGCCGCGCGAGGGACGTCGGTACAGCGCAGCCTCGACGCCGCCGCCGCGCGCGCGGCCGCGAACACGCCCGGCCTCGCCGATCTGGTGCGTCGCGAGCAGGACGCCCGCAAGCAGCTCGGCGCTCTCCACGGCCTGGTGGCGAGCGCGCTGAGCTCGCTCGACGGACACGACACGCGGAGCGTCGACGCCCTCCGCGGTCAGATCGCGGCCCTCACCCGCGCGCGCAAGGCCATCGTCGACCGGATCGAGCGCGAGTTCCCCGCCTACACGCAGCTGATCAACCCGCGCCCGCTGACGCTCGACGGTCTGCGCGGTCGGCTGCGTCCGGACGAGGCCGTGATCGCCACGTACGTAGACGACGAGGAGACGTTCGTCTGGGCGGTTCCATCGGCGGGTGCCGTGGCCTTCACCGCCGCCCCGCTGGGTCGTGCGGCCCTCCACGACGCGGCCGTCACGTTACGGCGCGCGCTCGACCCCGCGGCGCGGACGCTCGGCGAGATTCCGGCGTTCGACGTGATGCTCGCGCACCGGCTGTACGCGACCCTGCTCGAACCCGTCGCCGACGGATGGCGCAAAGCCGCCAGCTTGCTGATCGTGGCACACGGGCCGCTCGCCCAGCTGCCGTTCGGGCTGCTCCCGACTCGCGCGGCGCCGCCGCAGCCGGCGCCCGCGCTCCTGTTCGCCGATTACCGCGGCGTGCCCTGGCTCGTCCGCTCGCATGCGATCACCGTGCTGCCGTCGGCGACCGCGCTGGCCACGCTGCGGGCGCTGCCGCCGGGCGATCCCGGCCGCCGTCCCTTCATCGGCTTCGGCGATCCGCTCTTCAGCCGGGCGCACGCCGCCGAGGCCACCGCGGACGCGACGGCCGTCGCGGCCGTCGACGTCGGCGACCGCCGCCTGGCGCTGCGCGCCTCACCCATGACACAGCAGCTGAACAGCAGCCGGCTGGCCATGCTGCCGCGACTGCCGGACACCGCCGAGGAGATCCGGAGTATTGCGGTCACGCTGGAGGCGGACGTCGCCCGCGACGTGATCGTGGGCGCCCTCGCCAGCGAAAAGACCGTCAAGAGCCTCGACCTCAGCGCGTACCGGGTCGTGGCGTTCGCCACGCACGGCCTCGTGCCCGGCGACATCGACGGCCTCACGCAGCCCGCCCTCGCGCTGTCGGCGCCCGAGGTCGCCGACGTCGATGGTGATGGACTGCTGACGATGGACGAGATCCTGGGGCTCCGGCTGAACGCCGACTGGATCGTGCTCTCGGCGTGCAACACCGCGAGCGGGCACGGTGCGGGCTCGGACGCCCTCTCGGGCCTCGGCCGCGCGTTCTTCTATGCCGGCGCCAGGACGCTGCTCGTCAGCAACTGGCCGGTGGAGACGACGTCGGCGCGGGAGCTCACCACCGATCTCTTCCGGCGTCAGCAGCGCGATCCGGAGCTGACGCGCGCCCGCGCACTGCAGGAAGCGATGAAGGCGCTGATCGACGGTGCCGGCTTCGTCGACCGCGACACGAACGCCGCCGTCTTCAGCTACGCGCATCCGATCTTCTGGGCGCCGTTCACGCTCGTCGGTGACGGCGGGGGAAATGGACGATGAAGCGGAGCGCCGTGGCGATCGTGCTGCTCGCCGCCGCCTGCCAGACGACTCCGCCGGCGGCCGTGCGACCGGACGCGGCCGGCGGCGAGGTCCCGGTCACGTTCAACAACCAGGTGGTCCGCATCTTCCAGCAACGCTGCCAGACGTGCCATCGCCCGGGCGAGATCGCGCCCTTCTCGCTCATGACGTACCGGGAAGCGCACGCGCGGCGTGGCGACATCCTGGAAGCCGTCGAGTCCCGCTACATGCCGCCGTGGAAGGCTATCCTCGGCTATGGCGAGTTCGCGGACGTCCGCCGCCTGTCCGACGACGAGCTGCGCCTGCTCGCGCGGTGGGTGGCCACCGGCGCTCCCGAGGGTGACCCGCGTGACCTGCCGGCGCCCCGGCGGTTTCCCTCCGGGTGGACGCTCGGGACACCGGGGACCGTCATCGCCATGGAAGAGCCGTTCACCGTACCGCCCCGGAGCAAGGACATCTATCGGTGCTTCACGGTGCCGCTGCGCATGCCCGGCGAATGGACCTTCATCCGTGCCTCGGAGGTGCTGCCCGGAAACCGGAAGGTCGTGCACCACGTGCAGACATTTCTCGATCTCACCGGTCGCTCGGTCGAGCTCGATCGCGCCGAGCCGGGACCCGGCTACACCTGCTTCGGCGGCGCTGGTTTCGACAGCGCGGGCGGCCTCGGCGGCTGGGCGCCGGGCCTGCCGCCGCTCCAGATCCCGCCGCGGGTCGCCTGGCGAGTTCCACCGGGCGCCCGCCTCGTCATCCAGGTCCACTATCACAACCCCGGCGACAGCACGGAGACCGACGTGACACGAATCGGGCTGCACTTCACGTCGCCGCCGTTCGATCGCCGCCTCTTTCACGTGCGCGCGATCGCGTGGAACTTCGTCATCCCCGCCGGCGCCGCCCGCGTTCCCATCGTTGCCCACGCCACCATCACCGAGCACATCGAGGCCACCGCCGTTTTTGCGCACATGCACCTGCTCGGGCGCCAGGTGACGGTGACAGCGCGGCTGCCGGACGGCACGCGGCGGCCGCTGCTTCGGATCGAGGACTGGGATTTCGACTGGCAGCTGCGCTACACCTACGAGCGGCCGGTGCCGCTGCCGGCGGGCACGCAGATCGAGGCCGAGTGCGTCTACGACAACTCCGCCGACAATCCGAGAAATCCGAGTCGCCCGCCGCGCCTCGTGACCTCCGGCTTCGAGACAACGGACGAGATGTGCCAGGCAAACGTGTTCGGCACGGCCGCGCTCACCAGACGCTAGATTCTCAGCGCGCGAGCAGCAGGCACACGGCGCCCGCGCACGCCAGGGCGGCGGCGGCGAGGCGACGACCGGTCTCCGCCTCACGGAAGAGCGTGCCGCCCAGCACCACCGCGATGAGTCCCGAGAGCCGCCGCACGGCGTTGACGTAGGCGGCCGGCGCCAGCGTCAGCGCCGAGGTTTGCATCGCGGTCCCGCCGAAGCCGAGCACGCCATGGGCCACCACCGTCAGGAGGTTTCGCGGCCGGACGCTCGCACGGAGCGCGCGCGGCCAGAGGACGGCGACGAGCGCGATGGTGACCGTGGCCGTGGCGCCGTGCGAGCACACCAGGTAGCTCGGCGGCCCGAGCGCCAGCGCGCCCCAGCGATCCACCGCGGAGAGCATGCCCAGAAAGACGGCGGCCAGGAGCGCATCCAGCGCGTCGCGGCGGCGGAAGAGCCCGCGAAGCGTGCCGCCGCCGGCGGCACCCCGGGACAGGCCGACCGTTCCGGCGACGGCCAGGCCGATCCCGACGAAGCCGAGCGGGGTCGGCAACGTGCCCGAGAGCACCGCGTCCGGAACGACCGTGAAGATCGGGCTCAGCGCGTACACGGGACCGACCACCGAGATGTCGCCGCGCGCGCTCGCGCGGGCGATCAGACCGCTCATCCCCATCACGAGCACCACCGAGGCCGCGATGCCGAGCCAGGCGCGCCCGGGCCAGACGAGCGCGTGGCCCGTCGTGGCAAAAAATGCAAGCCATCCGAGGAAGGCGACCAGCTGTGTCCAGGCCACGATGACGAGCGGTGAGATCTCGCGGGCGCGTCCCTTCAGGACCGCGAACTGCGCCGCCTGCGTCACCGCGGCCGCGAGAGAGAGCGCGAACCAGCTCATTGGAATAACTCCATCCGCTCGCCCGTCGGACGTTCCAGGAGGTACGTACTATGCCGAGCTTCCGACCAGGCCCCGTGCTCCGCGCCATCGGGCTGCTGGGCGCGGTGAGCCTCGCGAGTGGCTGCGTTCTCGTTCCGGCCGGGCCGCCGGTGGTGGCCGAGCCCGCGATCGTCGTTCCCGCTCCGGTCGTGGTCGCACCGAGACCGGTCTATCGGTTCCACCGCGGCTACTACGGCGGCTACTGGCGCGGTCACGGACGGCACTGGTAGCGCGCTACCCGTGCAGCGTCTTCATCACCTCGGTGTTGCCGAGGAGCTCGGCCGGACGGCCGCTCCCGATGATCTCGCCGCGGTCGATCGCGTAGAGGCGGTCGGCGATCCGTCCGGCGTTCTGCACGTGTGACTCGGCGATGAGGACGGACACGCCGAGGGCCTTGATGGCGCGCACGGCCTCGATGAACCGCGTCACCACGACCGGCGCCAGGCCTTCGAACGGCTCGTCGAGCAGCAGCACGGCCGGCCGGAGCGTCAGCGCGCGCGTGATGGCCAGCATCTTCTTCTGCCCGCCGGAGAGGTGGAGGCCGCGCCGGCCCAGGAAGGTCTTGATTTCCGGGAAGACGGCGAAGATCTCGGCCGGCGCCTCCTTGCCGAGCCAGGCCGTGATCTGAAAGTTCTCCTCCACGGTGAGGTCCGGAAAGATCCCGCAGTCCTCGGGCGCGTAGCCGATGCCGAGCCGCGCCCGTTCGTGCGCGGGGAGCCGCGTCACCTCGCGGCCCTTGAAGCGCACGGCGCCGCTCCGCGACGGGAGCAGCCCCATGATCGTGTCGATGGTCGTCGTCTTGCCGGCGCCATTGCGGCCCACGAGGCACACGGCTTCTCCGCCGGCGAGCGTCAGCGACACGGACCGGAGAATCTGCGCCGGACCGCGATAGGTCTCCACGCGGTCGAGCTCGAGCATCGGCCCCGTCACGCTCACTGCGGCTCCGGGGTGCCGATCAACGTGGTGAGGACCCGCTCGTCGCGGCGGATCTCATCGGGCGTGCCGTCGGCGAGGATCGTGCCCTGATGCATGGCCACGATCCGGTCGGAATAGGAGAACACCACGTCCATGTCGTGCTCGATGATCGCGGCAGAGATCCCTTCCGAGCGCACCACGGAGGAGATCGTGTCCATGATGGGCGATTTTTCCCGCGTGCTGACGCCGCTGGTCGGCTCGTCGAGGAAGAGCAGCCTCGGCTTGAGGGCATAGGCGATGGCCACGTCGAGCAGCTTGCGCTCGCCCTGCGACAGGCCGCCCGCGAGCACGCCGGCCTTGGCCTCCATCCGGAACGTCGCGAGGATCTCGAGGGCCTCGTGCCAGACGGGCCGGTCGGCGTCCGCCAGCGCCCACAGCTTCCGCGTCTTGCCCTGCCGCGAGAAGATCGCCAGCGCCACGTTGTCGAGAGCGCTGAGCTGATCGAAGAGGTTCACGAGCTGAAAGCTGCGCGCGATGCCGGCGGCGATCCTCTCCTGCACCGACTGCGCCGTCACGTCGGCGCCACGGAAGCGGATCTGCCCGGCGTCGGCACGGAGCAGTCCGCTGATCAGATTCACGAGCGTGGTCTTGCCGGCGCCGTTGGAGCCGATGAGCGCGAGCACCTCACCCTCCTGCACCCGGAAATCCACGCGGTCGACCGCGCGGAACGCACCGAACTGCTTCACCAGCCCCTGCGTCTCGAGCAGCACGCTCACCTGCCCTTCCGGCGCGCCCACAGCCGCTCGGCCGTGCCCACGATCCCGGTCGGCAGCGAGACCACGAGCACTACCAGCACGATCCCGAGCAGCAGCTGCCAGTAGACCGTGTAGCCGACGGCGTAGGTCTTGAGATAGTTGAAGACGATGGCGCCGATCGCGGGGCCGGTGAAGGAGCGAAAGCCGCCGAGCACGGTCATGAAGACGATCTCGCCCGAGAACGTCCAGTGCATGATGTCGGGCGTGGTGAGCCCGTTGAGCGGCACCCAGAGCGCGCCGGCCAGTCCCGTGAAGACGCCGGAGACGAGGAAGGCCACCCACCGATACTTGCGGATCCCGATGCCCACGAAGGCCGCCCGGACCTCGTTGTCCCGGATGGCCTGCAGCGCGCGCCCGAACGGCGAGTTGACGATCACCCACATGACGGCCACGCACACGACGAAGATCGCGAGCACGTAGTAGTAGTACGCGGTGGCCAGGAACGCGATCTTGTCGCCCTTGCCGGCGACGAAGCCGAGCAGCGTCGGCGTCGGCACGCGAAGGCCATCGGTGCCGCCGGTGACCCAGAAGAACTTGAAGGCGAGGCTCCACAGCACCTGCGAGAGGGCCATGGTGAGGATGCCGAAGAAGATCCGCGTGTAACGCACGCACGCGAACCCGAACACGGCCGTCACCAGCACGCAGGCGCCGATGGCCCCCGCCAGGAACAGCTCCATCGACGTCACGCCGAGGTACTTCACCATGAGGGCGACGGCGTAGGCGCCGACGCCGAAGTACGCCGAGTGGCCAAACGAGAGGAGCCCGGTGTAGCCGAGGAGGAGATTGAAGCCGAGGGCGGCGATGCCCATGACGAGGCCATAGGCGAGCAGGATCGTCTGGTACTCGCCGGCCACCCATGGCAGCGCGACGAGGATCACCAGCGCCGGGATCGCCCAGCCGAGGCTGCGGACGGCCGAGCGCTGCGACAGCGCCACCGTGGCCGTGCTCATGCGCGCCCGAACAGCCCGGCCGGCCGCACGAGGAGCACCAGCGCCGCGATCAGGTACAGGACGGCCAGCTCGACCTCGGGAAACCAGGCGATGCCGGCCTCGCGCACGACGCCGACGATGAGCGCGCCCAGCAGCGCGCCCTCGAGGCTGCCGAGCCCCCCGACCACGACCACGATGAACGACAGGATCAGCGCGTCGACGCCCATGCCGAGCACGGCCGACTGGCTCGGCACGATGATGGCGCCGCCGAGGCCGGCCATCAGGCAGCCGAGCGTGAAGGCCTGGACGTACACGCGATTCACGTTCACGCCGAGGGCGGAGGACATGCGCATGTCCTGCGAGGTCGCCCGCAGCACGACGCCGAAGCGCGTCTTGTAGATGAACGCCCACAGGAACAGCGCGGCCAGGCCGCCCACGGCGATGACGAGGAAGTTGTAGGTGGGGTAGATCGCCTCGCCGATGCTCACGCTGCCGAAGTTCTCGAAGAGCGCGCTCGCCGACAGTGGATAGGGCCCCCACACGAAGCGGATCACGTCGTCGATGATCATCAGGAGCCCGAACGTCACCAGGAGCTGATACTCCTCCGCGCGGCGGTAGAAGCGCCGCAGCAGCGTGGGCTCGAGCACGGCGCCCACCGCCGCCGCCGCCACCGCGCCGGCGGGCAACACCACGAGCAGCAGCGCGGTCGACGGCCCGCCGGCCGCCGGGCCGGCGCCGGTCGCCAGCATGGTGACCCCGCCGACGGCCCAGGCGCTCACGTAGGCGCCGAAGGCGTAGAGATTGCCATGGGCGAGGTTGATGATCCGCATGACACCGTAGATGAGGCTCAGCCCGCCGGCGATGAGGAACAGCACGGAGGCGTAGAGCAGCGCGTTCAACAGATGGATGACGACGATGTCCATCAGTCGCCCACGCGATACGGGACCACCTTCACCTCCGGTTGCACGAGGTTACCGTCGATCGACAGCGCCAGCACGACGCGATAGGCGCCGGGCCTCGGCCGCGGCGCCGGCTCGACCACGAGGCGGCCTTCCCGCAGCGCGCGCGACGTTCCCGCCGCGACCACCTCGTCAGCGGCGCCGACGACGACCCAGTGGGCCGTCAGCGGCTCGCGCGACTTCTCACCGGGCAGCTGCGGTCGGAACGGCTCGCGCACGATCTTATACGAGCGCCCGGCTTTCTCGACGCGCTCGACGTCGGCCTGGATCTCCAGGCGGTCGCCATTCCGCTCCACCGCCCGCGCGAACGCGCGCAGCCGGATCGGATACTGGTCGAACGAGCCCACGCCGAGCGCATAGGAGAAGTCGCGGAACACGGGCAGCGTCACGCGGTCGGCGGTGAGCTTGCCGAGCGCGTACGGTCCGGCCGTCGCCAGGAAGTGACCGCGGCTGCGGGCGAACGCGCGCAATCCACTCCAGCGGGCGCGGGCCTCGTCCGCGCTCACGAGCGGGCGCAGCGCCTCGGGGACCCACGCCTTGTGCTCGAGCTCGGTGGCGAGCCGCGACAGCGCCGCCAGCTGTCTCGGATCCCGCACGAGGTCGAGCCACGGCACGCCGCGCCGCCGCGCCTCGCCCTCCGAGAACGCGCCGATGCCACGCGCGACGGCCTGCTCCATGAGCGCCACCACGTGCCATGGCACGGGGCTCCACGGCGGCGCGATGGAGACGGCCGCCCGCGCGTCGACGCCGGTCCTGAGGTACACCTCAACCTCCGGCACGTCGTAGACGAGCTGAAGGTCGCCGAGGTCCTTCACCTCCCTTCCGACCTTCGCCACGCGGACGGCCGCGACGAGGCGCCGCGCCAGCGCGCTCGAGCGCTCGACCTCGGGGTCGTGCTCGCGACCGGCGCCCTCGGTTCCCCAGCGAGCGACGAACGCATACGGATAGAGGATGTCGGCCACCGTCATGGGGCGGTCGTCGTGCGACTTCGACAGCAGGACGCGGTAGACGATCTTCGTCCGTGCCGGCGTCGCGGCACCGGCGCCGCGCAGCGTGGCCGGCACGAGCGCGTCGGCGGGCGCCTCCGCGACCTCCGCCACCGACATCGGCCGCGCACGGTTGGGGACGAACCGGGCGTTGTCGGGATCGACCAGCAGGGCCGGGTCGCCGACGGCCGCCCATACCAGCTGGCCGGCGAGGTCGCCGAAGCCCGCGATCGGATTCCAGGCGGCGCCCGGCCGCGCGGACACGCCGAGATGCAGCCAGCCGTTCCACGGAAAATCCTTCAGCTTCACGGTGCGGACGAGGATCGGCGAGGCCAGGCCCTTCTGCGAATCGGCGGCCACGTTCTCGACGCCCTCGTTGTACGCGTCGTTGAGCGCCTCCCGGCGCACCGTGTAGCCGAGCACCACGCGCTCGCACCGCGCCGCGAGGTCCGTCACGAGCCGCCGCTCGAGACCGACGCGCTCGGCGGCGGTCTGCCAGCCGCCCTCCGTGCGCCGGCGAAACGGTTCGGCGGCCACGGCGCGCGCGGTCGCGGAGGACTGCAGGAGCCACGCGTGATACCAGCCCTCCTTCAGCCAGGGCGGCCCTGTCCAGCCGCCGATCCGCGTCTCGGCCCGGGCCAGGAGCGGCGCCAGCTCGATCTCCTCGAGGATCGCCTCCGCGTCCGCGCCGGCGGCCGCCACGCCGGCGCCGGCGAGCGCCTTGCCGATGGCACCGCGCGCGCGGATACGCGGCAACCGCCCCGGCGCGCGCTCGCGAGTCTTCTGTGCGAGGTCGTGATGCAGCACGTAGTCTTCGTGGTAGGGCGTCACGGCGTAGCCGTGGACGACGAAGCCCGGACGCTCCCCGAGCGCGCTGCCCAGCCGCGCCGCCGCCGCGCAGCGTGCGTCCGCGTCCGCGAAGGCGCCGGCGGCGCGCTCGAACGTGAGCACCACCCAGCCGCGGAGCGACTCCATCCAGCGAGTGTCCGGCGCGACCGCACCCGCGAATGGATCATCGCCGACGTAGGCGTGCAGCGCATTCTTGCGCAGCAGCGTAGCCGCCGTCGCCGCCGACGGCACGAACTGCACAGTGATCTCCTGCGGATAAAACGACGGATAAAACGTCAGCTCATGCCCCGCATACGCAACGAGCCCGGTCAGCACGAGCGCAGCGGCCAGGATGACCGCGACCTTCATCTCAACGGACACGCGTGTGCGGTACACCGCTTTCGAGCGCCGGCTTCGCCGGCGCAATCCTATTCCAAGGGGGAGGTATCGGAGGGGGCCGCCGAGGCCCCCTCCGAGGCGAAGCCACCGAGGCCCCCTCCGAGGCGAAAGTCGTCAGACTTTCGCGCTTGGCCAGGTCTTGTCGATCCAGGTAAACGTCGACGTCGGCTCGCCCTTCGGCCAACCCGGAGGCGCGGTGATCGAGCGGATCGGGATGGTGATGATGCGCGCCGGGTCGAGCACGGGGAACGGATACTCCGGCGTGTTCTTGCTGAAGCCGATGATCGCGTCCTTGTAGCCCTGATGATTGTCCGGCCGGATGTAGATGTAGCCGGCGGGCCCCGCCATCATGAGGCCCTCGAGCATCGCGATGATGGCGTCGTCTTCCGGCCAGCCGCCGACGAGCTTGTTGGCCTTCTCGATGGCCGTCTTGAGCATGTAGGTCGTCGTGTACCCGCCCTCCGCCTGGAAGTTCGGGTACTCGTTGAAGCGCTTGTGATAGCGCTCGACGAAGGTCTTGTTGTACGGCCACCTGTCGCCGCCCGGGTAGGTGAAGTGATAGTTCGAGTGCACGCCGGCGATGACGCCTTCCGGGTGATCCTTGCCGAGCGCGTGCGGCGCCACGCCGAGCGCCAGCGTCGTGGCGAACTTCGCCTTCTCGAACATGCCGTAGCGGAGCGCCTGCTTGTACATGGCGACGTAGTCGCCGCCCCACACCGAGGAGACGACGATGTCGGGCTTGGCGGCGATCGCCTTGGTGATGTGCGACGAGAAGTCCGTGGTGCCGAGCTTCGGCCAGCCCTCGGAGACCACCTGCGCCTGCGGCATCATCTTCTTCAGCACGATGCCGATGTGATCGAACGCGTTGCGGCCATAGGAATAGTCGGGATGGATGTGGGCGATGCGCTTGGCCTTCGGCCAGGTCTGCACAATCGCCAGTGCCGTCGTCACGCCGTCGGCCGACTGGATGTTGGTCGTGCGGAAGACGTAGTGCGGGTTCGGCACGGCCTTGTCGAAGAGGAAGTCGGTGCAGCCGTCGACGAACATCGTGAGCAGCTTCAGCTCCTCGGCCACCGGCCCGAGCGCCGGCGTGTTGCCGGAGGAGGTGATGCCGCAGAAGAAGTCGATCTTCTCGGAGAGACGCAGCCGCCGCATCTCCTTGACGTTGGCGTCGGTCCCGGCCGCCTCGTCGGCCTTGAAGAGCTCGATCTTCCGCTTGCCGAGCAGGCCGCCGGCGGCGTTGATCTCCTCGGAGGCGAGCTGCTGGCCCTTGAACATCGCCTCGCCGAGCACGGCCGCCGGTCCGGTGAAGAAGGTCATGTGGCCGATCTTGTAGGGCGCGTCCGGAATGTTGCCCTTCGGCGTGCCCTGCGCGTGAGCGATGCCGACCGTCGGCAGCCCCGGCACGGCCGCCAGCGACGCACCGACCGTCACGCCGAGGCCGGTCAGGAAATCGCGTCGATTCACTTCTGCCATGTGTGCCCTCCGTTCATAAAGGAAGCGGGATGTGGCTGTGCCTGTAACATGCTGGTCTGACCACTGTCAAGGCGCCACTATAATGGACGCCGTGCCGAGAGGGTTCCCGGGACGATGAGCGCCATCACGCGCGGGATCGCGCGCGCGGTCGGCGCCCGCTGGCGCGCCGCTGTGCTGACCATCATCGGCGTCCTCGCTCTCGACGTCCTGCTGCCGCCGCTCCTGCTGTCCGCGGTGCGGGGGCCGTGGACGTATTTCACGTTCAACCCATGGCTCACGCGCGCGCCCGAGTATCTCGCCTCCGATCGCCCCTGGGCGGAGAAGCTCGATTTCGTCTCGCGGGTGGCGCTGTTCTGGTTCTCGGCGGAGGGACCCTACGGCCAGTCGGAATGGGGGTTCGTCGTCGACGCCGCCGATGTCGTGCGCTTCCTGCTGACGGCCGTCCTGATCGGCGTCTACGTCGCGCTCTGGCTCGACCATCGCGCCGCCGGCGTGCGGGTGCCGGCCGCGCGCTCCGGCGGCGCCGTGGGCGCCTTCGCGAGCGTGCTCGGACTCTCAACCGGCCCCTGCAGCGTCGTCGGCTGCGGCGCGCCGGTGCTGCCGGTGATGGGTCTCGTGTTCGCGGGACTGTCGAGCACGACGCTGGCGCTGCTGTCGCTGGTCTCCCGCCTCTCGGTGGTCATTGTCGTCGGCGCGCTGGTGATCGTGGTGATGCGGCTCGGGCGGCAGGCAGGCGTACGCGCGGCGGACCCCGGCAGCCAGCCGGCGCCCGCCGCGAAGCCCGCTACGCCTTGCTGAGCGAGGCGACGATCGCGCGGCAGAACGCCGGCAGATCGCTCGGATTGCGCGAGGTGATGAGATTGCCGTCCACGACCACCTCGGCATCCTGCCAGTCGGCGCCGGCGGCGACGAGATCGTCCTTGATCGAGAAGAATGAGGTCGCCTTCCGGCCCTTGAGGATCCCCGCCGAGACGAGCATCCAGCCCGCGTGGCAGATGGCGGCGACGACCTTGCCCTGCTGGGTCGCCTCGCGCACCAGCGCCACCATCGCGGGGTGGCGCCGCATCATGTCCGGCGCGTAGCCGCCCGGCACGATCACCGCGTCGAACTCCACCGCCTTCACCTGCTCGGCCTGGGCGTCGACGTTGACCGGATAGCCGTGCTTGGACGTGTACGACTTGGCGCCGCCGGCGCCGATGACCTTCACCTCGGCGCCTTCCTCCCGCAGCCGGTAGTACGGGACCCACAGCTCCATCTCCTGATACATGTTCTCGGCGAGGATCGCCACCCGCTTGCCCGGTAGCTTCATGCTCCCTCCTTCAGGATTTACGCGAAGTCTTGGAGAAGAACGTGCCGACGAGCGGTCGCAGGCTACGACCGCCGCACTGCGGGCAGGTGGCACCGCCCTTCTCGTGCTCGCTCATGGACATCGCCAGCGTGATCTCTTTGTTGCAGCCATCGCAGAAGTACTCGTACTGGGGCATCGACCGGTCCTCCTCACCAGCAGGACGGGGTTTCGACACGATCGTGAACGAGCCGATTCTACCGCCGCCACCGCCGAGGGCAACCGCCACGCACTTCAGCGCTGGACGGCGGCCACGAGCCAGCGCCCGGTGCGTAGCAGCCTTCCGTCATCGTACCGGGGGCCGACGAGCTGAACGCCGAGCGGCAGCCCGTTGGCGCCCTGCATCAGCGGCAGCGTCACTGCCGGCATGCCGCACATCGTCCACACGCTGCAGAACATCGGGTCGCCCGTGGACTCGAGGCCCACCGGCGCCGTACCGGTGGCCGGTGTCGTGAGAACCGCATCGAAGCGCTGCTCGAAGAGCTCCGTGAGGCTCACCTGGAGATCGGCCACGGCGCGGAGCGCGGTCAGATACTCGGCGGCGCGCCGCTCGCGACCGCGCTCGATGCGCCCGCGCAGCCGCGGCGACAGCCGCTCGCGACCCTTGTCCCATTCGCGGGTGAAGCTATCGGCCATCTCCACTTCCATGATCGTGGCCTGCCACTCCCACGCCTCCTCGAGCGTCGGGAGCTCCACCTCTTCGACCTGCGCCCCCAGATGATGCGCCAGCTCCGCGAACGCCTCCTGGGCGTCCGCGTCGACGCGATTCCAGCGCGGCGTCTTCACGAATGCCAGCATCGGCGTGAGCGGCGGCTCCTCGGCAAGGATGGCGCGATAGGAAACGCGGGCGCGCGGCCGCGAGTCGGAGTCTCGCTCGTCGTAGCCGACCGTCTGCTCGAGGCCGAGGGCGAGATCGTCGAGGCTCCGCGCGAACAGCCCCACGTGATCGAGCGAGCGCGCCAGCCGCCACATGCCGTGACGCGGGATCAGGCCGTGGGTCGGCTTGACGGCATAGACGCCACAGTAGGCGCCGGGGCGGATCACGGAGCCGCCCGTCTGACTGCCCACCGCGAGCGGGACCATGCCGGCAGCGACGGCCGCCGCCGATCCGCTCGACGAGCCGCCCGGCGTGTGGGCCGCGTTGTGGGGATTGCGTGTCTTGCCGGAGGCGCCGCTGGCGAACTCCGTCGTCACCGTCTTGCCCATGATGACGGCGCCAGCGGCACGAAGCAGCGCCACCACGCTGGCGTCGCGGGAGGGCGTGCGCCCGGCGTGCAGCACCGACCCGTTCTCCGTCGGCATGTCCGCCGTGTCGATGATGTCCTTGATCCCCACCGGCACCCCATGCAGCGCCCCCAGCGGATTGCCGTCGCGCTTCCACCGGTCGGCCTGCCGCGCCTGAGACAGCGCATGCTCGGGATCGAGAAACGCCCACGCCTGCACCTCGCCGTCCACCTCCCGCACGCGCGCCAGACACGCCTCGACGAGCTGCTCCGAAGAGATCACACCCTCCCGGATCAACCGCGCCCCATCCACCGCCGACACCGCATACAGGTTCGTCAAGTCCATGCCCAGTACCCTCGCCGCCTTTATGGTAATTTGCAACCGCACCCGAACCCTTTGGAGTTGCCACGTCCGAGCGCCGGCTTCGCCGGCGCAATCCTGGTTCTGGGGGGAGGCATCGGAGGGGGGCCGTCGAGGCCCCCTCCGAAGCGAAGCAAGGGGGACGAAGTCCCCCTCCGGGTAAAGACATGCTGAAATTCGTCCTTTCCCGCTCCGGACAGACGGTCGCCGTGCTGTTCATGGCGTCGGTGATCATCTTCGCGTTGATGCGCCTGATCCCCGGCGACCCGGTGCTCATGATGCTCGGCGACGACTTCACGCAAGAGGCCTACGAGCGGATGCGCGCCACGCTCGGGCTCGACCGCTCGATCGTGGTTCAGTACGCCCTGTGGCTCCGGAACGTGGTTCGCGGCGACCTCGGCGACTCCCTGCTCCAGCACCAGCGGGTCAGCATCCTCGTCTGGGATGCATTCGTGCCGACCCTGGTGCTCGTGGTGGCGAGCCTGACGGCGGGGATGCTCATCGCGGTGCCCTCGGGTATCGTCGCCGCCATGCGCAAGGACAGCGCGTGGGACTACGGCTCGATGGGCTTCGCCATCTTCGTCTACTCCATGCCGTCCTTCTGGAAAGGCATCATCCTGATCTGGATCTTCAGCGTCTACCTCGGGTGGTTTCCGGCCATGGGCTATGTCGCGCCGTGGAGCGATTTCGGGGATTCTCTCTGGAAGCTCGTGCTGCCGGCGATCACGCTGGGCACGTTCTTCTCCGGGCTCGTGGCGCGCATCATCCGGTCGAGCCTGCTCGAGGTGCTCGGAGCCGACTACATCAAGGCGGCCCGGGCCAAGGGCGTGCGGCAGGCGGCGCTCGTGTATCGCCACGCGCTCTCCAACGCGCTCATTCCGGTCGTGACCGTCATCGGGCTGCAATTCGGCGCGCTGCTCGGCGGGGCCGTGCTCACCGAAACCGTGTTCGCCATTCCGGGAATGGGCCGGCTCACCGTCAACGCGATCCTGAACCGCGACTACGCGGTCGTGCAGGGCACGATCCTCGCGGGTGTCCTGCTGGTGGTGCTGGTGAACCTCGCCGTCGACCTCACCTACGCCTTCCTGAACCCGAAGATCCGGGTGGCCTGAGGCGGCGTGGCACGTCACCTCGACGTCGACGAGCGATTCGCTCCGGGGGCGGCGAGGGTCGAGGCGACCGGCGCGTCCGGCGGAGTGCGGCGGTGGTGGCGGCGCTTCGCGCGCAACCGGGGCGCCGTCTTCGGCCTGGGCGTGCTCGTGCTCATCGTGCTGATGAGCATCTTCGCTCCCCTGCTCGCTCCCTACGACCCGCTGGCGCAGGGTGTCGGGCCGGCGTTGCAGCGCCCCTCGCTCGAGCACTGGGCCGGCACCGACTCGTTCGGACGAGATTTGTTATCGCGCATCATCTACGGCGCTCGGATCGCGCTCATCGTCGGCGTGGTCTCGGTCGCGCTGGCCATGGTGATCGGCGTGACGCTCGGACTGGCGGCCGGCTACTACGGCGGCTGGCTCGACATCGTCGTGATGCGGGTGATGGACGGGCTCTTCGCGTTTCCCATCATCATCCTGGCCATCGCGATGATGGCGATCATGGGCTTCGGCGTGGTGAACGTGATCATCGCGGTCGCCGTCGGCTTCATCGCCCCATTCGCCCGGGTCACCCGCGCCGATGTCCTCGCGGTCAAGGAAGAGCCCTACGTCGAGGCGGCGCGGCTGGGCGGCGTCTCGAGCCCGGCCATCATCATGCGCCACGTGCTGCCGAACGTGATGGCGCCGATCATCGTGCAGGCCGCCCTCCGGGTGTCGGGGGCGATCATCACCGAGGCGGGGCTGTCGTTCCTCGGGCTCGGTCCGCCGCCGCCGAACCCGGTCTGGGGATCCATGATCGCCGAAGGCCGGAACTTCATCGTGATGGCGCCGCACGTCTCGACGTTCCCCGGGATCGCCTTGATGCTGGCCATCGTCGGATTGAACCTTCTCGGAGACGGACTCCGCGACACCCTCGACCCGAGACTGCGTCGATGAGCGCTGACCTCCTGCTCGACGTTCGCGGCCTGACCGTCGAGTTCGAGGTCGATGAGGAGCGGCTTCGCGCCGTCGACGACGTCTCCTTCGTCGTGCGGCGGGGGGAGATCGTCGGTCTGGTCGGCGAGTCGGGCGCCGGCAAGTCGCTCACCTCCGAGGCGATCCTCGGGCTCATCCAGCGCCCGCCGGGCCGCGTGACCGGCGAGGTGCGCTTCCGCGACCGCAATCTCCTCGACCTCGACGAGGCGGAGCTCGCGCGCATTCGCGGCAAGGACATCGCGATGATCTTCCAGAATCCGACCGGCTCGCTGAACCCCGTCTTCCGCGTCGGCGACCAGCTCCAGGAGGCGATGGCGCTGCACCTCGCGGAGGCGCGGCGGACACTCAAGACGCGGGCGGCGGAGATCCTGACCCGGGTCGGTATCCCGTCGGCCGCCACGCGGATGCGCGAGTATCCCCACCAGTTCAGCGGCGGGATGGCGCAGCGGGTGATGATCGGCATGGGCATGTCCTGTGTGCCGAGCCTGCTCATCGCCGACGAGCCGACGACCGCGCTCGACGTGACGATCCAGGCGCAGGTGCTGGCGCTGATCCGCGGGCTGGCGCGGGAGAGCGGCACGGCCGTGCTGCTCGTGTCGCACGACCTCGGGATCATCTCTCAGATGTGCGACCGCGTCCTCGTCATGTACGCCGGGCGGCTGGTCGAGGAAGCGGCCATCGGCACCGTGTTCCGCGCTCCCGCCCATCCGTATACGCGGGCGCTCATCGACTGCCTGCCCCGCGCGGAGGCGAGCGGCCGGCTCGGCACGATCGTGGGGGTGATGCCCGGACTGCGCGCGCTCCCGCCCGGATGTCGATTTCATCCGCGGTGCCCGGTTGCCGAGCCGCGCTGCACGGCGCAGATCCCGGCCCTTCGAGCGATCGGCGCCGGCCACCGCGCCGCCTGCCACCTCGCCGGCCACGGTGCGGCATGACGCCGCTGCTCGAGGTCGATGGTCTCGTGAAGCACTTTCGGCTGGACCGAAGCCTCGTCTCCCGACTCGCCGGCCGTCGGCCCTCGGTGGTCCGCGCGGTGGACGGGGTGTCGTTCGCGATCGCGCCGGGCGAAACGCTCGGGCTCGTCGGTGAGAGCGGCTGCGGAAAGACGACGACCGGCCGCCTCGTGCTGAGAGCGATCGAGCCGACGGACGGCCGTATCCGGTTCGACGGCGAGGAGATCACAGCCCTGCGCGAGGGGGCGCTGCTGCCGTTCCGCCGCAAGGCGCAGATCGTGTTTCAGGACCCGTACACGTCGCTGAACCCACGCATGACGGTCGGCCGCATCGTCGGCGAGCCGATCCTGGTCCACCGGCTGGGGGCCCGCGAGGAGGTGCCGGAGCGCGTGGCCGCGCTGCTGGAGATGGTCGGTCTCCAGCGTGAGCACGCCGGCCGCTATCCGCACGAGCTGTCCGGAGGTCAGCGCCAGCGCGTCGGCATCGCTCGCGCGCTGGCGGTGAGCCCGCGCCTGATCGTCGCCGACGAGGCCGTGTCCGCGCTCGACGTCTCGGTGCGCGCCCAGATCTTGAACCTCCTCATCGCGCTGCGCGACCGCCTGGGGCTGGCGTTCCTGTTCGTCTCCCACGATCTCGGCGTGATCCGATTCATCAGCCACCGCGTCGCCGTCATGTACCTCGGCCGGCTGGTGGAGGTCGCCCCCGCGGCGGAGCTGTTCCGGCGACCGCTCCACCCCTACTCCCAGGCCCTGCTGGCCGCCATTCCGACCATCGGCGACGGTAGTGCGTCGATGTTCGACCAGCCGGGTCGCCTCATCGAGGGCGAGCTGCCCAGCCCGACGAACCTGCCCCGCGGCTGCCGCTTCGCCAGCCGGTGTCCGCAGCGCATGGCCGTCTGCCGCGAGGTCGAGCCCAGCCTTTCGCCCACCGCCGTCGATCACCTCGTCGCCTGTCACCTGTACGGCGACGGTCACAACGGACAAGGAGGACGCGCATGAAGAGTCGAGACGGCTTCGAGGTCGTCAACGAGATGCTCCGCGAGGACGTGCACCGGCGCCAGGTGCTGAAGGCGCTCGGGTGGTCCGCGGTCGGGCTGGCGGGCACGCTGCCGCTCGCGATGCCGGGCGTGGCCGGCGCCCAGAAGCCGAAGCACGGCGGGACGATCAAGATCGGCAGCTTCCAGAACATCGACACGCTCGATCCGCACCAGACGACGTTCATCACCGCCTGCGCCATTCACAACAACATCTACAACGGGCTGCTGAAGATCACCTCACCCGACGGCAAGGGCGTGGACTTCAAGCCCGAGCTGGCGCGGGAGTGGGAGATCCAGGGCGACCGCGTGCACGTGTTTCGTCTGCAGAAAGGTGTGACGTTCCACGACGGGCAGCCGTGCACGGCGGCGGAGGTCAAGGCGAGCCTCGAGCGCGTCAAGGACAAGGCGCAGTCGCCGATCCACGCGTGGAAGCTCGAGCTGCTCGAGGCCATCGAGACGCCCGATTCCCACACCGTCAAGCTGCACTTCTCGAAGCCGTACCCCTTCCTGCGCGTCGCGCTGACCGGATCGACCGGACGCGCGGGGACCATCGTGAGCGTCAAGGCGGCCAAGGAGAAGGGCAAGGCCTACGGCCGGAGCCCGGTGGGCACCGGGCCGTTCAAGTTCGTCGAGTGGAAGGAGGGCGACTATATCCTGCTGGAGAAGAACCCGAGCTACTGGGACTCGGACGGCGGCAACAAGCTGCCCTACCTCGACAAGGTCCTGATCAAGTTCATCATCGAGCCCTCCACGCTGGTGGCGGCGGTGAAGACCGGCGAGGTGGACGGCATCAACAGCGTCGCGCCGCAGTTCGTGAACGAGCTGCGCCGGGATCCGAAGCTCAACGTGTTCACCGCCGTCGGCGGCAACTGGCGCTGCATGCACTTCAACCTGGCCAAGGATCCGTTCAACGACAAGGCGCTCCGCAAGGCGGTGGCCTTCGCCATCGATCGCAAGGAGATCGTGGATCGGGTGGAGTTCGCCGAGGCCATCGTGGCCCACGGGCCGATCTCGCCCCCGATGGGCGGCTTCTACGACCCGGCCTTCGAGACAGGCAGGAACGGTCAGTACTTCGATCTCGAGCAGGCCAAGACGTTCATGAAGCAGTCGAAGCACGCCAACGGCGTCGACGTGACGCTGCTCGTCGGAAACGCGGGGACCGCGCCACGCCAGGCCGAGGTGGTCCAGGCTCAGCTGGCCAAGATCGGCGTCCGGGTGAAGATCGAGATCGCCGATGCGCCGACGTTCCGGCGCCGGTGGCTGCAGGAGAAGCAATGGGACCTGGTGCAGCTACAGTGGGACGCCGACCTCGATCCCGATGAGACCCTCTACCCCGAGCTGCACTCCACCGAGGCCTGGAACGCCGGCAAGTGGGTCAACAAGGACTTCGACCGCGCGGTGGAGTCGGCGCGGGCGGAGGGCGACAGCAAGAAGCGCAAGAAGTTCTACGACGACGCGGTGAAGGCGATCCTCGAGGACGCGCCGGTGGCCATCGTCCTGCACGCCAACGAGCAAAAGGTCTTCGCCAAGCACGTGAAGGACTTCCAGATGATCCCCGCCGGCCTCATCGACATGCACAGAGTTTGGCTCGATCGCGCGTAGCACGACTGACGGCGGCACGGATCGGGCGTTCGCTCGCTCGCGCGAGCGCCCGGTCCCGGCCGAAGTGAACGGCTGTACGCACCCGGGTTCACTCCGTGGTGGAACGTGCTCTCAGCGATCAGGGCCAGGGCGTCGGCCTGCAGCTGGCCGGCCGTCGGTATCTCCTCGTCAACGCGTGGCGCCCACGGTCGCGCGGGAACGTCGGTCGGCGTTCCTGCAGGAACGTTCTCTGGCCCGGCCGCATGCCGGCGCGCCTGCTGATAGAGCGTCTCCCGGGCCGCCTCGAGCGCCTTCATCAACAGAGCACCCACCTCAGGCTCCAGTCGTCCGCGGATCACCACCATGCCGTCGTCGTCTGGAAACAGATACAGCGTCCGGGTCGCGTGGCGCTTGGCGGTCTCGGGCGTGGCGACACGGGTCAGCGCTCGAACCTTGGAGTACGAGAGCTCTCCGCGCCGGAGAGCCTGGCCAAGCTGCGGCAGCGTGCCGAGCGCACGGGCCACCCGCACGTGCTCGCGCGCGGCCCCCGGGGCGAGCCCGACCCGCCACGTCAGCCAGGCGGCACACGAACGGAAGCCGTTGCCCCAGCCGCCGCGCTCGTCGAACTCACGAATCAGGTCGAGCAGTCGCGCGGTGGCGGCATTGAGATGCGCCGCCAGTTCGGCGATCTCGTTACCCAGTCGTTCGAGCTCGAGCTCGCGGTCAGGGGTGGGAATTTTTTTCGGCCCCTGGCGGCTCCGGTTGCGACGATAGCAGGTCGACCGAGTTTTGTTCGATGACGCAGCCGTGGCGGTCATTGTGGCGTCAATGTCGCCACGTGGGACTACCACTTGTAAGGCGCTGGCGACATGGGGGTCATGCGCACGAAGAATCCTGTCAAGGTGAATTTACGTAGGTCGCCGGCCTCGGAGTTACTTCCCGTACAGAAATTCCGGGAGCCACAGGGTCATGCCGGGCCAGATGTACATGAAGGCGAGGCAGATCATGACGATGAACATGTACGGCATCATGCCGGCGAAGATCTGGTTCAGCGTGACGTGCTTGGGTGAGACGCCCTTGAGATAGAAGGCCGACATGGCGACGGGCGGCGAGAGGAACGCCGCCTGGAGATTGACGGCCACCATGGTGCCGAACAGGATCGGATCGATGTCGAAGTGGCTGAGCAGCGGGATGAAGATCGGACAGAAGATGACGATGATCTCCGTCCACTCGAGGGGCCAGCCGAGCAGGAAGATCAGCAGCTGCGCGATCAGCATGAATCCCATCGGCGAGAGATTCATCCCGAGCACCCACCGCTCGATCACCGCCTGGCCACCGTGCAGCGCGAACACGGCCGAGAACAGCGCGGAGCCGACGAACAGCCAGCAGACCATGGCCGTCGTCTTGGCGGTGAGGAACGTCGACTGCTTGAGGTTCTCGCGAAGCTCTTGCGAGCTCCAGAGCTGCACGACACCCGGGACCACCGTGCCGACGAAGGTGCCGCCGATCGATGCGGCCACGAGGAGCGACATCCACGGCTCGTTCTGCCACCACCCGAGCACGAAGCCCATCAGCACGCCGACCAGGCTCCACCACCAGACCTGCTTGGGAAATCGGGCCATGACCGCCAGGTAGAGCGCGCCGAGGGCGCCGATGGCGGCCGACTCGGTCGCCGTGCAGATCCCGAAGAGGATCACGGCGAGGACGACCACGGTGAGGACGCCGAGCGGCACGACCGAGATGATCAGCTCCTTGAGGATCTCGAGCTGCTCCCCGTCCATGCGCCAGAAGTAGAGCAGCAGCAGCAGCGCCGACAGGCCGCCCAGCCCCCAGAACCACGCGTAGAAGTGGGCCGGGACTTGGCCAGTGGCCGTCGCCGTCACCTCACCGAGGGTGCCCATCTCCTCCGGGGCGCCCTCGGTGCGCGACGGCGCGGTCGTCTCCGACTCACCGGCCGTGCCCAGCTCCTGGAGCTCCTGTGGCTGCTGCTCGCGCGCGGTGGCGACGGCGATCGGCTGCCGCGCCGCCGGGAGAGCTGGGGTCGTCGTCGCCAGTGGGGGCGCGCTGGGGGCCGCGGCCACGGTCGGCGCGGCGTTATAGACGACGACGTACCACCACGTGAGCCCGAACGTGCCGGCCGTGAGCACGACGGGCACGAGGACCGCGAGCACGTTGCGAGTGATGGCGGCATAGGGGGCGCCGAACGCACGCGGTCGGAGCACGGCGGCGAACAACCCGGGCACGACGCTGCGGCGGCCGCCCGCATCGAGCCGGCGGAGATAGTCGGGAACGGCCACGCGGTACTGATCGCGTGGCAGCTTCGGCGCGATCCGTGGATTGATGATGGCCCAGCCGAGGATGTACACGAGATAGAGGAACGTGAGGAAGAAGCCCGGCAGCATCGCGGCCGCGTAGAGCTTCACGATCGATTGCCCGGCCACGGCCGCGTAGACGATCAGCATGACCGATGGCGGGATCAAGATGCCGAGCGTGCCGCCGGCCGTGATCGCCCCCGACGCCAGCTTCACGTCGTAGCCCGCCTTGAGCATCGGACGCATGGCGATGACGCCCATCAGGACGACGACGGCGCCCACGATGCCGGAGGCGATGCCCCAGAACGCGCACACGAGCAGCGTCGTCACCGCCAGCGAGGCCGGCACACGGCGGAACGCGAGCTGCACGGCGTGGAACATCCGGTCCACCAGCGCCGCCCGCTCCATGATGTAGCCCATGAAGACGAACAGCGGAACGGACAGGAGCGTGTCGTTGATCATGACGCCGTACGTCCGCTGGGCGATCAGGTCGAAGACGCGGTTCGACCACCAGTGGTAGTTGGGATCCCAGAAGGCGATGAAGCCGAAGACGGCGCCGAGGCCCATCAGCGTGAACGCCGTCGGGTAGCCCAGCATGATGGCCACCACGATCAGGCCCAGCATCGTGAGCCCGAGAGCCGGATCACTCATCGCGCCATCATGGGTTCTTGTGCTCCACGTCGCGCCGGTGCCGGGCCGCCTCGTCGATGGCGTGGGCGCCTTCGAGTGCCACGCGCCGCGACTCCTCGTCGACGTATTGGCTATGTCCGAGCTGCGTGTCGATGACGTCGATCTCCTCGACGTCCTCGCGGCGGGCCGGCCAGCGGCCGGTGCGCAGGCACACCACGGAGCGCATGATCTCGGCCGCGCCCTGGAGCATGACGAGCACGCCGGCGATCGGGATGACGGTCTTGAAGTGATAGACGGGCGGGCCCTCGGCCGTGACCGTCGAGTGCTCCGCGATCCGCCACGAGTCGGCGGCGAAGCCGCTGCCCGCGTAGATGAGACCGAGCATGCACGGGATGAAGAACACGAAGTACAGGACGAGGTCGAGCGCGGCCTGCGCGCGCGGCTTCATGTAGATGTAGACGAAATCCGCGCGCACGTGCCCGCCGGCCGCCAGCGTGTAGGCGCCGCACAGCATGAAGAGCGTGCCGTACAGCATGTTGTTGAAGTCGAAGATCCACGCGGTGGGGGCGTTGAGGATGTAGCGCTTGAAGACCTCGATCGAGACCACGAAGGTGAGGACCACGATGAGCCACGCGAACACCTTGCCGGACGCGTAGCTGATCCAGTCGACCGCCTGGATCAGGCGCTCAGCGCTCACGGGCGGCGCCCGATCAGCCACCCGGCGATGACCGGGTGGCTGGCAACGCGGACGCGGTCGGTCACGGACGCGCTAGCTTTTCTTCGGAGCGGGCTTGCCGAAGTAGTGGTTATACGCCATCCGGCGGCTGACGTTGGTGTCGAGATCCCACTTCACCGCCCGCTGGGCGAACGCCTTCTGCGACTCGGCGATCTCCTTGAACAGCGGGTTCTCCGACGACTTCTTGTCGGCGACCTGGTCATAGACCTCGAGCTGCTTCTGCAGCACGGAGTCTGGTGTCTTGTAGAACCGGACCTTGTCCTTCGTCTGCAGCTCGATGTAGTCCTTCGAGTAGCGGTCGATGGCCTTCCACGACATGTCGGCGGAGGCGGCCTCCACCGCGTTCTCGATGATGGCCTTCATCTTGTCGGGCAGGCCGTCGAACTTCGTCTTGTTGAACGTGATCTCCAGCTGCTCGGCGTTCTGGTGGTAGCTCTGCAGCATGCAGACCTTCGACACGTCGGCGAAGCCGAGGATGCGGTCGGACGTCGCGTTGTTGAACTCGGCCGCGTCGAGGAGGCCGCGGTCCATGGCCGGCACGATCTCACCGCCCGGCAGCGCATTGACTGCCGCGCCCAGCCCCGTGTACACATCGATTGAGATTCCGACGGTGCGAAACTTCAGCCCCTTGAAGTCATCCACTTTCGTGACCGGTTTCTTGAACCAACCGAGCGGCTGGGTGGCCATCGGGCCGTACGGGAACGACACCACGTTGGCGCCGATCGACGCGTACAGCTTGGTCAGGAGCTGCTTGCCGCCACCGTACTTGTGCCAGGAGAGCAGCATGTTGGCGTCCATGCCGTAACCGGGACCGGAGCCCCACAGCGCCAGCGCCGTCTGCTTGCCGTAGTGGTACACGAGCACGCCGTGACCGCCGTCGAGCGTGCCCTTGGAAACGGCGTCGATCAGGCCGAAGGCCGGCACCACCGCACCTGCCGGCAGCACCTCGATCTTCAGGTCGCCGCCGGTCATGTCGTTCACCTTCTTGGCGAAGTCGTTCGCGTACTCGTGGAAGATGTCCTTGGCCGGCCACGTGCTCTGCCAGCGCATGCTGATCGGGCCTTGTGCCTTGACGACCGCCGGAAAGCCGAGTGCGGCGGCGCCGGTCGCGGTGGCCGCCACTGCCGCGCCGGTGAGGAATCGTCGACGCGACGCCTCTGGAGTTGTTTGCGACGTGCTCATCTGATGGCCTCCTCGTCTTTTTTCCTGGGGCCCCGAATGGCCCCCATACCCCCAACCTTCGGAGCGCCCCGGCAAAGCCGTGGCGCTCCTCTTATACCCCAAGCGATCGGCGCGCTGGCCTTTTACCTACCGGGAGGCGCGCTCGGCGGCGGGGATGTCGAGGGCCAGATGACGTTCGCCCCGGCGCACGGTGAGCTTGAACGGCTGCTCGGTAGCCAGGTCGGCCAGCGCCTCGCGGGCCGCGTCGCGACTGACCACCGCCGTCTCGTTGATCTGCAAGATGACGTCGCCCGTCTCGAGCCCGGCGCGCTCGGCCGCGCTGCCACGGATCACGAGGGTGACCGTCGGCGCGCTGCCGCCCGGCCGACGCCCGCCGATCTCGGTCTGCGGCTCGGGATCGCGGAGGATGAAGCCGAACTCGGCGGCCACCCGCTCGCCGGCGATGGTGCGTGGCATGGTGACCAGCCGCACCCCGAGCGCGCGCCGGCCCTCCGGACGGAGCACCGTCAGCCGCGCCTCGCGCTCCACGGGGCCGGCGGCGATCAGGCGCTGCAGCACTCGCGTGTCGGTGACGGGACGGTCATCGACGGCGACGACGATGTCGCCGTTCTTCATCCCGGCCCGCTGGGCCGGCGTTCCCTCCATGACCTCGACGATCACCGCCCCGTAGCCCTCCCGGATTCCGTGCTTCTTCGCGACTTCCTCCATCTCCTGCTCGGAGAGATCGCGAATGCGCACGCCGAGCCACGACCACCCGCGCGCCTCGGCCGGCGTGGCCGCGAGGACGACGGCCAGGACGAGCGCGGCCACCCACCGCCTCATGACCGGCCGCCTCTGAGCTCGCGCACGAGCGTCTCGACGGCCACGGCGACGCGCTCGGCGCGCGCGTCGACGTCGAGCAGCTCCAGCAGCTCCTGGCGCAACGTCGGGTCGGGAATGACCGCCGCCGCGATCCGATCGGCCACCACGCCGGAGGGCTGCCCCTCCGCGAGCGCGGTGTCGAGCAGGTCGGCGGGGCGCTCGAGCGCACGCAGCAGCGCCGCGCACGCGGCGCGGATCCGCGCGAGCGACGCGGTCACCTCGCCCTTCGGCGGCGAATCTTGAAGCACGGTGGCGGTGACCATGCGGTACAGCGTGTCCGTGGGCAGCTCGCGGTCGATCCGCACGCGGGCGTCGCCGCGCACGAGGATGTTGTAGCGGCCGTTCGACAGACGCTCCCAGGAAACGATCTCCCCCGCGCCGGCGACGGCATGCACGGCCGGCTTGCCCTCGTACGTCGCCTCGTAACCCGGTCGAAGCTTGACGATGCAGAGCCGCCGGTCGCGCGCCAGCGCGTCCATGATCATGGCGCGATAGCGCGCCTCGAAGACGTGGAGCGGCAGCAGCGTGTGCGGAAAGAAGGTGACGTCCGGGAGCGGGAAGATCGGGACGACGGTCGCGCCGGACGCCATCCGCTCCGGCCGCTCAGGAGATCGTCGGCAGCGGCCGCAGGGAGGCGACGGCGTCGAGGCGCTGGATGACGCGCGTGCCGAGCTCACGAAACGCCTGCGCCTGCGCCGAGTCCGGCCGGCGCACGGTGATCGGCGTGCCCTCGTCGCCGCCCTTGCGCGTGTCCGGATCGAGCGGCAGCTGCGCCAGCAGGGGCACGCCGTACTCGTCGGCGATGCGCTGCCCGCCGCCCTCGCCGAAGATGTGGTAGCGGGCGCCCGTGTCGGGCGCGACGAAGTAGGACATGTTCTCCACGACGCCGAG
>JBIOXS010000087.1:0-11300 GCA_044869815.1 Candidatus Rokuibacteriota bacterium | reverse complement strand
TTGCCCCCTGTCCGTGCAACGCAGCTGAAGCCCACGTGACCGAGGTGACGCACGTGACGGTTCTGGCGGTGATCGACGGCTACCGCCTGACCGGACCCGGCAAACAGCTCCTGGCCACCATGGGTCCTGGGCTGAATGCCACGGTCCGGCTCGCCGTGTTCCAGCGCGGCACCCTGCCAACACCGTTGATCCTCGCCGCGCGTCACCAGGGGCCCGTCGTCACCATGACCGACCGCTTTCCCGGCGACCCACGCGTCCTGCCCCAGCTCCTGCGTCACGCCCGGGCCGCCGACGTCGAGGTCGTGCAGACGCACGGCTACAAGCCGAACGTCCTCACCTCCTTGCTCGCCTCGCGACTGCGCCGACCCTGGGTCGCCTTCCTGCACGGCGAGACCTACGAGAATCCCAAGGTCCGCCTCTACTACCGCCTCGAGCGTCTGGCCGTTCGTCGCGCCAGCCGTGTCGTGGTCGTGTCGCACGCCATGGCCGCGCGCGCGCGGCTCATGGGCATTCCGCCGGCAAAGCTTCGCGTGATCCACAACGCGTGTCTGGTCGAGGCCCCGTCGCGCGCCACTGCTTCCGCGGCACCGGCCGGTGAATCCGTCGGCGTGGTCGGCATCGTCGGTCGGCTCAGTCCGGAAAAAGGCGTCGACCTCGGGCTCGAGGTGCACGCAGCCGTGCGTCGTCGTGTCCCCGGCGCGGCGCTCGTCGTCGCCGGCGAGGGCGCGGAGCGTGAACGCCTCGAAGGGCAGGCGCGGCGACTCGGCGTCGAAGGCTCCGTGACGTGGCTGGGGTATCGGGACAACCTCGACGACGTCTACCGGAACATGTCCGTCTTGCTGCTGCCGTCGCGGAGCGAGGGCCTGCCGAATGTCGCGCTCGAGGCGTTCGCGCACGGCGTGCCCGTCGTCGCCGCCGCCGTCGGTGGGCTGCCCGAGGTCGTGGCCCACGCGGAAAACGGCTATCTCGCCCCGCCCGGCGACACGGCAGCGATGGCCGACCACGTCGTCTCGCTGCTCCACGACGCCGCGCTGCGGCGGCGCTTCGGCGCACAGGCGCGCGAGCAGATCGAGAGAGACTTCTCGCTCCGTGCGCGGCGCGCCGCTCTCGCGGCCCTGTACGACGAAGTCCGCGCGTGAGAGTCGCGTTCATCTCCGCGCGCGTGCCGTATCCGCTCAACACGGGCGGGCGGATCCGGACGTTCCATCTGCTGAAGGCCGTCGCCGACGTGCACGATGTGATGCTCGTCACGGCGGTCGAGACGGCCGCCGACATCGCCAGCCTCGCGGCGCTGCGCGACCGGCTGCCGGCGCTGCAGACGCAGGTGGCGCGAGTTCCGCGCCGGCACCGGCTGAGTGCCCGCGTGCGCCGGGCCGCGCAGAGCCCGCTCGATCCGCTGCCATTGGCCTGGGCGGGATTTCGCGATCCGCGATTCATTGCCAACGTGACGGCCGCCCTCGGCCGCACCGCCTTCGACCTGGTGCACTGTGATCACGTCCAGGTCGCCCATGCGCTGCCCGACGCCGGCGACCCGCCGCGACTGATCGATGCTCACAACGTAGAGCACGTGCTCGTCCAGCGTCTGGCCGTCAACGAACGTCGGCTCTGGCGTCGCGTGGGCATGACATGGGAAGCGTCCAAGACCCGGCGGGCGGAGCACGCGACGTACGCAGGGTTCCAGCACGGCATCGCCGTCTCGGAGATCGACGGCGCGCGCATCGAAGCGCTGGCGCCCCGGCTGCGCGTGAGCGTCGTCCCCAATGGCGTGGACGTCAAGGCGTTCTCGGTCGCCCCGGCGGTGCGTGACCCGCATCTCATCGTCTTCGTCGGGTCGATGGACTGGGCCCCGAACGTGCAAGGCGTCGAATGGTTCGTGCGGGACGTCCTCCCCGAGATCCTGCGCGTCCGTCCAGCCGCCCGATTTCTCGTCGTCGGTCGCCGTCCGCCGCCAGCGCTCGTGCGCGCGCTGGCAACCGCGCACGTGCGATTCACCGGGACGGTCGAGGATGTGCGGCCGTTCGTCGAGCAGGCGGGTGTCGTCGTGGTCCCGCTCCTCAGCGGCGGCGGGACGCGCCTCAAGATCCTGGAGGCGTGGGCGATGGGCAAGGCGATCGTGTCGACGGCGGTCGGCGCCGAGGGACTGCCGGCGGTGCACGGCGCCAATATGCTGCTCGCCGACGACCCGCGGTGCTTCGCGCAATCCGTGACACGGCTTCTCGACGACGAGACGGCCGTCACCCGCTTGGGGGCCGAGGGCCGCAGGGTCGTCGAGGAGTACTTCGCCTGGGAGCGCGTCGCCCAGTCGCTGCTCGCGGCGTACTCCGAGACGGTCAACTCCGGAGGCCGTGTTCGCCGGCCTTGACGGCGGGGCCGGAAGTGATGTTCCATGCTGTCTCCCCGATCGACACCTGGATCAAGGAGGCACGTATGGGCGGCAGGCGGTGGATGGAAACCAGCCTCGGGATCGCTCTTGTCTGCTTCGCGACGGCGCCGGTTTCGGCCGCGGACATGGGCATCATCACCGGCAGCGAGAAGGGCACGTACTACCAGTTCGGCTTGAACCTCCAGAAGCTCATGAAGCCGAACGGCATCAACGTCACCGTGACGCCGTCCAAGGGCTCCGTGGAGAACGTCTTCGCGGTCTATCAGCGCCCGGCCACCCAGCTCGGCATCGTGCAGTCCGACGTGCTGGCCTTCGTCGCACGGGTCGAGACCGATCCGGTGCTCAAGCGCATCGCCAAGAAGATCAAGATGGTGTTTCCGCTCTACAACGAGGAGGTCCACATCCTCGGCCGCAACATCGCCGGCTTCGACGATCTCGCGGACAAGCGGGTGGCCGTCGGACGCGAGGGCAGCGGCACCTATCTGACCGCCCGCCTCATGTTCAAGGTCTCCGAGATCGAGCCCAAGGAGATGGTGTTCATCGACACGGACCAGGCCCTGGCCGCGCTGAAGGCCGGGCAGATCGACGCGATGTTCTACGTGGCCGGCGCTCCCGTGAAGCTCTTCACGGAAGGCGTGAGCGACGCGGACAAGCTGGCGCTGGTGCCCATCACGAACAAGAGCGTCACCGAGTTCTACCCGAGCGTCGAGCTGCCGGCCGCGACCTACGCGTGGCAGAGCCGACCGCTGGCGACGGTGGCCGTCAAGTCCGTCCTCGTGTCGTTCGACTTTCGGCGGCTCGACTGCGACAACGTCGGACGCTTCGCCCAGGTCCTCGCCGGCAACATGGGCTGGCTCGTCGACAACGGTCACCCGAAGTGGAAGACGGTGAAGCTCGACTATCCGCTCAAGGGCTGGGAGCAGTACGACTGCGTCCGGAAGTATCTGCCCCGAACGGCGACGGCACCGGCGCCGGCCCGATCCGGCGAGAGCAATCCCGTTCTCGACGCCATCAAGAACGTCCTGCGCGATTAGCCGGGGCATGGCGGACGACGGGACGCCGAGCGACATGGCGCGCTCGGTCACGATCAAGGGGCGATACCGGGTCCTCGGCCTCCGCGCCGCGACCGCCGAGGCGGTCACGTACGCCGCCGAGGACGCGGTGACGCTGCAGCCGGTGGCGCTCTCGGTGCTGCGCGGGGAGGCGGCGGCCGACGCGGGGTTCGTCGCCGCCGCGCGTGAGCAGGCGCAGCGGCTCGCCAGGCCTGCGTGCCATCACCGGGCGCTGGCCCGCGTCTACGACGCCGGCACCACCGACGAGGGCGAGCCGTTCGTCGTCCGCGAGCCGCTCGTGGGACGGTCGCTGCGCGAGGTGCTCGACGAGCGCAGAGTGTTCGGCCTGCATGACGGTCTTCGCCTGGCCATCCAGATCGGCGAGGGCCTGGAGATCCTGCATCGAAACGGCATCGTTCACGGCGAGCTGAAACCCGAGTCGGTCGTTCTCGTGAAGGACGAGAACGGCCGCGATGCCGTCAAGCTCGTCGGCGTGGAGCTGACGACAGCGCGTCGCATGGCGGCCCGCCCGCGGCCGCACGACCAGGCGGTCGCCGCCTATCTCGCGCCGGAGCAGATCGCGCGAGCGGAGACCACCGAGGCCGCCGACGTCCACGCTCTCGGCCTGTTGATTCGAGAGCTGCTGACGGGCCAGAGACCGCAGGGCCTCGGCGGCAGCGTCGTTGGAGACCTGCCGTTCGCGATCGCGCGAATCGTCGCCAGGGCGCTGGAGCCGGGACCGGGACGACGGTACTCGAGCATCAGCCTGATGGTCAACGACATGTGGAGCGCGGACAGCGAGCCATCGCAGGCGCCCGCGCGTGCGGGCGGACCGACGTCCGTGCTCGGCGAGCGGAAGTTGTCTGCCCGCCACCGCGCACGCTCGGACGCGGGCATGGTGATTGCGCTGGTGGTGGGCCTGCTTGTCGTCGGCGCGACGGCCTGGGTCGCGCGCTCCGATCGGGTCGCGCGAAGCGGTTCCGAACCGATCGTCGCGGCTTCTCCGGTGGCGCCTGCGCAAGCCTTGCCACCGCGAGCGGTGGCGCCGGCCGCAGCGATCCCGGCGGCGGCCGCACCCGAGAAGCCGACCCCGATACGCACGGTCGAGCACGCTCCACGGCCGGTCGCCCGACAGCCCGGGCGTCCGAGCGTGGATCAGCCCTCGGCAGACGGCGGCGATGGAACGGCGATCATCGACTGGCTGCTGAACGGCGGACGTTCCGGCGGCTGAAAAAGTTGCCCACGTCGTTGTCAGGGCTCTCCGAGCCCGAGGCGCCCGAGGGCGCGACGCACGATCTCCTCCTTGGTCGGCGGTCCTGTCTGCACGGGGCGAAACTCGAGCTCGCAGTCGACGCATGCCCAGTATCGATCGCTGACTCTTCGCTGGACCAGCCAGTGGTCGCACTCCTCCGTCATGCTGACGTCCTCCTCCGTGTGGTAACGATCCCCATGTCCGACGGTTCCAAAGCGACGATCATTCCTGGCGCACAAAAAAACGTCGCTGGCATTCGGCGTGCACCCCGCTCCGCGCTCCTCGTATCCTGTCGGACGGGCGACATTCCCCACGGGAGGACGCGATGGCCGAGAGCGAGAACCAGCGACGCGGAGCGGCGGTGCGGCGGCAGCTACAGGGCGAGGCGTGGATCGAGCAGGCCTCGCGCACGACGTACGCCGATCCCGTCATGCGGAAGTTCATCGACGTGGTCACGGAGACGGTGTTCGGCGCGCTGTGGACGCGGCCGGGACTGGATCTGAAGACGCGCACGCTGATCTGCGTCGTCTCGGACGCGGCAACCGGACACGACCCGGAGCTGGCGATTCACCTCCGGATGGCTTTGCGGCAGGGCTGGACGGAAGACGAGCTCACCGAGACGTTGCTGCATCTGCTCGGCTACGTCGGTGCCCCGGCCACGCGTGACGCGATGCTGGTGGCCTCCCGCGTCTTCGCCGAGGTCCGCGCCGAGCGCGTCTAATCCAGCACCACGAGCTGCACCGGGAACACGCCGGCCGCGAAGCCGTCGAGCGCCATCGCGACGCCGCGCGACACGTCGATGATCCGGCTCCGGATGACCGGTCCGCGATCGTTCACGCGGACCTCGACCGACTTGCCATTCAAGAGGTTCGTGACGCGCACCCACGTGCCGAGCGGTAGCGTGCGATGGGCCGCGGTGAGCGCGTGCATGTCGAAGATCTCGCCGCTGGCGGTGCGGCGGCCATGATGGAATGCGCCGTACCAGGATGCGGTGCCGACGATGCTCGCGGTCACGGGCGGGACATCGACGGTGGATGGAAGCTCGGGAGCAGCCGTCCGCGGCGGGGGCGTGCAGGCGGTCACGCCCAGCAGCAGCGCCACGACCAGCAGGCCGGCCATGTCACCGTCCGGGGCAACTGCCGTGCCGCTGACTTCGCTGACTTCAGCGGCGGAGCCAGTCGCGGAAGCGGTTCCACCAGTCCTGGACGCGATCACCAAGTCCGCCGTGCTCCTGGCAAGGCTCCGGCTCGGTCCCGGCCACGAACACTTCCTTGCCGATGCGCCGGCAGAAGCGATTGGCGAGCTTGCCGTTGTCCAGGTCGATGTCCGAGAAGACGATGCCGGACGGCACGGTGAAGCCCTGCGGCGCATAGGCCTCCAGCGCCGGGCGCATGAACTCCGCCCAGATCGGCAGCGCGCCCTGCGCACCGCTCAGCCCGTGAGGCTCGTTGCTGTCGAAGCCGACCCAGACGGCCACGAGCAGGCCGGGCGAGTAGCCGACGAACCAGGCGTCCCGCCCATCGTTGGTGGTCCCCGTTTTGCCGGCGATCGCGCCAGGAACGCCGAGCGCGCGAGCGGCGGCGCCCGTGCCCGATTTGATCACGCCCTCGAGGAGCGACGTCATCACGTACGCCTCGGCCGGCGCGAGCACCGCACGCGGCTGCGAGTCGTCGGTCGGCTCGATGGCGCCGTTCCGGCCGTACACGGCGCGCACCGCCCGCGGCACCGACGGCCGAACGCCGCCGTTGGCGAACGGGACGTAGGCGCCCGCCAGCTCCAGCGGCGTCACCTCGAACGCGCCGAGGACCATCGAGGGAACGGGCTCGAGGGTGCCGGTCAGCCCGAAGGCGCGTGCGCGCTCGACGATGAGCGGGAGCCCGACGTCGTGGGCGAGCCGCACGGTGGCCGCATTGAGCGACTGCTCGAGCGCTTCGCGGACGGTGACGCGGCCGAGGTAGCGGTCTTCGTAATTGCGCGGCGACCACGGCGTGCCACCCAGATTGATCGTGAGCGGCGAGTCATCGAGAAAGCTGGCGGCGTTGAAGGCGCGCCCCTCGTGCACTGTGAGCGCCGTCGCGTAGACGAACGGTTTGAAGGCGGAGCCGGGCTGACGCCGGGCGAGGGCGGCGCGATTGTACTGGCTCGCCTGGTAGTCGCGGCCGCCCACGAGCGCGCGGATCTGGCCGGTGGCGGGATCGAGCGCGACGAGCGCGGCTTGCAGACGGCGCGTCTCATCGGCCACGCGCAGCTTCGGCCGCGAGGCCTCGAGGCGCTCGAGGCCGCGCGTGATGGCGCGCTCGGCCAGACGCTGGAGCGTCAGGTCGAGCGAGGTGAAGATGCGCGCGTCGTGGGTGCGGAAGGCATCGTCCCCGTACCGCGCCTCGAGCTCTTGACGGACGTAGTCGGTGAAATACGGCGCCGGCTGCGCGGAGCCGGCGGCGCGCTCGACGCGCAGGGGCTCCTGGCGCGCCCGATCGGCGTCGCCGGCGGAGATGAAGTTCAGCTCGCGCATGCGGCCGATGACGACGTCGCGCCGCTCGCGCGCGCGCGTGGGGTTCACGGTGGGGGAATACGTGTTCGGCGCGCGCAGCATGCCGGCCAGCAGCGCCGACTCGGCGAGGGTCAGCTGATGGATCTCCTTCCGGAAATAGCTGCGGGCGCCGGCGCCGACACCGCGGATGGCGAGAGCGCCGCGCTGGCCCAGATAGATCTCGTTGAGGTAGGCCTCGAGGATGCGCTCCTTCGGATAGCGCCACTCGACCAGCGTGGCGAGCCAGGCCTCGTCGACCTTGCGCGCCAGCGTGCGTTTGGGATCGAGCAGGCGATTCTTCACCAGCTGCTGGGTGATGGTGCTGCCGCCCTGCGTGACGCGCCCGGCGCGGAAGTTGACCCAGAGCGCGCGGAGGAGTCCGCGCGCGTCCACGCCCTTGTGCTCGAAGAAGCGGTGGTCCTCCGCGGCGAGCACGGCCTGCATCAGCATCAGCGGGACCTCCGCCAGCTGGACCGGCCGATATTCCTCGCCGGGGCGGTCGCCGGCGCTGGTGAGCACGTCGGGCTCGAGCGCGGCGGCGCCGATGTCGCGGCCGTCGCGGGTGACTCGCGCGATCCGCTCGTCCTTGAGCTCGAGCTTCACGCGCTGGGCGCCGCCGGCGCCCGGTGATCCACGCAGCGCGATCTGCCACTCGGTGGGGCGCCGTTGATACTGGCCCGGCGCCTGGGGCGCCTCGCGTGTCTCCGTGTAGTGCAGACGGGCGAGGGTCCCGGCGAGATCGGCCAGGCGCACGTGCACCCCCGCCGCCAGCGGCTGAGGCGCCGCGTACACGAATGCCGTTCGCCGCGCCTCCACCCGCTCGAAGCGGGCCAGTTCCGTCCAGGAATACGCGACGAGCGCAAGGCCGGCGAGACCGAGCACGACCGCTCCTGCGAGTGCGAGCGTCCGGAGGGTCGGACGCCGCCGCCACCAGTTCACGGCTCAATTATGCCCATGGCCGGTACGACATTTCCCTTTCGCGGATGAGTGTTGCGGCATCCGGCGCGAATCTCTGGCAAACCGGACGGGGCACACGCCTTGCACGAAGGCCCGACGTCGCACGCGGAGGACCCGATGCTGTTCGGCCGTTGCGCCTGGCACCGTTACTATCACGGCTATCCGCTCGTGAGCGGCGTCGTCTCGTGGCGGGGGCTGAGGCTTCGCTTCACCGACGGCATCTGCCGGAGTTGTCTGGACCGCTTCCGCGCCGAGCATCGTCTCTTCCTGGAGCGCCGGCGCCTGACGCCTTCCGAAGCCGCCTGACGCCCCGCCCGACGCACGTTTCTTCAAAAGCCCGTCATCCTTGCGGCTCAGACGCCTGGTAGGTATGCTCAGGGTCGGGCGCGCACACCGCGTCTATCCCCGCGAGAGTGGCGAAACTGGCAGACGCGCTGGACTTAGGATCCAGTGGGCCTAAAGCCCTTGGGGGTTCAACTCCCCCCTCTCGCACCAACTCGGAGTGTCGATGAGGATCGAGACGCGCTCGTGAAGGTTGCCGTCGAAGAGCTCGAAGCCTGCAAGCGCCGGCTCGCCGTCGAGGCGCCGGTCGACGTGGTCCAAAAGGAGTGGGAACGGGCCTACGGGCGGGTGCAGAAGCAGGCGCGCCTGCCGGGGTTTCGCAAGGGTCACGTGCCGCGCTCACTCGTCAAGCTGCACTTCGCCGACGACGTCCGGAGGGAGGTCGCCGAGCATCTCATCCCGGACGTGTACCGCCAGGCGCTGACGGAAGCGCGGATCGATCCGGTGAACGAGCCCGACCTCCAGGAGGTCAAGCTCGAGGAGAACGCCCCGCTGTCGTTCGTGGCGGTCGTCGAGGTGAAGCCCGCCATCGCGCTGGCCGACTACAAGGGGCTCGACGTGCAGCACGCCCCGTCCCCGGTCTCCGACGACGACGTGGCGCGCACCGTCGAGCAGATGCGGGACCAGCAGGCGGAGTTCCGGAGCGTGGACCGGCCGGCCGCCGACGGCGATCTCGTGATCGTCGACTACACGCTGGCTCCGGAGGCGCACGAGCCCACCACCGCCAACGGCCACCACTTCGTCCTCGGCACCGGCAGCGTGATGCCGGAGATCGACGCGGCGGCCGTCGGCATGCGGGCGGGCGAGAAGAAGGAGATCGCGGTGCGCTTCGCCGACGATCATCGGATGGAGTCCTTACGCGGCAAGGGCGGTACGGCCAGCCTCAAAATCACCGAGGTGAAGGAGAAGGTCCTGCCCGCCCTCGACGACGACTTCGCCAAGTCGCTCGGACAGTTCGACACGCTGGAGGGGCTGCGGGCCGAGGTGCGCACGCAGCTCGAGGCGCGGCGCGAGGTCGAGCAGCGCCGGGAGCTCGAGGACAAGCTGGTGGCGGGCGCCCTCGAGCGCCACGAGTTCACCGTCCCCGACGCGATGGTCATGCGGCAGATCGCGGGCCAGGTCGAGCACGCGCGCGAGCGCCTGCGCCGGCAGGGCGTCGATCCCGACGGCGTGCAGTGGGACTACCAGAAGCTCATCGGCGAGCTCCGGGCCGGGGCCGAGCGGGCGGTGCGCCGGGCGCTGCTCCTCGAGGCCATCGCCGACAAGGAGGAGCTCACCGTCGCCGACGCCGAGGTCGAGGCCGAGGTGGACACGATCGCCAGGGCCAGTCAGCGGCCGGCGCCCGCCATTCGACGTATGATGGAAAAAAGTGGTGACCTCGACTCGCTCCGACACGGTCTGCGCGAGCGCAAGACGCTCGACTTTCTCATCCAGCACGCATCCATCCACGCCTAACGCACCCCAGGACCGTAGACAGTAGAAGGAGAGCCCTGATGGCCTTGGTTCCAATGGTGATCGAGCAGACGCCGCGCGGCGAACGGGCGTTCGACATCTTTTCCCGTCTGCTCAAGGAGCGCATCATCTTCCTGCCCACCTTCATCGAGGACGAGCTCGCGAATCTGGTGATCGCGCAGATGCTCTTCCTCGAGGCCGAGGATCCCGACAAGGACATCTATCTCTACATCAACTCGCCGGGCGGCTCGGTGACGGCCGGCATGGCCATCTACGACACGATGCAGTACGTGAAGCCCGGCATCTCCACCATCTGCATGGGCCAGGCGGCCTCGATGGGCGCCCTGCTCCTGTGCGCGGGCGCCCGCGGCAAGCGCTTCGCGCTGCCCCACGCGCGCATCATGATCCATCAGCCGCTCGGCGGCGTGCAGGGGCAGGCGACCGACATCGACATCCAGGCGAAGGAAATCCTGAGAATGCGCGAGGAGCTCAATCGCATCCTCGTGCATCACACGGGCCAGGGCATGGACAAGATCCAGCGCGACACCGATCGCGACTTTTTCATGACCGCCGAGCAGGCCAAGGACTATAGAATCGTCGACGAGGTCATCTCGTCGAAGCCCACCACCCGGGCGATCAGTGAGGCGGCTGCTCTGGCGGCCCAGGTCCAGAAGTAAGGAGTCGAGGCACAGAATGGCGGGTCGGACGCGCGAAGGCAACGGAACGCTGAAGTGCTCGTTCTGCGGCAAGAGCCAGAACGATGTGCGCAAGCTCATCGCCGGGCCCACGGTCTACATCTGCGACGAGTGCATCGAGCTCTGCAACGACATCATCGCCGAGGAGTGGGAAGAGGAGAAGTCACGCGAGATCCGCTCCCTTCCCAAGCCGGCCGAGATCAAGAACGTTCTCGATCAGTACGTGGTCGGCCAGGAGCGCGCGAAGAAGATCCTGTCGGTGGCCGTCCACAACCACTACAAGCGGATCGAGTCCGGCAATGACAATGGAGACGTCGAGCTGCAGAAGTCGAACATCCTCCTCATCGGCCCGACGGGCTCCGGCAAGACGCTGCTGGCGCAGACCCTGGCCAAGATGCTGCGTGTGCCCTTCACCATCGCCGACGCGACGACGCTGACCGAAGCGGGATATGTCGGAGAGGACGTCGAGAACATCATCCTGCGCCTGCTGCAGGCGGCCGACTACGACGTGGAGCGCGCGGAGCGCGGCATCGTCTACATCGACGAGATCGACAAGATCGCGCGGAAATCCGAGAACCCCTCGATCACGCGCGACGTGTCGGGTGAGGGCGTCCAGCAGGCGCTCCTGAAGATCCTC
>JBIOXS010000086.1:0-5486 GCA_044869815.1 Candidatus Rokuibacteriota bacterium | reverse complement strand
GCGCCGGTGACGACGATCGACGAGCCGTTGATCACGAGGTTGGTGAGCTCGGAGCTGCCGGTGACGGCGGGGCCGCAGCTCGCGGCGCTGCGCGCCATGACGAAGTCAGCCGTGATCTCGTTGCCCGAGATGGTGAGGCCGACGTTGCCCATCGACGCCTCGGCGCGGGTGGCATCGAGGCCGACGATCGAGCTGTGCATCACGCCTGCCGATAACGCCACCACGCCGCCGGTGGCGCTGCCGGGAACATCGCCGACGAGCAGTGATGCGTCGGCTCCACCGCCCGAGATGCCAAGGCTGCCTGTCGCGGCACGGATGGTCGTGCCGGTGGCCGGCACGGTGATCGCCGCTCCGGTCGCGTCACCGCCATATGTCGCTGCGGCCGCGGGAGAGATGACGGTGACGGCGAAAAGCAGTGTGAGGGTCAGGACCCGGACTAGGGTATCCATGGATTCTGTGACCTCCGCATGCGGGTTCTCTTCATCGGTCTCTGCCGAGCGCTCCCTGGAGCGCGCGGTCAACCGTCAGGTCAGTAGACCGTCGGCGTGCTGCGGCGGATACCCGCGGCCGGAGGGATTTGTCACCGCCGTTCGGGGGGATGAGCCGGCGTTCCGAGGATTGCGTCGGCCCAGGCCGCGCTATGTATGATGTGGCGCGTGAACGCTCCGACGCGCTGGCACGAGGCGCACGCGCGTGCCGGCCTCGTCGCCTCGCCCCACGCGCTCGCATCCGAGAGCGGCGCGCGCGCCTTCGATACCGGCGGCAACGCGCTGGACGCGGCGCTCGCGGCCGCCATCACCGTTGCCGCCGTGTACCCGCACATGAACGGCCTCGGCGGCGATGCCTTCTGGCTGATCCACGACGCGAACACCCGCGAGGTCCTCGCTCTGAACGCGGCGGGCCGATCGGCGGCGTCGGTGGACCTGGCCACCTACCGCGCGCGACACGGGGACACGATCCCGGCGCGAGGCGGTGCCGCCGCGCTGACCGTGCCCGGCGCCGTGTCGGGCTGGGGAGCCGTGCACCGCTACGCCGCGGAATCGATGGGCTCGAAGATCGCGTGGGCCTCGCGCTTCGACGATGCCATTCGCCACGCCCACGACGGCTTCGCCCCGTCGGCGTCGCAGCGCCGCGTGTCGGCCGCCGCGACCGATCTGTTCGGCGGCGCGGCGTTGCCCGAGGTCGAACGGATTCTCTCGGCCATTTACCATCCCGATCGCCTGGGCGCCACGCTCCGTCAGCCCGCGCTCGGCGACACGCTCGAGCGCATCGCTCGCGACGGCGCCGAGGCGTTCTACACGGGAGACCTCGCGCGTCGAATCGTCACCGGCGCCGCCGCTGTGGGCAGCCCGCTGACCGCCGCCGATCTCGCCGCCCACGCCGCGGAGTGGGTCTCGCCTCTGCGGACGTCGTACCGCGGCGGTGAGGCCGTGAGCTTCCCGCCGCCGACGCAGGGCTTCGCGGCGCTGGCGATCCTCTCGCTGCTGGAAGAATTCGACCTTGCGGGCCTGCCTGACGCAGACTATGTCCACGTCATCGTGGAAGCCACCAAGCTCGCCTTCGAGGACCGCGACCGATTTCTCACGGATCCGACGCTCCACGATGTCCCGGTGGCGCACTGTCTCGACCGGGAGCGCCTCCGTCGCCGCCGAAGGCGCATCTCCCGCCGCGCCGCGCTCTCCATGGGGACAGGGATTGTCGAGGGCGACACGGTGGCCGTCGTGAGCGCGGACGCGCGCGGCAACGCGGTCTGCGTCATCCAGAGCCTCTACCACGAGTTCGGGGCCGGCGTGATCGCCGGCGACACGGGCGTCATCCTCCAGAACCGTGGCGCGTTCTTCTCGCTCGATCCCACGCATCCAAACCGTCTGGCGCCGCGCAAGCGCACGGCCACCACGCTGATCCCGTCGATGTGTCTCGTCGATGGCCGGCCACGCCTCGTCTACGGAACGATGGGCGGCGAGGGCCAGCCGCAGACCCAGGCGGCGCTCGTCACGCGGATGGTCGACCGAGGCCTCGGGCCGCAGGCCGCCGTCGAGGCGCCCCGCTGGCTGCTCGGCCGCACCTGGGGCGAGCCCTCGAAGGCGCTACGTCTCGAGTCTCGGTTCGGTCCCGAGGTCGCCGAGCAGCTGAGCGCCCGCGGCCATCCCGTGCAGATCGTCGAGCCATGGAGCGATCTCATGGGCCACGCGCAGGCGATCGCCATCGACGCCGACGGGCTGCATGGTGGCTCCGATCCGCGCGCCGACGGCGCCGCGGTGGGGCGGTGAGGATGGGCTGGCGCTGGGCGGTGTTCCAGGCCTCGCGCTTCGTCGGCTACGCCTTGACCACGACCACGCGGGCGCTCGCGTACGGCTCGGTGGGTCTGCTGACACGCGAGCAGCTCGGGCGGGCGATCGCGGGCCGCTGGAGCCGGTGGGGACTCGACGAGCGCTACGCGCTGCAAGGCTTCTTCGGCTGGGAAGAGCCGTTCGTGCGCCGTTTCCTGAAGCCCGACGACCGCATCCTCATCGTCGGCTCCGGCACGGGCCGCGAGGTGATCGCGCTGCGACGCGACGGCTACAACGTCGAGGGACTGGAGCCCGCGGCGGCCGCCGCCGAGCTGTCGCGCGAGATCATGAAGAAGGTCGGCGTGGACGCCCATATTCGGATCGGGGGCATCGAGACGGTCGAGCTCGACGGCAAGTTCGACCTCTTCATCTTCTCCTGGTACTGCTATAGCTACATCGCCCACCGAGCGACGCGCGTCGCCGCGCTCCGCTCGGCCCGGACCCACATGTACCCCGGCGGTCGTATCATCCTCAGCTACATCGTCGGTGAGCCCATTCCGAAGCGCCTGCCCATCACGGTGGCGGCGCTGGCCGCCCGCGTCAGCCACGCCGGCTGGACGCCCGAGAAGAGCGACGTCGTGAGCTTCGAGCCGGGTGGCCTCCACTTCGAGCACCACTTCGGGCCGGGCGAGATCGAGGACGAGGCGCAGGAGGCGGGCCTCAAGGTCGCGGCGCTGCAGCTCGGCGACGACGGCCTCATCGCGCTGATCGCGGACGACTGATCGACTCGAATACGGTGAAGGCCGAGCGACGCGCATCCGCCAGCGCCGTGCGGATGTCCGCCTCGCCCCGGCCGGCCCCCTGCCGCAGCAGCGCCTCGTAGAACGCGGTGTAGAAGGCGTCCGGGTAGACGACGACGCTGAAGCGCGCGGCCACGGCGCCGTTCTGGAGCATCCGGATGTACGGAAGCTCCGCGCGCTCGCCGGGACGGAGCCGCGTATCGGAGAGCTCGCGCTCGAGATCCAGCGTCACCTCGCGGCCGATGCGTCGCTCCTCGCGCGTGCCGGCGACGGCACGTCCCGCCTCGTCGACCAGCTCGGCTCGCAGCACCACGATCGGCGTCACGTAGGTCGGAAAGCGGTGACCGACGCCGGTGCTCTCGACGAGGAGCCGAGCCGCGACGCGGCCGGGCATCGACGTGTCCTCGACGACGGAGATCGTCAGGCCGCGCTGGACGGTCTCGGGGTCGTGGATCCCGCGCCACAGGTGCCGGCGATCCGGCATGTGGCAATCCTGGCACTGCACGCCGGCGGCCGCGAAGCGGCTGGCCTTCCATTCGTTGTAGGTGTCCTCGAGCAGCTTGCCGTCGAGCGCATAGCCGTCGGGAGCGAACTGGTGGCAGTCGCGGCAGAACTCGGACGCGAGATAGGCGGGCGTGCGGGTCGCGCCGCCATGCGGAAGCGTCTCGCGCGGCGCGGCGCTGGCAAGGGAGCCGTCCCGTCGTGGCGGCCCGAACCGTTCGTGGCCGCGGACGTGGCAGGCGGCGCACGGGATGCCGTGGCCTCGGAGCGCCGGATCGAAATCGGGATTCTCGGCCAGCGTATCCGGACGAAGCGGGGATTGCTCGGCGAGCGGAGCGTGACACTGCTGGCAGGCGAGCGCGCCACGCGGTGCGCTCGCCAGCATCTCGACGAGCTGGCCCGTCACACCGGGTCCCATCGCGCGGGCATGAACGCTCGTCCGCCAGTCGGCGAGCTGCGCCGGATGACACGTCCCGCACGCTTGGGGGGCAAGCGAGGCCTCGAGCGGCGAGAAGCGCGCCGGCGGCGGTCCCTGGGGCGCCAGCGGCGCGCGCCAGTGGCGCGCCACGAACGATTCGACGGATTCGTGCCGGGTCGCGACCGGAACGGCGCAGCCGGCCACGACGAGCGTCCACGCCAGCCACGCGCGCGATCGCATCCCCCCACCACCTTAGCAGGCCGCTACAATCGCCCGATGAGTCTCGGCACCGTCGTGACGATCGGCTGGCACGCGGCGACTATCCTCGCGGATGGCGGGAGCGTCGGCCGGGTGCTGGCGCCGGTCGGCGCATCCATCTATATAGTCGTCGGCGGCGACATCGTCTGGCTCGGCGGCCCCACTGCCCTCATGCACCCCCGCGCCATCCTGCTGTCCGCGCCGCCGGCGGCCGCGGACTGCGTCGCCGGAGACGTGATGACGATACCGCCATGGCTGGTGCGTCCCTGGCGCCCTCGGCCTCCGATCGTCGACCCGGGAGCGGCGGCCGCGCTACGTCGCGGCGCCAGAGCACTGGCGAAGACCGCGGCGTCGGCGCTCGGCGAGCCGCGGGGATTCGGCGCCTGGCTGCTGGGCACACCGCTGGCGTTCCCGCTGACCGGTGCGGGCGAGGCGGCCGACGCGATCGCCGGTGCGTGCGCGCGAGACGATGCGGCCGCTGCGGCGGAGGCCGCGTTGCCGCTGCTCGGCCTCGGCGCCGGCCTCACGCCGTCGGGCGACGATTACGTCGGCGGCGCGTTCTTCGCGCGGGTCGCGCTGGCGCAGCTCGGCGGAACCGACACCACGACGTGGAGACAGGCGTCCGCGATCGTCCGTGCCGCCGCCGGCGAGGCGACCAATCCGATCAGCGCCACGCTCCTCGGCGATCTGCTCGACGGCCATGGCTGGTCGGCGCTTCACGATCTCGCGCGCGCGCTCGCCGCCGGCGATGATCCGCTGGCCATGCACGCGGCGACGCGGCTGATCGGGCTGGGTCATTCGTCGGGCTGGGACCTTCTCGCCGGCTTCGTCGCCGGCGCCTCGTCGTGACGGCACCGCTCCTGCACCGGTCGAACGATCGGCAGCGCTGAGCCGCGGCCGTGCAATTTCTTCAAGTCGTGGAGGACGCCATGCCGACAGGTCCGCAGCGCATGTACATGGGCAAGCCGCACAGCGTTCTGGCCGGCCGGCGCGGTCGGGCCGTGAACGTGGGCGACACGGAGCGGATGGTTTCCGCGGTCGCCGGGGGTGCGCTCGCCGTCTACGGGCTGCGGCGCGGCTCCCTCGGCGGACTGCTCCTCGCCGCTCTCGGCGCGGCCCTGGGCTATCGCGGGATCACCGGCCACTGCGACCTCTACGAGAAGCTGGGGATCGAGGCCGGCGGCGCCCGCCGCAACGTCGGCAACCTCGGCGTGAAGATCGACCGGGAGATCGTCGTCG
>JBIOXS010000085.1:0-12781 GCA_044869815.1 Candidatus Rokuibacteriota bacterium | reverse complement strand
TCGTAGACTTCGCCGCTCTTGATCTCGGCGTCGGACGCAGTGTGGAACGGTCGCCTGGAAGCCATTGGATCAGCCCGAAAGTTGCGCTAAATCCTCGCAGAATCGAGCGTTCAAGTCAACGCGAGCGGCGGAAGACGATGCTCGATCGCGGTACGATGCGGGCAATGGCGCGGCTGCGGGTCGGGGTGCTCGGACTGAGTCACGATCACGTGTGGGGCAACCTCGCCGCCCTCCATGCGGGTGAGCACGGCCGGCTGGTCGCGGCCGCCGACCCCGAGCCGCAGCTTCGCGAGCGCTTGCAGAAGCTCTACGGCGGCGTCGCCACGCATGAGAGCTTCGACGCGCTGCTCGACCGCCGCGACCTGGACGCCGTCTTCGTGTTCTCCGACAATCGCGCGTCGGCGGAGCTCGGCGTTCGCGCCCTCGAGCGCGGGGTGCCGGTCATGATCGAAAAGCCGATGGCAGCGGACCTGCCGGGCGCCCGCGCGCTGCTCGACGCGAGCGGCCGCGCCCGCGTGCGCTTGATGGTGAACTGGCCGACGGCGTGGCGGCCGGCGCTCCGTCACGGGCTGACGCTCGCCACCGACGGTGCCGTCGGGGCGCCGACGCAGCTCAGCCATCGCGGCGGTCACTCGGGACCGCGCGAGTTCGGATGCTCGCCGCAGTTCTGCGACTGGCTCTACGATCCGGTTCGCAACGGCGGCGGCGCGCTCGTCGACTACTGCGGATACGGCGCGGTGCTGTGTCGCCTGGTGCTCGGCCGACCGCAGGCGGTCACCGCGGTGACGCCACCGCCGCTCAAGCCCGGCCTTGTGGCCGAAGACCGCGCCATCGCCATCCTCTCCTACCCTCGGGCCCTCGGCCTGCTGGAGGCGAGCTGGATGCAGATCGGCGGCGAGCCTGCGTTCGCCATGATCGTGTACGGCGAGCGCGGGACGCTGATCGTCCATCAGCCGCGGCCGGCTCGCGAGGGCGAGAGCGTCGGCGTCGGTCGCGTGCAGATCGTCACCGCCGACGGCGCGCGGATGATCGATCCGCCGCCGCTGCCGGCCGACGAGCACGACGCCCCGACGCACTTTTTGTCGCGCGTGGCGACGCGCGGCGAAGTCACGCCGTTTTGCTCCGCCGATGTCGGCGCGGACGTTCAAGAAGTCATCGCGGCTGCGCAGCGTTCGGCGGCAGCCGGCGTGCGTGTCGCGTTACCGCTGGCCTGATCTCGGTTCAAGCCATCGCGCTCGGCCGACAGGCGAGCGGGTGTAAGACTGAGATCGTATAGCCGAGGTCCAGCCGGTCGCCCAGCCAGCTCGGCGTCGAGGTGTACGCGTCGATGTGAACTCCCCGCGCCTCGTTCTGCTCCCTCAGAGTGGCGGCCGGTGCCGCAGGCGCCGCCGGTTGCGGCGGGACGGCGGGCAGCGGACGACCGTGCGGCGTCCGAAAGATCAGTTCGCCATTGGCCTTTCGCGTCAGCTGAAATCCGTCCTCGTGCACTGCTCGATGGTGCCGCCGACACAGCGTAATGAGATTTGAGAGCCTGGTCGTGCGCATCCGTGCGCCGGCCTCCGTGATGTCACCGTCCGCGTCGTGTCGCATTACCACGCGGCTCGCGTCGCAGGCCAGGCGCTGCGACGTTTCGGCGGAGATGCGGGCCCCCTCGAGGACTGCCTGGCCAGGCGCGTTCGCGTTCGCCAGCACCGCGGCGTCGACATGGACGACGACTTGATAGCGCTCGCCGGGTACGCCGGGGTCCATTGCGTGGTGCAGTGCCGTCTCGGCGATGAGCGTAAGCGCGTCCGCCTGCAGCTGGCCCCACGTCGGCGGCCATCAGCGCTCCGCGTTCCAGCGGGAACGTCCGCCGAGACGGCGTCGCTTCGCTGCCCCTGATGATAGACAGTGTCGCGCGCGGCCGCCAACGCCTGCATAAGCACGGCGCCCGCCTCCGGCTCCAGGCGTCCGCGAACGATGACCATACCGTCTTCGTCTTGATACACATGCAGCGCCCGGCCCCGGTGGCGCTCGGCCGTCTCTCGGACCTCCGCCTTGCGGTCGACGTAGCGCCACGCGCGGATGATGCGTTCGACGTGCGCCGCGGTGCCTGCCTTGCCAACTTTCAGCAACCGGTCTTCGGTCTCCGGGCTCGCCACACGAGTCAGTGCTCGAACCTTCGAGTACGAGAGCTCGCCGCGGGCGAGCGCTTCCGCCAGCCGCGGCAGCGATCCGAGCGCGCGCGCCACCCGGACATGCTCGCGCGCTGCGCCGGGGGCCAGGCCGATCCGTCACGTCAACCACTCGGCGCACGAGCGAAAGCCGCATCCCCCCCTTCGGTGTTCTGCGCCGACTGTACACCTCGATTTTTTGCCGCCTGGGCGGCGTCAGGAACGGCGATCATCGTGCGGACGCCGCATCCGACTGGTCAGCGAACATACACCGTCTCTGCGGCGATGACGGCCGCGAGAGGGCCGCTCTGCGGCGTCTACGCGACGACTCTCATCGGCAACCTGTGAAACGTGTCCAGTGCGGTTTTTTCGATGCGCCCCCAAATTGATACGCAAAAGCTCGTGCGCCTCTAGGTGCGCTCCAGAATATGGAGGCCGCGGCCGCGGTCGATGACGTAGATGAGGCCGCGGCCGTCGACGTGGACGTCGTTGGTGGAGACCCGCGCGTGGCCGGGCGGCGGCTCGGGCAGGAAGTGGGCGACCTCGCGCGGCGCGTGCGGGTCGGCGACGTCGACGACGCGCAGCCCGTGCGCGAACCACGCCACCGGCACCTCCGTCGAGGAGACGTGCTCCACCGGTTGATGACAGCCGGTGAACTCCGGCTGCGGCGTGCCATCGATACCGGCGAGCTGGAACGTCGAGATCGGGACCGGGCGCGTCTCGTCGGTGATGTCGACCAGCCACAGAAACGACGGCGGCCCCGGCGCGAGCTTGGCGACGTCCTCGTCGGCCACGAGCAGCACGCGCCGGCCACGGAGCGGAAACGGCACGGGCAGCGCGGTATGCGTGGGCGTGATGAACGGCGGGCTCCAGTCGAGGCCCGAAACGAAGCGCGGCTTCGTCATGTCGGCGATGTCGAGGATGACGAAGCCGCCGTGCCAGTAGGAGACGTACAGCCGGTCGCCGAGCCGGATCGGATGATGGCAGCGGTGCGCGCGCCCGCGCCACGACGGCGTCTCGCCGCCGGCCGTCCACTGCCCCGGCATCCACCAGCGGCCGACTTCCTCGGGCCGCGCCGGATCGGCGAGGTCGAGAATCATGACGACGTTGCCGACGTAGCCGTCCAGCTCCGGGGAGACGTACGCGTAGCGGCCGTCGAAGGTGAACCGGTGGACGCCGGCGCCGCCGCAGCGCCAGAACGCGATCTCCCGGGGCTTCGCGGGCTTCGACACGTCCCAGATCCCGAGGCCGCCCGCGAATCCCGGCGGCGCCTCGTTGGCCGGCTGGGCCTCGCGGTTCACGAGCATGATCCCGCCGACCGCCCGCACCTTGTGCGAGTGCGCGCCGGACGGCACCTCCAGCGTGGCGACGACGCGGGGCGCCTTCGGATCGGCGACGTCGACGAGCGTGGTGCCGTGCGGCGCCTTCATGTGGGCGATGTAGGCGATGCGGCCGTCGACGACGACCTGGCCGCCGCCGGGACAGTCGAGCCACGCCACTTGCCGCAGACCGTGCGAGCTCACAGGCCGAGAGGCTAGGCGCGAAGGCGCCGTGCGTCAACCCGTGGTACCGTCCCCCGATGTCCGATCCTGGCGCCAGAGGGAGCTCATGAAGCGCGTCGCGTTTCTGATCGCGTTCCTGCTGACGGCGGTGTCGTGCGCCACGCTGCAGCAGCAGAGCAAGAGCCACGTGGATCGCGCCGTCCAGGCCCTCGGCGGCGCCGACGCGCTCGGGGCCATCAAGACGGTCTCGACGAAGGGGACCGTCCGTCAGTGGGAGCCGGAGCAGTCCATGGCCGCCGGCGGCGAGATGCGCTTCGCCTCCGAGTCGACGTTCGAGGCGGTGACCGACCTCGGTGGCCGCGCCACGCGCGTCGACTGGGTGCGCAACTTCGCGTATCCGGCGCCGCGGACCTTCCGGTTCAGCGAGGTCGTCACCCCGGAGGCCGGGTACGTGGCCGGCATCGACAGCAGCGGGCGGACGAAGCAGAGCCAGGAGTCCAATCCGCCCGCGCATTCGATGTCGGGCCTTCGCCTGACGGCGACCCGGCGCGAGCTCCTACGCACGTCACCGGTGCTCCTGCTCGAGATGCAGAAGAATCCGGACCGTCTCTCCGCCGGCGGCGATGTCATGGTGGGCAACGTCAGCTACCCCGCCGTCGACTACCGCACCGGTGGCCACACCTTCTCGGTGCTGCTCGATCGCACGAGCTGGCTGCCCGTGCGCATCCGGACGCTCGACTACGACAACATCTGGGGCGACGTGCCGTTCGACGTCGCGCTCTCCGACTGGCAGGTCGTCGAGGGCGTGCGGATCGCCACCACGCGGACGTACGAGCTGAACGGACGCCGGATGGCCGAGGTCAAGCTGACGGAGACGACGGTGAACGCGCCGGCGGCGGCCGATCGCTTCGCCATCCCCGACGCGTTCAAGACCGGGGCCGCCCGACCGGCGGCCGCCGATCGCGTACCGTACCAGTGGGTGCTCCGCCGGCAGTTCATCGGCGCCTATCTCGACTCGGATGCGCCGAGCTACGACACACGCGGATCGAGCGGCCTCCGGTTCGTGGAGCTCTCACCGGGCGTGCAGCACGTCACCGGCGGCTCGCATCACAGCCTGCTCGTGGAGATGCGCGACCACCTGATCGTCTTCGACGCGCCGGTGAGCGACAGCTATTCGAAGTGGGTCCTCGACGCGGCGAAGGCGAAGTATCCCGGCAAGCCGGTGAAGTACCTCGTGCTGACGCACCACCACATGGACCATGCCGGCGGCCTCCGCGCCTACGTCGCGCAAGGCGCCACCATCGTGGCCGGCCGCGGCACCGCCGCGCATTACCGCCGCGTCCTCGCCGCGCCCTTCACGCGCAACCCCGACCTGACGAGCCGCGACCTGCGCCACACGCGCATCGTGGAGGTCACGGACAAGTACGTGCTCACCGACGGCGCGCGCGAGGTGCACGCCTACGTCATCGACCCCAATCCCCACGCCGAAGGATTGCTGATCGGCTACCTGCCGGAGACGCGCCTGGGTTTCGTGACCGACATCTGGAGCCCGGGCGCCGGCCCGCTGCCGGACAAGCTCGACCCGGCGCTGGCGGCGCTCGTGGCCGGCGTCAAGCGGGCCGGCATCTCGCCGCTGCGGTTCGCCGGCGGCCATGGCTCGGTCGCCGACTATGCGCCGCTGGCCGCGCTGGAAGGCAAGTAGCCGCTCAGTGCGCGGCGGCCGCCTCGGGTACCCGGTCGATGACCACCGTGGGATGCACGGCCGGCGAGTAGATCTCGAGGATCTCGACGTCGTCCGAGCAGTCGAGCTCGTTGTGGACGATCCCCGGCGGCTGCAGGATGCAGTCGCCCGCGTGGAAGGTATGCTCGCCTTCCGTCTCGTAGACGAACCGGATCCACCCCTTGAGGACGTAGAACATCTGGAAGTCGCACTCGTGGCGATGCAGCCCCGTCGTGTGCAGCTCGTGGGCGCCGGCGGCGTCGCCCTTGATGCGGATCACGTGGGCGCGGAACTTGCCGTGGGTGGCCTTCTCGATCCCGAGGTCGCGGTACTCCATGAAGCTGCGGAGGCCGGTGGTGTACACGGCGTCCTTGGCCAGGCTCGCACTGAACAGCTGCTTGGGCTCACTCATGGCGGTTCCTCCTCTACCGTGTCGGCCGGCGGCCGTGGGGAGCTCAGTGTAGCAAGAGACGCCGTCGCAAGGAGGCAGCGCGCATGAGGACGATCGACGTTCACGCCCACGTCGTTCCGCAGGCGGTGTGGCGGGCAGCCGACGCCGGAGAGGAATGGTACGGCTTCCGTCACGAGCCGGGCGAGGGCATCGGCACGTTCGTCGGCGGCGGCAAGCGCACGCACTTCAGCTCGCCGAAGGTTCGCCTGACTCCGGAGGAGCGCATCCGGGACATGGACGCCCAGGGCGTCGACGTCCAGGTGCTCTCGATCCACACGCCGTTCTTCGGCTACCACCTCGATCCGGCGCAGGGGCAGCAGCTCGCACGCGACGTCAACGACGAGATCGCGGCGACGGTGAAGCAGCATCCCCGGCGCCTGGCCGGCTTCGCGACACTCCCCGTGCAGGACGTGAAGGCCGCCGTCGCCGAGCTCGAGCGCGCGGTGACCGTGCTCGGCCTCAAGGGCGCCGAGCTCGACACCATCGTGAACGGCGAGAACTGGGACGATCCCAGGTTCCTGCCGCTGTTCAAGGCCGCCGAGGCCATGGGGGCGGTGCTCTTCTTCCACCCGCAGCCGCAGCACAACTTCATGATGCAGCGAGCCGGCCGGCACAACCTCTCGAACAGCCTCGGCGTCATCGTCGAGGACGCGATCCTCGTCGCCGTCCTGATCCTGGGCGGAGTGCTCGAGGCCTGTCCCGAGCTGAAGGCCTGCATCGCGCACGGCGGCGGCCCCGCGTGCTATGCGATGGGCCGCCTCGACCGCAGCTGGCACGGCATGCCGGCGGAGCGCCGGCCCATCCCGCGGCCGCCGAGCAGCTACCAGCGCCGGCTGTTCTACGACACGGTGGTCGGCAGCGAGAAGGCGCTGCGGCTGCTCCTGGACGAGGTGGGCGCCGACCGCGTCGTGCTGGGCAGCGACTGGCCGTTCGTGCCGTGGCATCCCTCGCCGGTGGCGTGGATCGAGGGCCTGAAGAGCCTCAGCCAGGAGGAGAAGGACCGGATCCTCTGGCGGAACCTAGAGTCGCTGCTGAAGGTCTAGCGACTCGAGGAACGCGCGCCAGGCCGCCCAGTATTCGGACCACGCCGCCTCCAGCTCGTAGTGCCGGCTGCCCCGAAGGGCGACGAACGTCTTCGGGGCGGGCGCGGCGGCGAAGAGCGCGCGGCCCTGCGCGAAGGGCACGACCTCGTCGGTCTCGCCGTGGATCACGAGCAGCGGCGCGCGCAGCCGGCCGATCTTCGCCAGCGAGTCCCAGCGCGTCCGGAAGAGATAGCCCGCGCCCGGCAGGACGGCGTTGCCCATGGCGCGAACGGAGGCGAACGGCGACTCGAGCACGACGCCGCGCGGCGGGTGCGCGAGCGCCAGATCGACGGTCACCGCCGAGCCGAGCGAGCGGCCGAAGTAGACGATGTGCTCGGCGGCCACGCCCTCGCGCAGGAGCGCGGCGCGCGCGCCCACGGCGTCGCTGACGAGGCCCGCCTCGGACGGCGTGCCCTGGCTGCGCCCGTAGCCGCGGTAGTCGTACATGAACACGCCGACGCCGAGCTGCCTCACGAGCAGCTGCGCGATGCGCACTCGATCCCCGATGTTGCCGCCGTTGCCGTGCGAGTAGAGGAGCGTGGTCGGCGTCTCGCCCGCGATGAGCCAGCCGTGGAGCGGGACGCCGTCACCGGCCGCAAACGTCACGTCGCGGAAGCGGAGGCCCACGCTCGAGGGATCCGCCGCGAGCTCGCGGGACGGATAGTAGATGAAGCGCCCTTCCACCGACTCTCGACACCCGGCCACGACGCTCGCGAGGGCGACCAGGGCGATGAGCCGCCTCATCCGCCGGGTGGACGGCGCGCCAGCGCGTACGCCTCGTCGATCAGGCGGACGACGCGGAGCAGGTCGTGCACGCCGATGGGCGGCGGGGCGCCGCGCCGCCAGTGCTCCAGCAGATCGCGCACGCAGTCGCGATAGAGCGGCGCCGGCCGGCCCGGCAGGCGTTCCTCGCCGTCGGCGCCGAGCACGCGCATGGCGCCGTCGTCGTAGGCGATGAGCATGCCGTCACGGCCGGCGATCTTCCATTCGCCGTCGGAGCCGGCGTAGGGCACGGTATTGCCGACCTCGATCGTCCCCAGGACGCCGCCGGCCGAGCGCACCTGCACGGAGGCGTAGTCCTCGACCGCCTGGCCGTGCACGCGCGCGCTCACCTGCGCGGCCACCACGCGCGCGTCCTCACCCGTGAGGAGCAGGAAGAGATCGAGCAGGTGTGCGCCCAGGTTCCGCAGGCAGCCGCCGCCCGCGCGCGCCGGATCGAGCATCCACGCGGAGTGCCACGCCGGGTAGCGCGCGGAGGTCGGACGGTTCAGACGGAAGTAGCAATGCGACAGCGGCCCGAAGCGTCCGGCCTCGAGCATCTGGCGCGCCCGGGCCACGAACGGCTGGTAGCGCTGCGAGAGGGGCACGGCCACGAACGCCTGCTTGAGGGCCGCCTTGTCGGCGATGCCCTGCACCTCGACGGCGCTCACGCCCATCGGCTTTTCCATCATGAACGGATAGCCCTGATCGAGCAGGAAGTGCGCCGTCTCGGCCATGCGACTGTGCTCGCCGAGGGCGATGACGAAGTCCGGGCGCGTGCGGTCGAGCATCGCGCGGTGATCGGTGAACACCGGCACTCCGCCGAGCGCCGCGGCGCGCTCGCCGGCGACGGCCGCGTCCGCATCGTGTAATCCCACGAGCTCGACGTCGCCCATCTCCGCCAGCACGCGGAGGTAGGCGGCGTCGTGCAGCGAATGCCAGTGGCTGACGCCGATGGCGGCGATGCGGATCGGCGTCACCGCTTGAGCTTCACGTCCTCGTAGGGGCCGGAGTAGGCGAAGCCCGGAATGACGCCGAGCCCGGAGTGCTCGACCCGCGGGCCGACGCCGTTCAGGAAGGCCAGCTGCCAGATCGGCGCGTAGATGCTCTTGTCGTGGACCAGCTGCTGGATGCGGTGCAGCATCGCCTCCCGCCGCTTGGGATCCACCTCGCCCGCCTGCTCCCGGAAGAGGCCGTCGATGTCGGAATAGCTGCCGTAGACGTAGGCGCCGCCGCCGGCGACGAACGCCTCCAGCCGCGTAGCGGCGTTGCCGAAGGCGCCGCTGGCGCCCTGGATGATGTTCTTCAGCTTCTTCTCGCCGTAGGCGCTGAAGAACGCCGCGCGCTCGAGCGGCCGCAGCTTCACGCGGATGCCGAGGGAGTTCAGATCGTTGACGACGGCCTCGGCGAGATTGGCATAGGCGACGTCGCAGAAGTACTCGCCGGCATCGAAACCGTTGGGATAGCCGGCCTCGGCCATGAGCTTCCGCGCGCGCGCCGGGTCGTGCACCACCGCCGGCGGCTTCCAGAAGAAGTCGAAGATGTCCGGGATGATGCTGTTGGTGAGGCGCGAGAAGCCGAGCGTCTCCGCCTGGTTCACGGCCTGACGGTCGATGACGAGGTTCACCGCCTGCCGCAGCTTGATGTTGTGCCACGGCGACTTCGTATCCCACTGCTCGGGGAAGTAGAGCCAGAACGTGCCCTGCAGCACCGTCGGCACGAGCTGGAGCCCGGCCGTGCGGCGAAGATCCTCGGCGAGGGCGCCCCGGATCGAGTACACGATGTCGACCTCGCCGCGCTTGAGGGCGGCGAAGCGGGTACTCTCGTCGGGGATCACCTTGAACACCGCGCGTCGGACCGCAGGCTTCTTGCGCCAGTACGTATCCGCCGCCTCCATGACGAGCTCGACACCCGGCGTGAACGACACGAAGCGGTACGGACCCGCGCCGATCGGCGCGCGCTTGAACCCCTCGTCACCGACCTTCTCGACGTACTTTTTCGGCACGATCCAGCCGGCGCCGGTGGCCGTCGCGTAGAAGTTGAGGAAATCCGGCCACGGTTGCTTGAGCCGGAAGCGGACGCGATCGCCGGCGACCACCTCCACCGCCGCCACCCGCTCCTTGAGCGTCTTCGACGCGGCGCCGCGATAGCGCTCGAAGGAGAACTTCACGTCCTCGGCGGTTACCGGCTCGCCGTTGTGGAAGCGGACGCCCTTGCGCAGCACGAACTCGTACGCCAGGTGGTCCTTCGACACCGTCCACGACTCGGCCAGGCTCGGCGCCAGCGGCTGGCCCGGCATGGGCTTCACGAGAGCGTCGTGCAGCGCGTAGTAGATCATGTATGGCGTGATGATCCCCGACGACTCCGCGGGGTCGAACCACGTCGGGGCGAGCGAGATGTGCACACCCCAGGTGACCTGGTCGCCCTGGCCGGCGGCGGTGGGTGGCAGCGCAACGAGCGCGGCCGAGAGCAGGACAAGCGCGACGACGGTGGAACGCTGGCGCATGCAGAACCTCCTTCTCATTCCCGGGTCGGACGGACGGATGATACTCTGCCCCGGCCCCTCATGCTCGACAGGACAGCGCGTTGATGCCGTTCCTCAGCCCCGACAAGGCGGCGGAGATCCGCGAGCGCTTCGGGACGCCGTGCTACGTCTACGACACCGCCACCCTCGAGGCAACGGCGCGGCAGCTGCTCGCCTTCGGCGCCCCCTACGGCTTCACGCTGCGCTACGCCATGAAGGCGAATCCGAGCCGGCGCATCCTCCGGCTCTTCCGCGATCTCGGTCTGCACATCGACGCGTCCAGCGACTGGGAGGTCGAGCGCGCACTCCGGGCCGGATTCGCGCCGGCCGAGATCCAGCTCAGCTCGCAGATGCCGTCGGCGCGACTGACCGACCACGTCCGCCGCGGCGTACGGCTGAACGCCTGCTCCCTGCACCAGCTCGAGGCCATCGGGCGCGCGGCGCCCGGGCACACGATCGCCGTGCGGATGAACCCGGGCCTCGGCAGCGGCTCGACGAAGCGCACCAACACCGGCGGGCCGGCCTCGAGCTTCGGCATCTGGCACGAGTATCTCGGCGACGTGAAGGCGCTGGCCGCGCGCCATCGCCTGACGCTGCGCACGCTGCACACGCACATCGGCTCCGGCACGGACCCCGAGGTGTGGCAACGCGTGACACGGATGAGCCTCGACCTGGCGGCCGCGTTCCCGGACGTCAGCGTCGTGAACCTCGGCGGGGGCTTCAAGGTCGGCCGCATACCGGAGGAGCCGACGGCCGACATGGCGGAGGTGGCCGCGCACGTCGCGCGCGAGCTCGTCGCCTTTCGCCAGCGCCACGGGCGCGCGCTGCACCTCGAGATCGAGCCGGGCACGTTTCTCGTCGCCAACGCGGGGGTGGTGGTGGCGACCTGCATCGACGTGGTCGACACGGGCAAGGACGGCTATCTCTTCGCCAAGCTCGACGCCGGGATGACGGAGGTCACGCGCCCGTCACTCTATGGCGCTCAGCACCCGATCGACGTGCTGGCGGCGGACCGGGAGACGGCGGCGACGGTCTTCGTCGGACCGTGCTGCGAGTCGGGCGACATCCTCACCCCGGCGCCCGGCGACCCCGAGGGGCTCGCCCCGCGCTGCGTGCCGCGGCCGCGCGTCGGCGATCTGGTGATCGTCGGCGGCGCCGGCGCCTACTGCAGCGCGATGGCGACGCTCAATTACAACTCCTATCCGCAGGCGCCCGAGGTCATGCTCGAGCCCGACGGCAGCGTCCAGCTGGTGCGAGCGCGCCAGACTCTCGATCAGATGCTCCAGAACGAGATCTGAGGCTACGCCGGCAGCGTGTCTCCGTCCGGCGGCGGCGCGATCTCGAACGCGTTGGCGACGCCGGCCACGAAGGCGAAGTAGAGCGCGGCCGCCGTCACCTCGACCATCCAGGCCGCTCCGTGACGGCGCGCGAGCTTGTCGAACAGCGCCTGGTCGACGCGGTTGCCGCGCATGAGCTGCCGCGCATAGGTGACCACGTCCCGCTCCTCCTCCGGGAGCGTGACGGGATCCGCCTTGGCGCGGATGATGTCGATCACCTCGTCGCGGATGCCGTTGCGGCGGGCCAGGTTCACCTGCGCCGCCCACGGGTAGGCCGCCTCGCGCTCGCGCACGGCGGTCAGCACAGCGATGGAGCGGAGCGGCGTCGCTACCACGCTCTCGTCGCGGAAGAAGGTGACGAGCGGCAGCAGCCGCTCCGCCAGCTTCGGGCTGTGCAGCAGCATGCTGAACGGTCCCCGGACGTTGCCGAACACCTTGACGACGGCGTCGACGACAGCGTGGTGCTCGGCGGGCACATCCGACTTTCCGGTGATCGGCGTGAGACGCGGCATGAGCGGCTCCTTTCTAGTCCGTCAGCGGCACGATCGCGTAGCAGCGCGGCTCGGAGCCGATGGCCGGGGACCGCTTCACAAGACCGGCATCATACTGCCTTTGGCCGCATTCGCCCCGCTTGACTTGCCCATCGCCCCGGCTCACAGTCCTGGCCACCGCTTCCGAGGAGGACGCCATGGACGCTCGCGACCTGTTCCTGCAGCAGCACGCCGCAGTGCACACCGCCGCCGTCGGCGGCAACAAGATGTCGATGGCCGAGCGGACGTTCACCGGCCTCAGCGACGCGCAGATGCGCGTGCGGCCACGGGAGGACCTGAACTCGCTGGCCTGGCTCATGTTCCACATCGCGCGCGCCGAGGACGTGATGGTGAACCTGCTGCTCGCCGGGCGCGCGCAGGTCTTCGACGAGGCCTGGTCCAAGCGCATCGGCGTCAGCCGGCGCGATTTCGGCTTCGGCATGACGAGCGCCGAGGTCAGCGACCTCACGCAGCAGGTCGACATCGCGGCGCTGCGCGAGTACCGCGACGCGGTCGGCCATCGCACACGCGAGATCGTCGGCGGCTTCAAGCCCCAGGACTGGCAGGGGACGATCGAGGCGCAGGCCGTGGAGCGCGCGGCCGCCGAGGGCAGCTTCGGGCCACGGGGCGAGCCGCTCGTGAAGAACCTGCCGGGCCGCCCGCGGTCCGCCGTGCTCAGCGGCATCGCGCTGATGCACTCGGCCGGTCACATGGGCGAGGCCG
>JBIOXS010000084.1:0-2493 GCA_044869815.1 Candidatus Rokuibacteriota bacterium | reverse complement strand
CGAACTTCCTGATGGCCATCAATAGGCTGGCGGACAAGCCCGATATTGATCTGATCGCGCTCGGCGGCAGCTACAACGCGGCCTACGGCGCGTTCCACGGTTTGCAGGTGCGCGATGCGCTCTCCAGGCTGCGCGCCGACGTGCTGTTCATGTCGACGACGGCGATCCTCGACGGCTTTCTGTACCACAAGTCTCAGGAGACGATCCTGATCCGTCACGCGATGATGGCGGCGGCATCGCGGAGGATCCTGCTTGCTGATCATTCCAAGTTTCACCGGCGCGCTACGCACCAGCTGGCCCCGCTGTCGGACTTCGATGCCGTGATCGTCGACGCCGGCATCGAGGATCGCGAGCTGAGCGCCATGCGGGAACGGGGTATCTCGGTCAGGGTGGCCGACCGGGCGGCGTCCACCGAGCCTGTCTAGTTCGCTTGGCGGCCCTCGGCCGGGGCCGCTATGAGGGGCTCGTCGACGGACCGGCGCCGGCGACGGTACGACGTGTGCCGCGGGCTACAGCATCGCCCGGTTCGGCGGACACGTGGGCGTCGAGCTCGAGTGGAGCGTTGTACTCCAGGAGGGATGTCTCGACGCCGTTCAGGCGGATCTCGGTGATGGCGACGTTGCGCACGAACGGGAAGAGCTTGCGATAGTTGGCGATCGGGACGCCGAGTAGGTGGCACAGCACGAGGCGGATGAGCGTCGTGTGCGCGACGACCAGGACGCGGCCGCGCGGGTGCTCGCGAGCGATGTCGTGCAGGCAAGCGACGGCGCGGGCGACGGCGGCCTGCGGGTCTTCGCCGCCGGGAAGATGGCCGGCCACGGGGTCGGCGTGGAACGCTTCGAGCTGCTCCGGGAACTGCTGCCGCATCTCGGCCGCGGTCAGGCCCTCGCCGCGGCCGAAGTGCAGCTCGCACAACCTTCCGTCGACGCGTGGTTCGAGGCCGCTGGCGGCCGCGGCGGCCGCGGCTGTGTCGCGCGCCCGACTCAGCGACGAGCACCAGATCGCGTCCAGCTCCGCGCTTTGCGCCCACTCCGCCAGCCGTTCGGCCTGCTCGCGACCGCGCGGCGTGAGCGCGACGTCGCTGCGACCGGCGTAGCGGTTCTCGGCGTGCCAGACGGTCTCGCCGTGACGGACGAGGACGATTCGGGTCACTGCGCGGCCCTCCTGCGCGTGTGGTCGGCCACGGCGGCGTCGAGCCATCCGCGGGCGTGGAGTTCTTCGATGAAACGGATGTACGGCTCGCGGAAGCGACTTGCGCGGTCGCGGCGGGGAGTGATTTCCTCACGGATCCGGACCATCTGCGCGGCGACGTCGGCGATCGGCCGGCCGGTGGCGCCGGACGCGGCGAGCACGGCCATGCCGACGCCGGCCTCGGCGGTGGACGGGATCCGGACCGCGCGCTCGAGCACGTCGGCGCGCAACTGGCACCAGTAGCGGCTGCGGGCACCGCCGCCCGTGAGGGTGAGGTGCCCGTCGGTCGGGGCGCCTAGCAGGTCGAGGTAGTCGTAGGAAAGCCGTTCGACGTAGGCGATGCCCTGCAGCAGTGCGGCGTAGTGGTCGATCTCGTCGATCGGCGAGCCGAGCGTGAAGCCCTCGGCCTGGGGCGCCACGAAGGGAAACCGCTCGCCGCGCGAGACAAGCGGGTAGGCGACCACGGTCGCCGGCTCGCGCTCGGCCGCACGCCGGTTCAGCGCCTCGAGGTCGCGGCCGTTGAACTGCGCGGTGAGGATGCCGGCACCGGTGTTGGAGGCGCCGCCCGGCAACCATCCGTCGCCCGGTGAGCGGTGTGAGTACACGGCGCCGGCGGGATCGCGGAGCATCTGCGGCGTGGCGCCCTTGACGACGAGGGTGGTGCCGAGCACCGAGTTCCAGCTCCCCGGGGTGAGGGCGCCGGCGCCGATCTGGGCGGCGCAGCCGTCGGTCATTCCCGCGATCAGCGGGGTACCGACGGGAATCCCGGTCGCTTCCGAGGCCGCGCGGCAGACGGTTCCCAGCCGGCCGCCTGCGCGGACCACGGCAGGGACCACGGCGGGGGGGATGCCGACCCGCTCGAGCACGTCGAGTGGCCACGCCTCGGCGATCAGGTCGTAGCCGGTCTTGAGCGCGTGGCTGCCGTCGGCCGGCACCGGGTGGCCGGCGAGCCGGCGATTGATGAAATCGGGCTGGTGCGCGAGGCGTGCGCGCGCGTCGCCGCGTTCGTGCAGCAGCCACATGAGCTTCGGCAGCGCCCACGACGGCTGCATGCGGGAGTAGCCGAGCGCTGCCCACAGGTCCTGGCCGGCTTCATTGACGAGCTCGGCCTCCGCGCCGGCGCGCGTGTCGTCGTACATGAGGCCGTTGGTGAGCGGGTCGCCATGCTCGTCGACGAGCAGGATCGTGCCGGACGTGCCGCAGACCGCGGCCGCGCGGATCGAGTCGGTCGGGAGGCCCGACAGCGCCGTGCGGCAGGCGCCCGCGAGGGCGTCCCACCAGTCCTCGGGGGCCTGCTCGTGG
>JBIOXS010000083.1:0-33944 GCA_044869815.1 Candidatus Rokuibacteriota bacterium | reverse complement strand
CCCCCCATACCCCCCAACGTTCGGAGCGCCCCGGGTGAACCGGGGCGCTCCTCTATTTTTTTTTCCGGCTTACGAAGCCGTGAAGCTTGCTTCGGCGAGGCTCCAGTCGGTTGGTTGATTGAGGATTCCGGCGGGGAGTAGACGCGCGGCGACGTCGCGCAGGGTTTCGCCGGGTCGCGCGGCGACGTCCTCGGCCACGGTCACGCTCAGATTCCAGCACCAGGTGGAGATGAGGCTCTCGAGCGGATCCTCGTGCTTCTCGATCGAGGCGAGGATGTCTTTCGCCATCGCGGCCACCCAGCCGTCCAATTGCGAGCGCCCGAGCGGCCCTACGGACTTCAGCTCGTCCGGCGCCGGCGAGCCCGCGCGCGGCGCGCGGCCCGTGACCAGCGTTCTGATGCCCTGCGCGTGCGTGGCGAGCACGATCACGCCGAGCGGAATGCGCGCTTGAGCGCTACGAACGTCGAGCTGGTATTCGACGCGGGCACATCGCAGTGTCGTTGCAGTCATTTCCACACGCCTTTCCTCGGCAGTCCTGTTCAACGCGTTGCGGACGTTCGGAGAGGCAAGGTCCGCGCCACGCTGGTCCGCTCGAAAATCGCGACGTTGAGGGCCGTTCCCGTCAGGGGTGTTGCCGGCGTGACGTCAGGGTGCCGGCCTGACATACTCGCGGCGACCGCACGCGGCATCCTTCCTAGTCTCGCGGGGAGCGCCGCGGCGATCCCGGACTCGCCGCCGGCTCGGGCTCCTTCGAGCGCAGTCGCTCCACGAGCGCCGGATACGAGCTCGACTGGATCACCGAGTTGAACTGCGATCGATAGTTGTTGATGAGGCTGACGCCCTCGATGTTCACGTCGAAGATCCGCCAGCGCTCGTCCCGGCGGCGCATCCGGTAATCGACGGGGATCTCGGTACGCTGGGAGGTGACGATCCGCGTGCGGACCGTCGCCTCGTCGCCGGCGACCGACTCTCCCGTGTAGAGCACCGTGCCGCCGCGCCCGCTCTCCACGCGCGAAAGGTACGAGCGCTCCAGCAGGTCGGTGAACAGCGTCACGAACTCGCGACGCTCCCGCGGCGTGCGCGCGTTCCAGTGCGGGCCGAGGGCGCGGCGCGACATTTCCTCGACGTCGAAGATCTCGTCGGCCGCCTTGCGGATCTCGGCACGCCGATCGCCCGGCTCGTCGAGGAGGCGGAGGACGCGATCGACGCGCGCCTTGAGCGCGTCGGTGGGCTCGCCGGCGGCGACGGGACCGGCGAGCGAAAGAACGGCGGCGGCGGCGATGACGAACGGACGATGCTTCATCCCGCCGCGAAGCTGCATCCACAGTGCCAGCGAGATCATCGGCCGGCCGCGCGAGCGCTGAAAACCGTGCGCTACAATCGAGGCGCGGCACGGAGGCGCCATGCCCGGTAGCGAGTTGATCCGTTGTCCCGCGTGCGGCACGCTGAATCGCGTGCCGGCCGACAGGCTTGCCCTCGGCGAGCGAGCGAGATGCGGCCGGTGCAAAACGCCGCTTGCGCCACCGGCGACGCCGGTGCAGGTCACCGATGCGACGTTTGCGACGGACGTCGAGCAGTCCGCGTTGCCGGTCGTGCTCGACCTGTGGGCGGCGTGGTGCGGGCCATGCCGGATGCTCGAGCCGGTGATCGCCGAGCTGGCAAAGGAGCTGGCGGGACGACTGCGCTTCGCGAAGCTCAACGTGGACGAGAACCCGACCACGGCCTCTCGCTTCGACGTCCGCAGCATCCCGACGCTGCTGGTGCTCACAGGCGGCCGGGAGATCGATCGCATCGTGGGCGCGCTGCCGAAGGCGGAGATCGCGCGGCGGCTCGAGCGCCACATCGCCTGAGGCATGGGACGGCTGGACGGTCGGGTGGCGCTGGTGACGGGAGCGAGTCGCGGCTTCGGACGCGCGATCGCGCTCACCTTCGGACACGAGGGCGCCGACGTGGCCGTGAACTATCGGGCGAGCGCCACCAGCGCGGCGGAGGTGGCGGCGGCCCTCGAGAAGCTCGGCCGCCGCGCGCTCGTGGTCGAAGCGGACGTCGCCAGCGAAGACGACGTGCGTGAGCTCGTGGCGGCGACCCTGTCGCGGTTCGGGCGGCTCGACATCCTCGTCAACAACGCGGGGATCATGGAGCGCGGGCTCTTTGCGGACGTTCCGGTGGCCGCCTACGCGCCCATGTTCGCCACCAACGTGACGGGCACCATGCTGTGCACGCGCGCGGCGCTGCCGCCGATGATCGAACGCCGGTACGGGCGCATCGTCAACGTCAGCTCGCAGCTCGCGCGCGCCGGGGTGGGGACGGGTGGCTTCGCCGCCTATGCCGCGACCAAGGGCGCCATCGAGGCCTTCACGCGGGCCGTGGCCCACGAGGTCGGAGAGCATGGGATCACCGTCAACGCCATTGCCCCCGGCGGCATCGACACCGACATGAGCCGCGCCGTGATGACGCCGGAGTACCGCGCGCGGCGGACCAAGGAGCTTCCGGTGCGACATCTGGGCAGTCTCGACGACGTCGCCTACGCCGCGCTCTGCCTGGTCGACGAGGCGGCGGGCTACCTCACGGGCCAGGTCGTCCAGGTCAACGGCGGCTGGGTGATGTCGTGATCGAGCGGCGGCCGTTCGGGCGCACCGGCCACGCCAGCAGCGTGACCCTGTTCGGCGGCGCCGCGCTCGCGCGCGTCAGCCAGGCCGAGGCCGATCGGGCGCTCGAGCTGTTGCTGCCCTACGGCGTCAATCATCTCGACACTGCGGCACGCTACGGGGATTCGGAGCTCCGCATCGGCGCCTGGATGCCGCGTCATCGCCGCGACTTCTTCCTCGCCACCAAGACGGGGTCGCGCACGGCGCGCGAGGCGCGCGAGGACATCCACCGCTCGCTGGAGCGGCTGCGGGTCGACCGCGTCGACCTGATCCAGCTCCACTCGCTCGCGCATCCCGACGACTGGGATCAGGCGATGGGGCCGGGCGGGGCGCTGGAGGCGGCCGTGCGCGCGCGCGAGGAGGGGCTGGTGCGCTTCATCGGCGTCACCGGCCATGGCTGGACGATCGCGGCGATGCATCGCCGGAGCCTGGCGCGCTTCGACTTCGACTCGGTGCTGCTGCCCTATAACTTCTTCATGGCGCAGGACGTGCGCTACCGCGCGGCCTTCGACGAATTACTCGACGTCTGCCGCGCGCGCGACGTGGCCGTGCAGGTCATCAAGACGATCGCGCGCGGTCCGTGGGCCACCACCGAGCGCACGCACACGACGTGGTATCAGCCGCTGGAGGCCCAGGAGGACATCGATCGCGCCGTGCACTGGGCGCTCGGTCTCCCCGGGATCCACCTCAACACCGTCGGTGATCTGGCGCTGCTGCCGAAGGTGCTCGACGCCGCCGCGCGCTTCGAGCGGCGACCGGCCGACGACGCGATGGCCGCGGTGACGCGGTCACAGCGCATCACGTCGCTGTTCGGGCTGCCGACCTAGCGGACGAGCGCCGCGATCCGGTCCCGCCCCGCGCCCTCGGGCAGCGGCCTCACGCCGGCCTCCATGTTGTCCTCGAGATGCTCGAGACGGCTGGTGGCCGGGATGACGCACGTGACCGCGGGATGCGCGGCGATCCACTTGAGGAAGAGCTGCGCCCAGCTCCGGCATCCGATCTCGCCGGCCCACGGCGGCAGCGGCTGACCCCGGACGCGGCGAAAGAGGGCGCCCTCGGCGAACGGACGGTTGACGACAACGGCGACACCGTGGTCGGCGGCCAGCGGCAGCAGGCGGCGATCGGCCTCGCGCTCGATCGGAGAGTAGTTGAGCTGGACGAAGTCGAGCGGCTCGCTCTTCATGACCTGCTCCAGCTCGGCGTAGGCGCCGGCCGTGTAGTGGGTCACGCCGACGTAGCGCACGCGCCCGGCGCGCTTCCACTCCGCGAGCGTCCGGAGATGTGTCCGCCAGTCGACGAGGTTGTGGACCTGCATCAAGTCGAGACGGCCCGCCCGCAACCGCCGCACGGATTCGTTCATCTGCGCCACGCCCGCGTCGCGCCCGCTCGTCCAGACTTTGGTGGCGACGAAGAGGTTGTCGCGCAGACCGAGCTCGGCGGCCAGCTCGCCGACGACGGTCTCGGCGCGACCGTACATCGGCGAGGAGTCGACGACGCGCCCGCCCAGCTCCACGAAGCGTCGCAGCACCCGGCGCAGCGGCTCGCGCGCCGCGCCGGCGCCGACGTCGAACGTCTGCCACGTGCCGAGCCCGATCACGGGCAGCGTCTCCTTCGAGCTCGGAATGGCCCGGAGAATGGGACCGCCACGCGCGCCACTCGCGCCGCCGGCGGCGGCCGACGCCGCCATCAGCGCCAGGAAGCGACGCCGGCAGAGGCGGGCGTCACTCGGATCGCCCGCGGACGAGCTCACTGGTGCGCGTGTTGCGGGCGACCACGCGCCCGCCCTTGATGACGTAGAGCTTCTCGGCCTGCTCGGTGATCGCCTGCGCGGCGTCGGCCGCGTCGAGCACGACCAGATCCGCGCGACAGCCTTCGGCGAGGCCGTAGTCCGTGAGGCCGATCGCGCGGGCGGCGTTGGTGGTGAAGAGCTCCGGCAGCCACGCGAGCTGGTCGAGGTTGCCGAGATGCGCCGACATCGCCGTGATCAGCGCTTGCCGCAGGAGATCGGGATGGCCGTAGGGCGTGAACGGGTTGGCGATGTTGTTGGTCGAGATGGCGACGTTGATGCCGGCCGCCCGCAGCTCGCCGAGACGGGTGATGCCGCGCCACGTCCGCCGGGCATCGGTGCGCCCCTTCATGTGCAGCTCGGTGGCCGGCAAGCTGATGACGTGAATGCGGGCCTCGCGCAGCCGATCGACGACGCGCGCCCGGTGGTCCGCCTCGAGCACGTCGAGCATGCAGAGGTGGCCCAGCGAGACGCGGCCGTGCATGCCGCGCGCGATCGTCTGCTCGGCGATGTAGTCGGCCGTCAGCAGGGCCGGATCATCGGCGGAGTCGGCGTGAAAGTCGAGCGGCACCCCGAATGCCTGCGCGGTCTCGAAGAACCAGTCGATGTGTGCGCGCTGGTCTCGGTCCATGTAGGGGCACCCGCCCAGCGTGCGCAGCCCGGCCTTGAGCGCCTCGCGGAGCAGGTTCCGGGTGACTTCGTCGTGGAAGATGCCTTCCTGGGCGAAGGCGATCAGCTCGAGGTCGAGGATGCCGGCGAAGTCGGCCTGCAGCCGGCGCATCGCCTCCACCGCGCGCAGCTCCACCAGCGCGTCGATCTCGACGTGCGCCCGCATGGCCGTGCAGCCATGGCGCACGGCCAGGTCGAGCACGCGGCGGGCGCGGCGATACACGTCCTCCACCGTGAAGGACTTCTTCAGCGCGGCCACCAGCGCCTGCGCGGTCGGCCCGCCCGCGCGAAGACCCTCGGTGCGGTCGGCGATGAACGCCTTGTCGGGATGGATGTGCGTCTCGACGAAGCCCGGCAGGACGAGACGGTCGCCAACGTCGAGCGTCTCGCCGCCGGCGGAAGCGATCGCGCCGCCGATGCGATCGATGCGGCCATCCCGGACCGCGATGTCGACGCGCCGGCCGTCGACGCGCGCGCCGCGGAGCAGCAGATCGTTCATGCCGCGATCATACCTCTTGACTTTGCGTCCGGCCGGCGGCATCGTTCCGTGCACTTCTCGCACCTTCCTCTCCGCTCAGACTAGTAGGAGCCAGCTCATGACCAGTGCATCGCGCGTCTTCGTCGGGGCCGGGCAGTTCACGGGCGGCAGCCGTAGCGGCATCTTTCGTCGCGTGGACGACGGCGCCTGGGAGCCGCTCACCAGCGGGCTGCCGGAGCGGGTCCAGGTGATGGCCATCACCGCCCACCCCGACCGTCCCGAGACCATCTACATCGGAACGCAGGACGGCCCGTTTCGCAGCACCGACGGCGGTGACCGCTGGGAGCGTCTGGCCTTTCCGGAGTCGGGCCTTCAAGTCTGGTCGATCCTCGTTCACCCCGGCGATTCCGAGCGGCTCTACGCCGGCACCTCGCCGCTCGGGGTGTTTCGCAGCGACGACGGCGGCGATACCTGGCGCCGGTTGCCGAACGCCGTTCAGCCCGAGCGCGTGAAAATGCCCTTCGCCTGCCGTGTGATGCGGCTGGCCGTGGACCCCTCGCGCCCGGAGACGCTGTGGGCGGCCATCGAGGTGGGCGGTGTCATGCGGAGCGATGACGGCGGCGCCACGTGGACCGATTGCAGCGCCGACCTCGTGAAGCTGGCCGAGCTGCCGCACCTCAAGAGCCGGATCGTCAGCGACACCGAGATCGAGGGTATGCTCGATGTCCACGCGCTCGGCGTCAGCGCCGCCCAGCCCGGCACCGTCTTCCTCGCGCTGCGCATGGGACTCTTTCGCAGCGCCGACGGCGGGCGGAGCTGGCAGGACATGGAGGTCGGCCGCTTCTCGCCGCTCACATACGGCCGCGACATCCGCGTGTCCCCGCACGATCCGCGCACGCTCTACGCGTGCCTCAGCCCGGCCGCACGGAGCGAGGATGGCTCGATGTATCGCAGCCGCGATCTCGGCGAGACATGGGCGCGCTTCGATCGCGGCGTGAAGGCGGAGAGCACGATGATGGCGCTGGCGCTGCATCCGCGCGATCCCGATCGTGCCTACTGCGTGAGCCGCACGGGGCAGGTGTTCGGCACGGAGGACGGCGGCCGCGGCTGGCGCGAGGACCGGCTGCCGCCCGGCGTGCTCGACGTGTACGCGATCGCGTGCGTCTGATGGCCGGCCGTGGGTCGCGGCCAACCGCGTGAGGATTTGAAGCGGAAGTAGCCGTTAGGCCGTCGCCGGGCGCAGACGGCGCCAGGTCAGTAGCACGACGCCGAGCAGGGCGCTCATCAGCCAGACGGAATCCACGGTGACCGGGTCCCCCTGCAGCACGTCCTCGAGGATGTCGAGCGGCAACGCCAGCATCAGCAGCACCGCCGCCCACACGTGCGGCGAATCGGGAAGCGCGAGCCGGCGCCAGCGGAGATACGCGTACGACGCGGCCCCGACGAGGCCCGCGACGAAGATCCACACGTGAGCCGGGAAGCTTGCGAGCGCGAGAATGATCGTCGCCTCCGCCGCATAGGCCGCCGTCGTGCCCCTGCCGTACCGGACCGCATACGTGCGGCCGACCACCGCGCCGAGGGCGATGACGAGGCAGAGCGCCTCGAACGCGATGTGCCGCACGTGGTGGGACGTGCGCGCAACGGAGCGTGAGGCGGCTGCGCTGGGCACCGTCACCGGCAATGGAGCAAGCGGTCCCGTCACCCGCCCGATCACGACGTGCTGCCGTCCGAGGCTCGCGCGGCCCACCGCGCCGATCGAGGCGGCATCCCCGTCGAGGACCACGGAATCGGCGATCATCACGATCGTTCCGGGCTCGGCCCAGCCGTCGCGGGCGAGCCGGCCAGGGGCGAGCTCGGTCACAGGCTCGCCCAGATAGAAGGCGACGGGCAGCGCCGGGATGCCGGCCGTCGCGATGCGCTGGCCGGCGGCGCGCATCGGGGCGGCGAGCCGGACCACCGCGGGAAAATCGGCGGCCGCATTGCGTTGCAGCTGCTCGGCGTGATTCAGCGCCGCCACGAACACAGCGGCGCCCACCACGGCGACCGGAACGGCGCGCCCGACACGCTGAGTGCGCAGACCGAGCTCCATCGCGATGATCACCGTGGCTCCGGCGACGATCACCAGTGCCGCCTGCCCCATCGAGTTCGGCAGCAGCGCCCACGCATCCCGGAGCAAGCGTCCCTGTGCGGCCGACCACACGAGGGCGATGACGGCGCCGGTGCCGAGCAGCGCGGCGGTCCAGCGGAAAGGCCAGAGCGAAACCGTTCTCCGCTGCACCACCGCCGTCCCGAGCCACCAGCCGAGCAGCAGCGACACGGGCGGCACGAGGGGAACGTAGTAGCGAACGCGCTGCTGCTGCGAGAGCGCCAGCAGCGCGAACACGGCGACGATCCACACCAGCACCAGCACGACCGCCTCGCGCTCGGCGCCTTTCCCGCGTCGGATCCGCCACGCATCGTAGAGCGCGAATGGCGCCAGCCACGCCCACGGCACCATGACGCCGAGCAGATGCTCGATCGGCGTCAGCAGCGTCACGATAGACAGGTGCTGCGGCACGTACCAGAGCACGTAGTCGACGGCCACCGTCCGCTGCACGGCCTCGGCCTCGCGCAGTGACGCGGCGAGCGTCCATGGCGCCAGCAGCATGCCCAGCACGAGGACGCCGGGTCCGAGCCGCAGCCAGCCGATCGGGTCGACGCGCCGCCGCAGCAGTGCGTAGCCGAGCGCGACACCGACGGGCATCAGGCCAGCGGGACCTTTGGTCCAGAACCCGGCGCCGACTGCGGCATAGAAGCCGAGCCACGCCAGGCCGGGCTGGCGACGTCGCATGCGGTGCAGCGCCCAGAGGCTGAGCGCGCCAAAGGCCGTCAGCATCATGTCCGGCATCGGAACGCGGGAATGGACGAAGAGTCCCTGGGTGGTGGCGGCCACCGCCGCCGCGTACCGTCCCGTCGTCGGGTTCCACAGCTCTCGACCAAGTCGATAGACGACGAACACGGTGACCAAGCCGGCGAGCACGGACGGGATCACGGCGGTGAGTTGCGTCACGTGGCCGATCGGCCACGACGCCGCGGCGATGGCCCAGGCCAGTAGCGGGGGCTTGTTCACGTACGGAACGCCGTTCAGCGACGGCACCAGCCAGTCGCCGCCGCCGAGGATGAACTGCGCGAGCACGGGGAATCGGGCCTCGTCGTTGTTGGTCAAGGTGCGCGCCCCGACGTCGACCAGCGCGAGCACGACGGCGCCGAGCGGAACCAGCCATCGCACGCGCGCCGCCGGCCGCGCGAGGACGACGGGCGGCGATTCGTGGCTCGTCTCTCGCGCGCACAGCTGCGGGCCGAGGCGCAGCACGGCGAAGATGAGAAACGCGAGGCCGCCGGCGGCGGCGCCGAGCACGTCCGACAGCCAGTGGGCATTCAGGTACATCCGGCTCACGCCGATGGCCGAGACGGCGACGACGCCCACGGCGGTGGCCAGCCACGCCACGGCATCGCCTCCTCGCGCCTGCCACAAGAGGTACAGGACCAGGCCGAAAAAGACGATCGAGATCATGACGTGTCCGCTCGGAAATCCATAGCCGACGTCCTTTGGACGCGGGCGGTGAACGAGCCACTTGAGAAGCGTCTCCGTGGCGACAGCGCCCAGCGTCAGCGTCGGGATCAGCAGCACGTTTCGGTGGCGCCGCCGCCAGAGGACCCAGGCGACCAGCACGTTCAGAGGGATGAGCACCTGACCACCGCCCAGCACGGAGAGCGCACGCATCGAGCTTTCGAGCTCCGGTTGTCGCCGGGCCTGGAGGCTCTCGCGCGTCGTCTGGTCGCCCGGCAGCAGCTCGCGCTCCGTCGCTTCGTGCGCGAGGATGCCGAAGACGGTGGCGAGGAGAAGGGCGACAATGACGGCGGCGCTACGGCGTGACAGCCGGATCGATCGCCACCGCGCGGAGGACATCGACATCGAGCATACCGGCGTGGTGGCGTCGTCGGCAAGCGCGCGCTGCGCCGCCGGTCACCGTTTGAAGAAGTCGCGAACCTTCTCGTATCCCGAGCGGAGCTCCTTGACCTCGCGTTTCACGCCGGCGCGGAACTCCTCGACCTCGCCGTTCGCCCAGTCGGCGACGCGCTCGCGAACCGTCGGAGGCGCCACGGCAACCGCGCCGCCCGCCGGCGCCGTCGTCGTCGGAGGCGGTGGACCAGCCGGCACGGACGGCGTCTCGATTGCGCTCGGCGAGGCGGGAAGCGGCGCGACCGAGGCCGAGAGATCGGGCGAGTCGGCGTCACGCTCGGCCGGCGCCGGCGGCGGCGCCGTAATGGGCGGGCGTGGCCGCGTGCCGTTCGATGGCGCCGGTCGCGATCGACCCTGCATCCTGGCCGGCGCGTCGGGCCGAGGTAGCACAGGCGCGGGTCTGTTGGGAAGCTCCACGATCGGCGGGGGCGCCAGCGGCGGCCGAGGAGCGGTGACCGTGGCCGTCGTGGCGGGCTGGCTGGACGTTCGTCCGAACCACGCGGCGATTCCGACGGCGATCACGCAGAGTGCCGGCGCCGCCGCATATCCGACCAGACGCCGCCGGCGCGCCGCTCGATCACGTCGCTCGGCGCGCCGCCATTCGAGATATCGCTCGAGCCGCTCCTCATCGTGCGTCATGTCCACCCCCGTCCATTCGACGGACGGAGGCGTGCACGTGTTCTGACCGACCTGAATTGTCGAAATCACAACGCGTCGTCCTGTTTGACGCGCGCATAGCACCAGCAGTCACGCGGCGTGCCCCCGAGGTTCGGCATGATGGCCCACGCTGCGAGACGTCCCTCGCGGCGCAGCCCGAGCTTCTCGAGCACGCGCGCCGAGGCCACGTTGTCGACGTCGCACACGGCCCACACGCGGTGGACCTCGGGCCGGCTGAGCGCCCACGCGACGACGGCGCCGCCCGCCTCGGTCGCGAAGCCGCGACCCCAGTATGCGCGCGCGAGCGTGTAGCCGAGCTCGACGCGGTGGCCCTGTAGCCGGAGGCCGATGGTTCCGGCCACGCGTGCCGACGAACGCTCGACGATGACCCAGTTGCACTCGCGCCCCTGCTCGACGGCGGCGATCGCGTAGCGGAGGAACGCCTCCGCGTCCGCCCGCGAGCGGTGACGAGGCCACGACACATATCGGCTCACTTCGGGATCGCCAGCGTACGCCGCGATGCCATCGACGTCGTCGAGCGACGGCAGGCGCAGGTGCAGGCGCGGCGTATCGAGAACGGGCAGCATCGTGATCCGCGCCGTCCCGCCGGCACGCGCCGGCGGACGGCGGCGACATCAGAAGCTCAGCGGCTCGGTCACGCGCACCCACCGGCCGCCCTTGACGACGGCGAGGAACGACGAGTTGGCGCCCTGGTGCTTGTCGGGTCCGAAGTTCGCCTCGGGCCCGTTGAAGATGTCGCGGTAGCCGCGGATCGACTCCAGGCCGCGGACGAAGGTGTTCAGGTTCAGGTCGGGTCCGGCCTTCTCGAGGCCGACCACGGTCAGATCGGCGGCCACGTGACCGTAGATGGCGCCGATGTTCGGATCGCCCTTGTAGCGCTCCTTGTAGCGATCGAACCATGCCTGCGCGGGCGCGGCGAGCGTGTCGCGGTAGGGCATGTCGGTGAGGCCCATGGCGTAGAGACCTTCGGTCACTCCGCCCTGCGCGGCGGCCACGAAGAGGTCATAGGTGGCGGCCGAGCCGAGGAAATCGACGTCCGTCCAGCCGATCTTGCGCGCGGTCGCGTATGGCACGATCGAGTCGCGGACGATGGTCCCGAGCGCGATCAGGTCACAGCCGGCCCCCTTCAGGCGGGTGATCTGTGCCGTGAAGTCCTGATCGGTGGGCTTGTGCGTGACCGTCTCGACGATCTTGATCTTCAGTTTGTCGGCCTGCATCTGGATGCCGTCGAGGACCTCCTTGCCGAAGTCGGTGTCCTGGTACATCGCGCACAGCGCCTTCTTGCCCTTCTTGCTGACGAAATACTGCACGCCGGCGCGCATCTGGTCGACGTAGGAAGCGGCGCCGTAGAACTTCAGGCGGTGAAACGGCTCGTACATCGAGCGTGCCGCCGACAGCGGGAAGAGGTTCGGCACGCCGGCGTCGAGCTGGTCCTTGAACAGGGCGTTGTTCATGGGCGTGCCGAGCGGGGCCACCATCGCGAAGATGCGGTCGCGGTTGATGAGCTTGGCGCCGGCCTGCACGGCCCGCGGCACCTGGTACTGGGTGTCCTCGATCACCAGGCGGATCTTGCGCCCGTGGATACCGCCCTTGTCGTTCGCCTCGTCGAACCGCATCTTCACGGCGTTGGACGACGAGACACCGTAGGTGGCCGCCGGCCCCGAGAGATCCGTGTGCATGCCCAGCACGATCTCGGTCTTGCTGACGCCGCGGTTCTCGCTCTGGGCCAGCGCGACGGCCGCCAGCGCCACCGCCATGACGGTTACCCCCACTGTCGCGTACCTCTTCATCGCCCGCTCCTTTCGTCGTACATCGCCTCGATCGCGTCCTTGTACTTGCGGTTCACGAACGCCCGCTTCAGCTTCATGGTCGGCGTGAGCTCCTCGTCCTCGGCGGTGAGCAGCTCGCTGATGAGGTGGAATTTCTTGATCGTCTCCACCCGGGCGAACTGCTTGTTCACCCGCTCGATCTCGGCCCAGATGAGGTCGTGCACCTCCTTCGCGCGACACAGCGACGCGAAGTTGGTGAAGGGGACGCTCCGTTCCTGGGCGAACTGCGCCACCGTCTCGTGGTCGATCATCACCAGGCAGGAGAGAAACTTGCGCTGATCGCCGATGACGACCGCGTCGGAAATGTACGGCGAGAACTTCAGCTGGTTCTCGATCTCCGACGGCGTGATGTTCTTGCCGCCGGCCGTGATGATGATGTCCTTCATGCGGTCGGTGATGGTGAGAAAGCCGTCGCTGTCGAGCCGGCCGACGTCGCCCGTGTGCAGCCAGCCGTCGACGATGGTCTGGGCCGTCCGCTCGGGATTCCTGTAGTAGCCCATGAAGACGTGCGGGCCACGCAGCAGGATCTCGCCCTGCGGCGACAGCCGCACCTCGGTGTCCGGGCGCGCGACGCCGACGGTGCCGAGCTTGATGCGATCGGCCGGCATGGCGGTGGCGAGACCGCAGTTCTCGGTCTGCCCGTACACCTCGCGCATGTCGACGCCGAGCGCCATGAACCACTTGATCAGCTCGGGCGCGATGGGCGCCGCACCGGTGGCGGCGCCACGGACGCGATGCAACCCGATGGAGCGCTTGACGTTGTCGAGCGCGATGAGATCGGCCAGCCGGTAGAGCAGGCGCAGCGGCGGAGAGGGCCGGCGACCCTCGATCCGGCACTCGGCCATCCGCATGCCGACGCCGAGCGCCCAGCCATAGGCCAGCCGGCCGGGCCGGGTGGCCTCGCGCATGCGCAGCGCGACACCGGAGTAGAACTTCTCCCAGATCCGGGGCACGGCGAAGAACACCGCCGGCGCCACCTCGCGGATGTTGTCGGGCACGGTGTCGATCGACTCGGCGAAGTTCACGGTGGCGCCGGTGCGCAGCGGATAGAACACGGTGAAGGTGCGCTCGGCGACGTGCGAGAGCGGCAGGAAGGACAGCTGCTGGTCGCCGGCGCGCGGCTCGGCGATGAAATCGGCGAAGCCGAGCTGGAACAGGATGTTCCGGTGGCTGAGCATGGCGCCCTTCGGCGGTCCCGTCGTCCCCGACGTGTAGACGAGGATGGCGAGGTCCTCGGGCGCGGCGATCTCGACCAGCCGGTTCCAGGCCTCCGGATGGTCGCGGTCGTAGCGCGCGCCCAGGTCGAGGAGCTCGTCGAACGACATCACCTGGTCGTCCGTGAAGCCGTGCAGCCCCTCGAGCTCGAACACGATGATCTTCAGCAGCCCGGGGCACCGGGTCCGCACCTCGAGGATCTTGTCCAGCTGCTCGTCGTCGCCCGCGAAGAAGAACCGGGTGCCACTGTCGTTGACGATGTACTCGACCTGCCGCGGGGAGTCGGTGGTGTAGATGCCGTTCGTCACGCCGCCCGCCGACAGCGTGCCGAGGTCCGTGTAGAGCCACTCCGGCCCGTTGTCGGCGATGATCGACACGACGTCCCGGGGACGAAGTCCGAGCGCCACCAGCCCGAGCCCGGCCCGGCGCGCCCGCTCGCCGTATTGGCGCCAGGTGACGGAGCGCCAGACGCCCAGGTCCTTCTCGCGCATGGCGACCGCGTCGCCGCGCTCGGCGACGACGTGCCGGAACAGGCGCGGCAGGGTGTCCTGCCCGTGCACGGTCCAGCCGGCCGTCATCGCCAGGTCTTCTTCCGCTTCCAGCGCCGGGTGCCGCGCACGCTCTGCTCCTTCATGCCGAGATAGAACTCCTTGATGTCTTCCTTCTCCAGCAGCCGAGCACACGTATCTTCCATGACGATCCGTCCGACTTCCAGCACGTAGCCGTAGTCGGCGACGTGGAGGGCCATGTTGGCGTTCTGCTCCACGAGCAGCACGGTGACCGCCTGCTCCCGGTTGATGCGCACGATGATGTCGAAGATCTCCTTGACCAGCCGGGGCGCGAGGCCGAGCGACGGCTCGTCGAGCAGCATCAGCTTCGGCCGCGCCATGAGCGCGCGGCTGATGGCGAGCATCTGCTGCTCGCCTCCCGAGAGCGATCCCGCGCGCTGCTGGGCGCGCGTCCGCAGCACCGGGAAATAGCCGTACACTGTCTCGAGGTCGCCCGCGACCTCTTCGCCATCGGGGCGCGTGAACGCGCCCATCCGCAGATTGTCGGCCACCGTGAGGAACGGGAAGATCTCGCGCCCCTCGGGGACGTGGCTCAGGCCGAGCCGGGCCACACGGTCGGGATCGAACCCGTGGATCTCCCGGCCGTCGAAGGTGACGGTGCCTTTCTGCGGGTCCATGACGCCGGAGACGGTCTTGAGCACGGTCGTCTTGCCGGCGCCGTTGGCGCCGAGGAGCGTCACGATCCCTCCGCGCGGCACGTCGAAGCTCACGCCCCGGATCGCCATGATGGGGCCGTAGTAGGTCTCGAGATTACGCACGCGCAGCAGCGGCTCGGCCACCCGTCAGCCTCCCAGGTACGCCTTCACCACGTCGGGGTGCTCCTGCACCTCGCGCGGTGTGCCGACGGCGATCACGCGGCCGTAGTTGAGGGCCACCACGCGGTCGGAGACGGCGCTCACCAGGCTCATGTCGTGCTCCACCATCAGCACGGTGATCCCGAGCAGCGTCCGGATATCCTGGATCCAGAACGCCATGTCTTCGCGTTCCTCGACGCTGAGTCCCGACGAGGGCTCGTCGAGCAGGATCAGCTTCGGCTCCGTGCAGAGGGCCCGGCCCATCTCGACCACCTTGCGGACTCCATACGGAAGGTTGACCACCAGGCTGTCGCGGTATGGCTGCAGATCGAGGAAGTCGATGACCTTCTCGGCGGCTTCACGATGCGCGACCTCGAGCGCCCGCACGCGCGGCAGGAAGAGCAGCTCCTCCACGAACCGCGAGCGCCTGTGGGCGTGCCGCCCCAGCAACAGGTTCTGCAGCACGGTGGCGTGCTCGAAGAGCTCGATGTTCTGGAACGTGCGCGCGATGCCACGCCGGGCGATGTCGTGGGCGGGGACGCCGGTGATGTCCTCGTCGCAGAAGACGAGGCGCCCCCGCGAGGGCTCGTAGATGCGCGAGACGAGGTTGAAGATCGTCGTCTTGCCGGCGCCGTTCGGGCCGATGATGGTCATCACCTCGCCGGGCTGCACCTCGAAGCTCACCCCGGCCAGGGCGGCGATGCCGCCGAAGTTGATGGCCAGCCCGTCGGCTTTCAAGAACGTCATCGAAGCCGCTCCGAGCGCATGTACGCCTTCTGCCGCCGGAACGTCGCGCGCTTGTAGAGCGGAAAGAGCGCGAAGTAGAGCTTGATCTTCGCCCACCGGCCGTAGATGCCGAGCGGCTCGAACAGGATGAAGAGGACGAGAATGAGCCCGAAGAGCCCGGGCTCGAGCCCGGGCTGCTTCACGAAGCGATCGACGACGAGGAACGTGCTGCCGGCCACGCCCTTGCCGAGCGGCGCCAGCGCCGCCGCCACGAACGCCGGCACCGCGTCGCGGGCCTGCGAGATGACGACGGGCAGGATGGCGACGAAGACGGCGCCGAACATCGCGCCGTGCAGGCTGCCGAGGCCACCGACGACGACCATCAGGAGCAACTGGATGGAGAACAGGACGCTGAAGATGTCCGGCGCCAGGAAGCCGATCTTGTGGGCGAAGAGTGCGCCGGCGACCCCCATGAGGGCCGCCGAGTACGCGAACGCCATCGTCTTCCCGACGGCGAGGTTGACGCCCATCGACTGGGCGGCGATCTCGCTGTCGCGGATGGCGACCCACGCCCGGCCCGTGGGCGCCCGCAGCAGGTTCGCCGTCAGCCAGAGCCCGCCCATGAGGATGGCCAGGCAGAGAAAGTAGAAGGCGAGGTCGCTCGCGAAGGACACGCCGAACACGACCGGTTTGTCGACGGGCTTGCCCTTGAGGCCGCCGGTGACGCGGTCCCACCGCGAGAAGACTTCCTGGATGATCAGGGCGAAGGCGAGCGTGGCGATCGTGAGGTAGACGCCCGTCATCCGCAGCGCCGGGAGACCGACGAGCACGCCGACCGCCGCCGTGACCACGCATGCCAGCGCCAGCGAGACGACCCACGGCAGCCCGAGGTCGTGGACGAAGTAGACGTGCGAATAGGCGCCGATGCCGAGGAAGGCGGCGTGGCCGAGGCTCACCAGGCCTGTGTAGCCGGCGAGCACCATGAGCGACAGCCCGCCGAGGCCGTAGATGAAGACGAGACTGATGTCGCTCGTGTAGTCGGGCAGCACGCGCGGCAGGACGAGCAGCGCGGCGAGGAGAACGACGTACCAGTTCCGCTGGACGTTGTCGCGAAAGAGCCCGAGCTCCTGGGCATACGACGTCTTGAAGAGAAATCGCATCCCCGCCTCAGACCTTCTTGCGGCCGACGGTGCCGAAGATGCCCTGGGGGCGCACGGCGAGCACGATCAGCAGGACCACGTAGGCGGCCACGTCCTTGAAGCCGTGTGGAAGATAGGCGCCCGCGAACAGCTCGATGAGCCCGATCGTCAGCCCGCCCACGAGGGCGCCCGGGATGGAGCCGAAGCCGCCCAGCACGGCGGCCGCGAACGCCTTGAGCCCGATGAAGCCGAGGTTGATGTCGATGAGCGACACCGGCGCCAGCAGGACGCCGGCGATCGCGGCCACGCCCGCCGAGATGGCCCAGACGAGCGAGAACATCCGCTTCACCGGAATGCCCATGTAGTACGCGGCCAGCTGGTTCTGCGACGCGGCCTGCATGGCCACTCCCACCTTCGTGTAGGTGAAGAACGCGTACAGCGCGGCGCACAGCACGACGGTGCCGACGATGATCGAGACGTACTCGTGGCTGACGGTGACGCCGCCGAGGCGCGTCGCCTTCGCGCTGAACGGCGTCGGCAGCGTGTAGATCTCCGACCCCCACGTCATGGAGGCGAAGCTGCGGAAGATCGCGCCGAGCCCGATGGTGAGCATCACCACCGCGAACTGCGGCTGACCGATCACGCGGCGCAGGATGCCCGCGTCCAGCACAGCGCCGAAGAGCGCGACGGCGGCGATGGCCAGCGCGAACGAGGCCCAGTAACCGATGCCGTACCAGACGACGAACATGTAGCAGGTGAACGCGCCGAGCATCAGCAGGTCGCCCTGGGCGAAGTTCACCAGCTCGGTCGCCTTGTAGATCAGCACGAAGCCCAGCGCCACCAGACCGTAGATGCAGCCGACGGCCAGGCCGTTGAGCACGAGCTGCAGGATGATGTCCAAAGTGCCCACCCTTATCGCCCAAGCGCGCGCGCTTGGCAATCGCGCCGGCTGGCTCGTCTCGATCCGCCGGCGGGCTCACGATCGATCAACATTCGTCCAGTTCCGGCCATGGTGCGGGCGAGACCACGACCGTAAAACGTTGTACGGCCGGCTATTTACGGGAGGTGGCGGGATCTGGCGCCCGGCTTGCTCTTGCACGCTTCGAGGTCTCGGCAGTGCCGCCAATGGGGCGGGGTGAGCGCCTTTTCGTCGCAGTTTCGACGAGGAGACGGAAACCCATGATCCGCAGATTTCTCGTGGCCGCGTGCGCAGTGATGAGCTTCGCCATGTTCGGACCCGCGGTGAGCGCGTTCGCCGCGGATGTGACCCTGTACGAGGTCACGGAGAACATGAAGCTCAAGACCCTGAGAGCGTCGACGCTCCGCCGGCAGGCGACGTCGGCGCTGACGGGTACCGCCGCTGCGGGCAGCCCGCTGTGTCCGCTCCCCGTGGCGTGCGTCATCAACGCCACCGGCTCCGACGACATCGAGGTCGTGAGCGGCCTCGGCACCTTCAAGGGGAAGTGGAGCACCGTGCTCCATGGCGACAACGATGTCGACGCGCCGGAATACGAGATCCTGAAGGGAGACTTCGCGGGAGCGATGGACTTCTCGCCGGCGCTTGTCTACGGTGTGCCGTACGGCACCGTGGTCGGTGAGCTGAAGGTGGGCCGGGACCGCTACCCGTTCACCGGCGTCTTCTATCTGCCGTTCGTCTGGCCGGGCGACGAGAGTCAGACGCCGCTCTATCTCGGCGCCACGGGTCCCGTGCCCGTCGGTCCGAACGAGTTCTCCGTCGGCTTTCCGACCGTCAAGTTCGAGATCACGTTGGGCGGGAGGCTGACGGTCGACGCGAAGAGAAAGTAGCTCGCGCCTCGACGATACGAACGAGCGCCTCGGCGCCACCCGGTGCCCGAGGCGCTCGCACGTCCGGCCGCTTTGAAAACCCCGCGAACGTTGTTATGTTCGGCCGACATGCAGCCCGGACAACACCTCGAGGCAGCGCGCAAGCTCCAGCCGATGATCCGCGCGTCGGCGGACGAGATCGAGGCGGCGCGCGAGCTGCCGCGGCCGCTGTTCGAGGCACTGGCCGACGCCGGGCTCTTCCATCTCGCGCTGCCGCGCGCCATCGGCGGCGCCGAGATCGACTTGCCGACGTACGTGCAGGTCATCGAGGAGCTCGGCAAGGCGGACGCCAGCACCGGCTGGATCGTCAACCAGGGCGCGATCTTCGCCACCTATGCGGCGCGGATGCCCCGCGACGTCGCGCGCACGATCTGGATCGAGACGCCGCGTAGCGTGGTCGCCAACACGCCGGCGCCGAGCGCGCAGGCCTTCGTCGTTCCCGGCGGCTACCGCGTGACGGGGCGGCAGGGCTTCAGCACTGGCTGTCGCCATGCGGCGTGGGTCGCGCCGCACGCGCAGATCGTCGAGAACGGACAGGTCCGGCTCGACAACGGACAGCCGGAGACCCGCTACCTGTTCGTGCCGGTCGCCGAGGCCGAGCTGCTCGACACGTGGAACGTCCGCGGCATGCGCGGGACGGGCACGCATCACTTCGCCGTCCACGACGTCTTCGTGCCGGCCGAGCGCACGGTCCTCTCGGCGACGGCGCCGCTGCGCGAGCCCGGTCCGCTGTACAAGATCCCGCGCACGCTCTGCTTCGCCTCCGGCGACGCCGCGGTGGCGCTCGGCATGGCCCGCACGTGCCTCGAGACGTTCTTCGAGCTGGCCGGCTCGAAGACACCGCGCGCGATGCAGGCGGTGCTCCGCGACCAGTCGATGGTGCAAGTACAGGTCGGTCAGGCGGAGGCCGCCGTGCGCTCCGGTCGCGCGTTCCTGATGGAGACGGTCCGTGACGTCTGGGCCACGGTGGCGTCCGCCGGTACGCTCACGCTCGATCAGCGGGCGACGCTGAGGCTGGCGACGACGCACGGCATCCGCCTGGCCGCGCAGGTGATCGATACGCTCTACAATGCGGCCGGCGTGACGGCCGCCTACGACGGGCACCCGATCCAGCGCCACTTCCAGGACATCCACGTGATCACGCAACACCTGCAAGGTCGGCTGGCGCACTACGAGCTGGTGGGGCGCCACACGCTCGGCCTGCCCGTGGACGAGGCGAGGTTGTAGTAGACTGACGCGTCGAATTCGAGCCGAAAGGAGGCACCGCGATGAGTCAGCCCACCACACGATTCGGCTCGCTCAAACACTACGAGAAGGGCGGCGTCGAGGTCATCAACGACGACGCGCGCAACTACGTCTTCTCCAACGTCTTCGAGGTCGCCTCCCGCGCGAAGCCGTTCGAGAAGGTGGCCGTCGGCAAGAACATCGAGTACGTGATCGAGGCGATCCGCGTGGAGGGCACCTCAGGCTGGCGTGCGGCGGGCCACGACGAGTTCGCGCTCGTCATGGATGGCGAGGTCGAGATCCGCCTGCTGAAGCTCGACCAGCCGGGCGTGGTGCCCGCGGGTACGCGCGGATCGATCGCGCTCGTCGGGACGCCGGCCGGTCGGAAGATGGGCGTCGTCCGCGCGCGCCGCGGCCACATGACGCTGCTGCCCGTCGGCGCCGCCTACCAGTTCCACGCGACCCAGCCCGGCGTCGTGCTGCTCCAGACCCTGGCCGGCGCCGATACCATCGAGCGCTGGGCCGACATCTGCCAGACTACTCCGCGGCCGAAGGCCTGAGCCGAGAGGAGGCACGGACATGAGCCGCTCCGACGCCGTCCCCGAGATCGGATCGATCGAGCCCAACCGGCACGGCTACCGGAGCTTCACCCTCGGAAGCTTCGGCTTCAGTCGCGACGAATACTTCGCGCACGTGACGTGGCCGAAGGGCCATCACATGCTGCCGGTCGACGCCTTCCTGCGCGCGCTCCAGCGCGATATCGCCTGGGGCTTCTTCTACGGCATCGTCAACTTCGACCAGGTGCTGGGGACGATGAACCACTACGGCTCGGTCGACCTGTTCGCCGGCCGGTTCAACGACCACTATCGCCGCGCGAAGCTCGATCACACCGAACGCTTCCAGACGCCGCTGATCCAGCGCGTGTTCGAGGCCATGCTGGACGACTGGACGAACGCCGGCTTCGATCCGTTTGCGAGCCCGCAAGAGACCGGCAGCGCGTTCGGGCCGAAGAACGGCAGCAACAAGGAGGCGATCACCCGGCATCGCGTCACCGCCAAGCGGATGATCGGCGCTCCCGGCGACGAGCCGACGCGCTCGGACGAGAGCGGCTTCCCGATGAATCGTCACTTCCTCGACGTGCCTCAAGATCAGCCTCAGGTGCTGGCCGAGCCCGGCTTCGAGGACGACGTCGTCTCGTTCAACCTGTTCGCGTATCTCTCGCGCTCGGACGTGACCTGGAATCCGTCGATCGTCTCCGTCTGCAAGGCGAGCCTCTACTGCCCGACGACCGAGGAGTACGTCCTGCCGGTGATCCACGGCAACGATCGCGTGGAGTGGTTCGTGCAGCTCAGCGATGAGATCCAGTGGGAGGTCGAGGATCGCGAGACGGGCGCCGTGCGGGCGCGGGTGACGATGAAGGCGGGCGACGTCGCCGCCATGCCGGCCGACATCCGCCACCGCGGCTTCTCGCCGAAGCGCTCGATGCTCCTCGTCTGGGAGAATGCCTCCCCCGAGCTGCCCGCGCTGTACGCCAGCGGCAAGATGCCGCCGTCGCCGGTGCAGTTCTAGCTGCGAAGGAGGATGCGCATGGCCGAGCGCACGCTCGTGAGCCGCCGGCATTTCATCCGCGCCAGCGCTGCCGCCGCCGCCGTCACGAGCCTGCCGGGTGCCGCGCGCGGGCAGGGCCGGACGCGCACGCTCAAGATCGGCTATGTCAGCCCGCAGACCGGACCCCTGGCCGGCTTCGGCGAGGCCGACACCTTCGTTATCGCCGGCGTCCGAAAGGCGATCGGCAAGGGCGTCACGATCCAAGGCGCGACGTACCCCGTCGACATCCTCGTCCGCGACAGCCAGTCCGACCCGAACCGCGCGGCCGAGGTCGCTTCGCGGCTCATCCTGTCCGACAAGGTCGACCTGATGCTGGTGGCCAGCACGCCGGAGACCACCAATCCGGTGTCGGATCAGTGCGAGGTGAACGGCACGCCGGCCATCTCCTCGGTGTGTCCGTGGCAGCCGTGGTTCTTCGCGCGCGGGGGCAAGCCGGACGTCGGCTTCAAGTCGACCTACCACTTCTTCTGGGGGCTCGAGGACATCATCGGCGTCTTCATCGACATGTGGAACTCGGTGGAGACCAGCAAGGTGGTCGGCGCGCTCTGGCCGAACGACGGCGACGGCAACGCCTGGGGCGACAAGGATCGCGGCTTTCCGCCGGCGCTGGCCAAGGCCGGCTACAAGGTGATCGATCCCGGTCGGTATCCCAATCTCACCGACGATTTCTCGGCACAGATCGCGACGTTCAAGCGCGAGAAGGTGGAGATCGTGACCGGCGTGCCGATTCCGCCGGACTGGACCACCTTCTGGAAGCAGGCCGCCCAGCAGGGTTTCCGGCCCAAGGTCGCCAGCGTGGGCAAGGCGCTGCTGTTCCCGCGCTCGGTGGAAGCGCTCGGCGAGCTCGGCGATGGCATGTCGACCGAGGTCTGGTGGACGCCGCAGCATCCGTTCAAGTCGTCCCTCACCGGTGCGACCGCCGCCGGCTTCGCCGCCGAGTACACGCGCGAGACCAAGAAGCAGTGGACGCAGCCGCTCGGCTTCGTCCACGCGCTGTTCGAGGTCGGGCTCGACACGCTGAAGCGGGCAGCAACCGTCGATGACAAGAGCGCCATCGTGACCGCCATCAAGGCGACGAACCTCGACACGCTGGTGGGGCCGATCAGCTGGGCCAGGGGCCCGGTGCCGAACGTGACGAAGACGCCGCTCGTCGGCGGGCAGTGGACGCGCGGCAAGGGCGGCCGCTTCGACATCACCATCGTCAGCAACCGCAGCGCGCCGAGCATCCCGACCGCCGGCAAGCTGCGGCCACTCAGGCAGGCGTAGACCGACGCCCCTCCTCGCCCTGCAGGACGTCTGCCTCGCCTTCGGGTCGCTTCGCGTGCTCGACGGTCTCACGCTTTCGGTAGGCGAGCGAGAAGCCGTCGGCATCATCGGACCGAACGGCGCCGGCAAGACGACCGCGCTCAACGTCATGGCGGGCCACCTCCGTCCCGACCGTGGCACGGTCGTCTTCGACGGCCGGGACGTCACCGCCATGTCCGCGCATGCGCGCTGCCGCGCCGGGATCGGGCGCACCCACCAGATTCCGCACCCGTTCGAGGCCATGAGCGTCTTCGAGAACGTCCTCGTCGGCGCCACCTACGGCGGCGGCCGGGACGAGCGCGATGCGTACCGTCCGTGCCTGTCGGCCCTCGAGCAGAGCGGCCTCGCCGACAAGGCCAACGCGCGCGCCGGCGCCCTCACGCTCCTCGAGCGCAAGCGCCTGGAGCTCGCGCGCGCCCTGGCCACCCGGCCACGTGTGCTGCTGCTGGACGAGATCGCGGGCGGGCTCACGGAACCCGAGGTGCAGGCGCTCGTCGCCGTCGTGGGAGGCCTTCGCGAGCAGGGACTGGCCATCGTCTGGATCGAGCACATCGTCCATGCGCTCCGGTCCGCGGTCGACCGGCTGGTCGCCATCGATGCCGGCCGGACGCTGATCGACGGCGCTCCCCAGATGGTCATGGCCAGCCCGGCCGTCCAGCGCGTCTATCTCGGAATCGACGTCTCGTGAGCCTGCTGCGCGTCCGCGACCTCTCCGCCTTCTACGGGAACTTTCAGGCGCTCTTCGGCATCTCGCTCAGCCTGAAAGAGGGCGAGACGGTGGCCGTGATCGGCGCCAACGGCGCCGGCAAGACGACGTTGCTGCGCGCGCTCGCCGGCGCCCTGCCCGTCGAACGTGGGGCGGTGGAGTTCGACGGACGCGCCGTCGGCGGGCGGCCTGCGTACGCGCTCGTCGAGCTCGGCATCGCGCTCGTGCCCGAGGGCCGGAAGATCTTCCCGAGCCTCTCGGTGCAGGAGAACCTGCAGCTCGGCGGGTATCGAGCCCGCCCGGGCCCGTGGACGCTGGATCGCGTGTACGGTCTCTTCCCCGGTCTCGTCGAGCGGCGCCACCAGCCGGGAACGAATCTCTCCGGCGGCGAGCAGCAGATGCTCGCGATCGGCCGCGGGCTCATGGCCAACCCGCGCCTGCTGCTGGTGGACGAGATCTCACTCGGGCTGGCGCCGCGGGTGGTGAAGGACCTCTACCAGGTGCTCCGCACGGTGAGGTCGGACGGGATGGCGCTGCTCGTCGTCGAGCAGGACGTCAGCCAGGTGCTGGCCTTCGCCGAACGTGTGGTCTGCCTCCGCAAGGGCGCCGTGGCGCTGGAGGGTGAGCCCACACGGCTCACGCGCGAGCGGATCTCGGCCGCCTACTTCGGAGCCTGAGCCATGGTCTGGCTCGACAGCATCGTGCAGGGCGTCCTGCTCGGCGGCCTCTATGCGCTCTTCGCCACCGGTCTCTCGCTCATCTTCGGGGTGATGCGTCTGGTGAATCTGGCTCACGGTGACTTCAGCATCCTGGCCGCGTTCCTCGCCGTCGTGGCCGTGCAGGCCCTCGATCTCAATCCGCTGCTCGCCCTGGTCGTGGTGGTGCCGGTGATGGCCGTCGTGGGCTACGCCCTTCAGCAGCTCCTGCTCAACCGTTTGCTGGGGCGAGGCGTCCTGCCCGCGGTCCTGGTGACGTTCGGCTTCTCGGTCGTGATCCAGAATGCGTTGCTCGAAGTCTTCTCCGCGGATGCTCGCCGCCTCGATCCGGGCGGAATCGAGACGGCGAGCCTCGCGCTCGGCGGCGGCCTGGCCGTCGGCTGGTTTCCGCTGCTCACGTTCGCCGTCGCCGTGCTCCTGCTCGTGGCGCTCCAGCTCTTCATCGGCCGCACCGCGATGGGGCGGGCGTTCCGAGCCGCGTCGGACGACGGCGAGACCGCCGCCCTGATGGGCGTGGACAACCGGAAGCTCTACGGACTGGCCATGGCGCTGTCGCTCGCGATCGTGGCCGTGGCCGGCATCTTTCTCGGCAGCCGGACCACCTTCGCGTTCTCGAGCGGCCCGGACCGGCTGCTGTTCGCCTTCGAGGCGGTGATCATCGGCGGGCTCGGCTCGCTGTGGGGCACGCTCGTCGGCGGCGTCGTTCTCGGCGTGGCGCAGACGCTCGGCGCGCGCGTCTCGCCCGGCTGGGGCGTGCTGACCGGACACCTCGTCTTTCTCGCCGTCCTGTTCTTCCGACCGGCCGGACTCTTCGCGACGTCGCGGCGGGTGGATTGACGGCCATGACCACGCTTTCTGTGGAGCGTACGACGCGCGCCAGCCGCGGCGGCGCCGTCGCGGCCGTGGTCCTCGTGGCCGGGCTCGTCGCGCTGCCGTGGACGGGCGACGCCGGACTCATGCGCGTGGTCGTCGAGCTCATCGCGCTGCTGGTTCTCGCCCAGATGTGGAACCTGCTGGCCGGCTACGCCGGACTCGTGTCGATCGGCCAGCAAGCCTACGTCGGCCTCGGGGGCTATGCGCTCATCGTGCTCGCCGACGATCTCGGCCTGAACCCGTTCGTGGCCGTGCCGCTCGCGGGACTCGTGACGGCGGTCTTCGCGCTGCCGACGGCGGCGCTCGTGTTCCGGTTCCGCGGCGCGTACTTCGCGGTCGGCACGTGGGCGGTCGCCGAGGTCTATCGCCTGTTGATCGCGAACACGCCGGCGCTCGGCCGGGGCACGGGGCGGACGCTGAGGGCTGTCTTCCCGCTCGCCCGCGAGACGCGCGAGCTCGCGACGTATGGCATCGCCCTCGCCGTCGGTGTCGGCGCCATGGCCGCCATCTACTTGTATCTGCGGTCGCGTCTGGGCCTCGGTCTCATGGCCATACGCGACAGCGAGCCGGCCTCGGGAAGTCTCGGGGTCGACGTCTTCCGCACCAAGCTCGCCGTCTACGTCCTGGCCGCCTTCGGGACCGGCACCACCGGCGCGCTCGTCTATCTGAACCTCCTGCGCATCTCGCCCGACGCCGCCTTCTCCATCAACTGGACCGCCTACACGATCTTCATCGTCGTGATCGGCGGGCTCGGCACGCTCGAAGGGCCGATCGTCGGGACGCTCGTCTTCTTTGTCCTGCGGGAGGCGCTGGCCGACTACGGCGTCTGGTACATGATCCTGCTCGGCACGCTGGCCGTGCTGGCCATGGTGCAGTATCCCCAGGGTCTCTGGGGTGTCGTGGCCGAGCGGTGGGATCTCCGCTTCTTCCCCGTCGAGCGGCGCGTTACCGCGCGCGGTGCAGGGGAAACGCCGGCGGGATGATGCGGTCGACGGTGGCGCCGTCCCAGCGCCAGCCGGGAACCTGGTACCAGTACTGCTCGGTGGCCTGCCGCGCGTTCGCGTAGACGGCGTCCTCGTCGATGCGCGTGGTGCGCCCGCCTTGCACCAGGATCCGGCCGTCGACGATGACGGTATCGACGTCGCGACCGCTGGCGCCATCGACGAGGGCCTTGATCGGATCCGCGTACACCGGCGCGCCGAGCTGGTCGAGGTCGATCAGGATGATGTCCGCTTTCGCGCCGGGCGCGAGCCGCCCGAGATCCGGCCGATCGATGAATTTCGTCCCGCCGACCGTGGCCGCGTTGAAGACGTCGCGCGGAAGCCCGGCCTGGTAATTGGCGTCGGTGACTTTGGCCAGGATCGAAGCCCAGCGGAGCTCGGAGACCATGTCGAGCGGATAGGTATCGGTGCCGAGCGCGATGTTGACACCGGCGGCGAGATAGCGCGGCAGCGAGTGCAGCGTCATGGCCATCTTCGCGTACTTGTACGGGCAGTGGCCGACGGTCGCCCCCGTCTGCGCGAGCACGGCCAGATCGTCGCCGAACGCAAAGCGCGACCACGGATGCACGGTGGTGAAGACGGCGTGGCCGATGAGCGTGCGCGCGTCGAGAAAGCCGAGGTCGGCCAGGAACTGGATCGGCGTCTTGCGGTACTCGTCCATGATCCGCTGGAACTCGACGAGATTGCCGCCGGCGTGCGTGTGAATGGGCACGCCGAGCTCACGCGCCGCCTCCTTGCCCGCGCGCAGGAGCGGCTCGCTGCACGTCTCCACCTGCGCCGCGTTGAGCATGCCACGCAGACGTCCTTGCGCGCCGCCGTCGTACTTCCGCACGAAGTCGATGGCTTCCTGCAGACGCTGACGGCCGACGGCGGCGTCCTCCTCGTAGGTCAGGCGTCCGTGCGCATCCATGTAGGTGTCGCGATCGCGGAACGGCGGGCTGGCGTAGACGCGCACGCCGAGATCGTCGACGAGGCGGGCGTAGCCGTCCCAGTCGCCGCGCAGCCCGCCCACGTCGATCACGGTGGTGGTGCCGTTCTTCAGCGCGTGCAGGAACACGTAGGCGCGGAGGGCCGCCGTCGCCTCCGGCGGCGGCGGCGCCAGGCGGCCCTTGAGCGGCGCCGCGAAGCTCATGTAGTTCGCGGTGCGATAGTCGTTCTTGGCCATGTCGAGCAGGAGGTAATCGCCGCCGCCGCCGGCGGTGTGGACGTGGGTGTTGACGAATCCCGGGGACACGAGCCGGCCGCTGGCGGAGAGGCGCGTGTCGACCGGACCGGCGTACGGCCCGCCCGCGTGGACGATGCGGTCGTCCTCGATCACCACGCTCCCGCGCTCGTGCACTTCGTGGGTCGTTCCGTTCCACGCCACGACCCAGCCGTTCTCGATGAGCGTCTTCATGCGGCGGATCATCATGTAGAATCGCGAGCATGTCAAAGTGGAGCCCTACGGCGCTGCTGCTGAACGCCGGTCACGCCCTCGATCATCTCTTTCTGCTGATCTTCGCGACCGCAGTGGCCGCCATCGCCGCCGAGTGGGGCATGGTGTGGCAAGACCTCATGCCGTATACGGTCGGCGCGTTCGTGATGTTCGGCCTCGGCTCGCTGCCGGCCGGCCGCCTCGGCGATCTGTGGGGCCGGCGCGCCATGATGGTCGTCTTCTTTCTCGGCATCGGCGCCGCCGCCGTCCTGGTGGCCACGGCGTCGGGCGTGTGGACGCTGGCGGCGGCGCTCACCGTCATGGGCGTCTTCGCCTCGATCTACCACCCGGTCGGCATCCCGATGCTCGTGCAGAACGCGCGGAACCCCGGATTCACCATCGGCGTGAACGGCCTGGCCGGCAACCTCGGTATCGCCATCGCGGCCGTGCTCACCGGCTTCCTCGTGAAGCAGGCGGGATGGCGCGCCGCCTTCGCGGTGCCCGGCGCCCTCGCGCTCCTGTGCGGCGTGCTCTTCCTGGTCGTGGTCCCGCGCGAAGAGATGGCGCCCGCCCGGCGGCCGAAGAAGTCCGTCGAGCTGCCGCCCGCGGTGATGGCGCGCGTGGTCATGGTCATGACGCTGGCGGCGGTCTCGAGCAGCCTGATCTTCAACTTCACGACCAACGGCAATGGCCAGCTGCTCAGCGAGCGGCTGCGCGGCCTGGTGGAGGATCCTGCGACCCTCGGCGTGCTGCTCGCGATGGTGTACACAATCGGCTCGCTCGCGCAGCTCGTCGTTGGCAAGCTCATCGACCGCTATCCTCTCAAGTGGGTCTACTTGCCCGTCGTCGCCGCGCAGGTTCCGCTCTTTCTCCTTGCCGCCGGCACCGGCGGCTGGGGACTCTACGTCGTGATGGTCGCCTTCATGGTGTTCGTGTTCGGCGCCATTCCGTTCGTGGACGCGATGATCGTGCAGTACGTCGACGACCGCATGCGCTCGCGCGTGGCCGGTATTCGCCTCGCCGTGTCGTTCGGCGTCAGCTCGCTCGCCGTCTATCTGCTCGGTCCGACGGTGAAGGCGGCCGGCTTCAGCACGCTGCTGGCGGTCATGGCCGTGATCTCCGGCTTCACGACGTTCTTTGTCGCGCTGCTGCCCGGCCGGATCACGTCCCCGGCGCCGCCGCCGCTGGTGGCCGCCGCCACGTCCCGTCCGCTGCCATGAAGGTCGGCACCTGGCGCGGTGGACCGAAGTTCAGCGTCGACGAGGTCGCCGCGCCGACGCCGGGACCCGGACAGGCACTGATCTCCGTGCGCGCGGCCGGCATCTGCGGCACCGACGTCCATGCCACGCAGGGACTGTTCCCGTGGACGCCGCCCATGGTGCTGGGCCACGAGTACACGGGTGTCGTGCAGGACGTCGGCCGCGGCGTGAGCAAGCGGCTGATCGGCCGCGCCGTCGCCTGCGAGCCGTCGTACGGCTGCGGCGACTGCGCCGAGTGCGCGGAGGGCCGCGTCTCGCAGTGCCCGCGCTGCACGCGCGTCGGCGGCTTCGCCGAGCGCGTCGTCTTGCCCGTCGCCAATCTGCATCCGCTGCCGCGAGCTCTCGACCCGATCACGGCGGCGATGACCGAGCCCGCCGCGTGCTGCCTGGCCGGCCTCGAGCAGTTCACGATCCCGCGCGGGGCGACCGTGCTCGTCATCGGCGGCGGCATCATGGGACTGCTCACCATGGTCCTCGCCGGCCGCCGCGGCGCCAAGCGCCTCCTGCTCTCGGATCCGCTCGCCGAGCGGCGCGCGATGGCCAGGCGACTGGGCGCCGCCGCTACCATCGACCCGACGTCCGAGAACCTCCGCGCGCGGATCGATGAGCTGACGCGCGGCCGCGGCGCCGACGTGGTGTGCGAGGCCGTGGGCAAGCCCGAGCTCGTCGCCGAGGCGTTGAGCCTCGTGCGGCCGACCGGGGTGCTGCAGCTCGTCGGCGTCAACCCGAAGGGCAGCCGGCTGCCGCTCGATCTCTGGGACGTGCACTACCGCGAGATCCGCCTCCACGGGGCCTTCGGCCGCGGCCGCTCGTTCCGTCGCGCGCTCGCCCTCATGCCCACGCTCGGCGTCAAGCCGCTGGTCACCGCGAAGTTCCCGCTCACGAAGATCGAGGACGCCTTCGCGCACGCCGCCGCCGGCCGCGGCGTGAAGACGATCATCACCCCCAACGGAGCCTGAGACGATGCGCCTGACGAACAAGGTGGCCGTGATCACGGGTGGCGCCAAGGGGATCGGGTTCGCGTACGCGCGGCGCTTCGTGGCCGAAGGCGCGCGCGTCGTGATGGCCGACATCGCCGATCCGCTCGACGCGGCCGAGAAGCTCGGACCGCCCGACCGCGTGCTCGGCGTACGGACCGATGTCGCCGACGCGCGATCGGTGCGCACCATGGTCGACGAGACGCTCCGGCGCTTCGGACGCGTGGACGTGCTCGTCAACAACGCGGCCGTCTTCGCGGCCTTGAAGCCGCAACGCTTCGACGACATCGCCGAGGCCGAGTGGGATCGCGTGATGGCCGTCAACGTCAAGGGCATCTGGAACTGCGTGCGGGCGGTGACGCCGGCCATGCGCGCGCAGGGCGGCGGCCGCATCGTGAACATCGCCTCCGCCATCGTGGCCAAGGGCACCGCCTTCCTGCTCCACTACGTGACCTCGAAGGGCGCGGTGGTCGCGATGACGCGTGCGCTGGCGCGGGAGCTCGGCCCCGACGGCATCACCATCAACGCGGTGGCGCCCGGTCTCATCCTGAGCGATACCGTGCAGGACAATCCGGACATCACGAGCTTCCAGTCGGCCGCCATCATGCAGGCGCGCTCGCTGCGGCGCGACGCCTTTCCGGAGGACGTCGAAGGGGCGGTCGTGTTCCTCGCCTCGGAGGACAGCGCATTCATGACCGGCCAGACGCTCGTGGTGGACGGCGGCTCGGTCTTCTCGACACTATGACTCACGTGCCCGTGATCGACCTGACGCCCGCGCGGCTGGGCGGCGCCGCCGAGCGGCGGCCGGCGGCCGCCGCCATCGATCGCGCGTGCCGCGACATCGGCTTCTTCGCCATCACCGGCCACGGCGTCCCCGATGCGCTCGTGACACGGCTGCGTCGGGCCGCGCACGAGTTCTTCGAGCGGCCGATGGGCGAGAAGCTCGCGTACCGGCATCCCGTGCCGGGGACGAACCGCGGCTACCATCCGGTCGGCGGCGAGACCCTGTCGGAGGCGAACGACGCCTCCGCGCCGCCCGATCTCAAGGAGTTCTTTCACGTCGGCCCCGTCGACGTCGGCGACGATCCCTACTACACGAGCGTCGAGGGCCGGGTGCACTTCGCGCCGAACATCTGGCCCTCGCAGCCGGCGGACCTCGAGCGCGCGGCCACCGAGTATTACCGCGCCATGAGCGCGCTGATCCGTTTCCTCATGCGGCTGGCCGCCCTCGCCCTCGACGTGGACGAGCGATTCTTCGACGACAAGGTCCATCGTTCGATCGGCACCATGCGGCTGAACTACTATCCCGAGCAGCCGGTGCCGCCGAAGCCCGGCCAGCTCCGCGCCAGCGCCCACACCGATTACGGCGGCTTCACCGTCCTGAGCGGCGAGGACGTGCCGGGCGGCCTCCAGGTTCGCATGCGCGGCGGCGACTGGATCGACGTCCCGACCTCACCGACGAGCTTCGTGGTGAACATCGGCGACCTGCTCATGCGGTGGACCAACGATCGCTGGCTCTCGAACCTGCACCGCGTCGTCAATCCGCCACCGGGGCAGGGCGCGCGTCTCTCGATCGCCTTCTTCAACCATCCGAATTACGACGTCCTGATCGAGTGCTTGCCGTCGCAGGGGCCGGCGCGCCATCCACCGGTGCGCTCGGGCGAGTACCGCGATCTCAAGTACGCCAAGACGCTGCTGGTGGGCGCCCGCTCCGCCGGCTGAGAGGGCTGCCGATGCTCTACCGAGGCATGGACCGCGCGGCGCTCGACGCGGCCTACAACAACACCGAAGCGGTCGGGATCGCCAAGCGCGATGCGTACGTGGCCGCCCGCGTGGCCCGCAGCGATGCGTTCCGAAGGACCCACGCCGGACGGATCGACCTCCGCTACGGCCCCGGCGCGCGCCAGCGCCTCGACGTCTTTCCCTGTGGCACCGCCGGCGCTCCCACGCTCGTCTTCATCCACGGCGGCTACTGGCAGCAGAACGACAAGGAGCCATTCGCATTCATCGGCGAGGGTCTCCTGCCGGCGGGCTTCAACGTCGCGGTGGTCGAGTACACGCTGGCGCCGGCGGCGCGCATGGAGGCGATCGTCGCCGAGATCCGCGCCTGCGTCGCCTGGGTCATCGACCACGCCAAGGAGCACGGCGCCGATCCCCGTCGCGTCTTCGTGTCGGGGCACTCCGCCGGCGGCCACCTGACGGCCATGGCCATGACCGACGCGCGCGTGGCAGGCGGCCTCGCCATCAGCGGCATCTACGATCTCGAGCCGATCCGCCTGAACTACCTGAACGAGAAGCTCGGGCTCGACAGCGCGGAGGCTCAGCGCCACAGCCCGATCCTGCACCTCCCCGCCCGCGCCGCCCCGCTCATCGTCACCGTCGGCCTCGGCGAGCTGCCCGAGCTGATCCGCCAGTCGGAGGAGTTCGCGACGGCGTGGCAGAAGCGCGGCCTGCCCGGTCAGTACTTGCCGCTGCCGGGGCATGACCACTTCTCGATCCTCGATGAGCTGGCGCGATCGGATGGCAAATTGCTTACCGCGATGAAGACGCTGGCGGGTCAGGCGCAGCAATGACGGGTCGGTGGGCCACGTAGAGTTCGGCCGCCTTCCGCGGCACGTCGCCTGAGGAGCCGGAAACGGTTTCCCGTTTTCCTGCGACGCATTGCAGACAGGGCTAGAGCCGAGAGACAAGCGTTCGTACCGTGGTCTCGTCGGAACGTCGATCCGGCGGCGGATTCATGAACACCCTCCTGACGTGCCTACCGGCCCCACGCTTGCTTGGTCTCCGGGCACTCAAGGAGGACTTCGCATGTCACGACTCCGTCCTTTCGTGCTCATCCTGACCCTCGCCGTTCTGTGGGCTCCGCTGACGCCACAATTGGCGCTCGCGTGGGAGTTCACCGAGCGGGGCGACGGAAGCGCGTTCGACCAGGCTCTCGCGGTCGCCGTCCGCGGGCACGTCTTCGCCGCGGGCCGGATGAACGACGATGTCTTTGCCGTCAAGCTGCAGCGCCAGCAGGGCGACGCGATCTGGAGGTATAACCCCGTCGGCAGCGTTCCCGGGTCGGAGCTCTTTCGCGCGGTTGCCATCGATGCCGCCGGGCACCCCGTCTTCGCGGGAATCACCACCGAGGAGGACCCCGTCGATCGAGGGCGTTTCACTGTCATCAAGATCGATAAGGACTCCGGCGCACCGCACTGGATCACACGGATCAACCGCGGTGACGCGTTCGCCGTCGCGGTGGATGCGGCAGGCGACGTCATCGCAGCCGGCGTGCTTGACGACGACATGGGGATCGTCAAGCTCCGCGGGACCGATGGCGTCGAGCTTTGGCGGGCGCAACCCACTGGCGCCGCTCCCCGTGGCCAGGCGGTTGCGCTCGCCCTCGATGGTGCTGGAAATGCCATCGCCGCTGGAACCCTGCGTCCCGGAGAATTCCAGCTGGAGTTTGCCGTCGTGAAGGTCAGTGGAGCGGACGGCAGCGAGCTGTGGCGCCATCAGATCTCGAGGCACGAGTTCAGTGGAGGTGATGAGGCGCTCGCCGTCGCGGTTGACGGCTCTGGCGATGTGGTCGCTGTCGGTACGGTGCGCGTCTTCGTCGACAACAGCCTTCCGAGCAAGTTCACCGTCATCAAGCTGGCAGGCGCGACCGGCTCTCCGCTCTGGCGCCACGATGTGCCCGACGGTACGGCCTCCGGCGATGGCCGGTCAGTTGTTCTGGACGCGGCCGGCGATGTGATCGCCGCCGGCAACATCGACGTTAGCCTCGGTGTGATCAAGCTCGCCGGCGCGACCGGCACGGAGCTATGGCGCCATTCGGGCGGACCCGCTCCATTGCGCGGGAGGACCCTTGACATCGACCGCGCCGGCGATGTCGTGGTGGCGAACCGTGGCGAGCTGACGAAACTGGCCGGCGCCACCGGGTTCCCGGTTTGGCAGCATACCCTGACGGCGGTTGGCATCTCGAGAGAGGTCGCCTTCGACGAGATCGGAGACGTTGTCGTGGTCGGGGACAGTGATGCAAGCTTTGTTGTTGTGAAGCGCAAGGGGTCTGACGGATCGGACTTCTAGGCGAACCTCCCGACCTGCACCGCCCCCCGCGCGCCGGGAGGTGTCTGCCGCCGGCGCGCGGGCTTGCCGCGCCTACGCCAGCAACCATTCGAGAATCCTCGGATTCTCATCGCACGGATACGTATGCGACAAGTCCGCGATCTCGCGATAGACGAGGCGAGCCCCGGCCGCCTCGAGAGCGTCGCGGCCGATCCGCGCGGTGGCCACCGGGAACATCCAGTCGAGCGCGCCGTGGACGAGATAGATCGGTCGGTCGCGCGCGCGATCGAGGCCCTCGCCGAGAAGCAGTGGATGCAGCACGCCGCAGGCCGGGGCCAGGTGGGTGAACGGCATCCCATCCTGGAGACCCGCCAGGAACGTGTAGGTCGCGCCGTCGGACATGCCGGTGAGGAGCACACGCGCGCGATCGAC
>JBIOXS010000082.1:0-4819 GCA_044869815.1 Candidatus Rokuibacteriota bacterium | reverse complement strand
CGGGCTCCGCCCGCCAGTCGACCGTGATCGGCGACAGCCCGGCGAGACGAACAGCGGTACGGATGGGCACGGGCGCGGAGGTCCACGAACCGTCGGGAGTCAGGAAGCGCGCGTCCGGCCGGAACGCCCAGACGAGATAGAGATCGGCCGGTGGCGTCGATGGGCTCACCGTTCCTCGCGGACGAAGGACGATGCGCACCGTCTCCGAGAGGCCGGCGCGCGAAACTGCCGTCACTTCCACCGGCATCGCTTCGAGGGCGATCGCATCCCCTGCGCTAGCGAATAGCAGCAACACCGCCGCCGCAACACCGAGACGGCGCCAGCGAGGCCCGACAGCGAGAACACCGAGCAGGACCAGCGCGAGCGCGCTGATCAGCGCCCCCGCCAAGACGGAGATCGGGCGGTAGGCGAAATCGACCTTGTGCCGACCTGCGGGAATCCAGACGGCGCGGAATGCGTGATCGGCGCGGAACAGACGTGCGTCGACGCCGTTGATCTGCACGCGCCAGCCCGGAAACCAGGCGTCGAACAGCACCAGGTACGCTGGCGCCGCGCTGTCGACGTCGACGAGCACGCGATTGGACCGGTAGTCCCGGATGACCGCCGAGCCGACGCCCTGTTGAGCTGTGCCCGGCGGCGCGCCCTCGCAGTCGCCGGTCAGTACGACCTCTCGCCCCCATGGAATACCGGCACGGATCAGCGTCCGGGATTCGTCGGGGCCAACACATCGGGCGGCTGGCACGAGCAGCGCGCGCGACATCGCGCGTGCGTTCTCGTACACCCGCGCATCGCGGCCGTCGTATCTGAGCGAAGCGTCGGGACGTGGCGGGCCCGCGCCCGGAGGGACGACGAACCAGCGCACGCCGAGCGCGTCGAGCGCGGCGGACGAAAAGACGGCGCCCGCACCGAGCGGCTCACTGCCGATGGTCCCGATGGTGCGACCTGTGCCGAGCGGGCCGGCGACGGCCTCGAGATGAGCGGGCGTCATTCCGTCGTGTCCGGTCGGATCCGACAGGCCATACAGCATCGCGAGGTTGTGGCGACCGAGGAGAACCCGACCACGATCGGGCGAGGTCGCCGCTTGTAGCGCGCGCATCACCGGCGGCTCGGGGTAGAGCCACGCGGCATCGGCCGCGACGTTGATGGCTGTCGCGACCGGAGCGAGAGTCACGATCTCCAGCGCGATGAGCACGCCTATCCAGCTCGAGCCGTCCGCCGGCCGGCGCAGCCACCGAAGGACGACGAGCGCCGTGCCGGGCAGCGCGATGAGAAAGATCAACACGTGCGGGGCAGCGGCCCATCGTCCGTCCGGGCGGACGAGGACTTCGGGCTGCGCCGCGACGACCGCGAAGAGAATGCCGGCGAGTCCCGTGACCACGCCCGCGACCACCAAGGCCGCGCGCCGTCGTCGCTCCGCCTCGGCAGACATCATCGCGTCGACGCCGATCGCGCCGAGCATGGCGACGGCGAAGCAGAGCACGGGGGCGACGCGCACACTTTGCCCCCAGCCAACAACGGGCAGCGAGCCCAGCGCCGCGCCAAGCCACGGCGCTCCGTAGACGATCGTCGCCGCCAGGATCGCGACGGCCGTGAGCGTCCGTGTCGCCGGCCGGTGCCAGCCGAGCGCCGAGGCAATCGGAAGCGTCACCAGAGGCACGACACCGACGGTGAGCGTCACGGCGTTGAAGTTCCAGTCCCCGTGAAAGTCGCGCGGGCCCCCAAAGAAAAAGGGAACGAACCATGTCACGGCGGCGCGGGCGGGGAGCGAGAGATACGGCATCCATTGCTCGCGATACGCCACGACGGCGCTCTCGCGCGCGTATTCGACGAAGGGTACGATCTGCACGGCCGCGGTCGCCGCGCCGAGGCCGACGCCGGCGGCGAATCGCGCCAGAAACGGTCGCGCGCCGCCAACCGCCGTACGGGCGGCCGCGAGCGCCCACACGCCGGCCACCAGCACGCCCCACAGCGCTCCCTGCGGATACCCGGCGAAGAGATCGAGCGCGACGGCAAGCGCCAGCATCGCAACCGAACGCGCGTCGGCGCGCTCGCGCAGGCGCTCGACCGATCCGACGAGGATTGGCAGGAACGCCATCGTGGTCGCGTACGGCCAGTGCAGCCAGGTCACGACCTGACCACTCAGCATGAACGCGACGGCGCCGAGGACGGCGGCGCCCCGACCGAGCGCGAGCCGGCGGCCGCACCAGTAGGTGGCCACGCCGACGAGCGCGATCCGACCGATGGCCTGGAGCGTCAAGGCCGGCGCCGCGGGCAACAGCCACGTCAGCCACGTCAGCGGAAAGAACATCGCTGTGTGCGGATTGGCGAGGTAGGGTGCGCCGGCGAACAGCTGTGGATTCCACAGTGGAAGCCGGCCTTCCCTGATTTCGCGCGCACCCCACAGCAGCAGCGGATGCACGAGGTACGTCACGTCGGTGAGCAGCGGGTTCGCGGGCGTGACGTTCGGAGCGAGCGCTCGCCACGGATAGGCGGTCATCAGCACGTCGACGGGCGCGAGCACCCGCCCTGGAAGGAGCGCATGGCCGAACAGCGCGAACGGGATCAGGGCAAGGAGCAGGACGACAATGCGCCCGGAGAGTCGCACCAAGGAAAGTTTACCTGCTGCATCGCACGCGGCGGCCCTTTCCTGACGCGTGCCATGATGACCCGGCGGCGGTCCGGAGCTCCGATCGGCGCGAAAATTGGACGGCGGATCGCTACCTCTAGCGGATAATCGCAACCGCGATGCGGCACAGTGCGGATCGATCGCGCGACCCGTTGATTGCCGTCGCCCGGGCGTTTCTCGAAGGGCAACCGCTGCGACACGCCGTGCGCGCCGTGGCGGCGCTCGACTGGGAGGCGACCGTCACGCGCGCCGAGGACGAGCGGCTGGCGCCGATCCTCTATGTTGCGCTGCGCGGCGGCGCGGCGCCGCCGTCGGTCCTGGCGCGGCTGCGCGCGAGCTGGATGGCCGCGGAGTGCCAGCAACTGGCGGCCCGAAAGCAGCTGCGCGATATCGTCGGTGCCTTCGGCGGCGCCGGCATCCACACGGTCGTGCTGAACGGTCCGGCGCTGGCGACGTCCTACTATCCCGACCCTGCGCTACGCCCGTTCATCGATCTCGACCTTCTCGTGCGCCGGGGGGACCGTGAGCGTGCGCTCGAAATCCTGTTCGAGCGCGGCTACACGCTGGAGACGCCGGGCCGCTCGCTGGAGCACGTGCCGGCCGCGTACCTCGCCCCGCCGAGCGGCTCCGGGTCGTTGCCCGTGGATCTGCACTGGGAGTGCGTGGCACAGTCGGCAACCGGCCGGGCGGCGGAGCAGGCCGCCGAGGAGATCTGGTCGCGCGCCGCGGCCGCGCCGGCCTGGGGAATGGCGGCGCGCACGCTGGCGCCAGAAGATCTCCTCATCTATCTCGCCGCTAACTTCGCGATCCACCACACGCTCACCGGCGCACTGTGGCAGCTCGACCTGGCGCTGGTGCTGAAGGGCCACCGCGGGACGCTCGACTGGGACGCGATCGCCGCGCGGGCGCGGCGCTGGGGCGCCGCGAGCGCGGTCTACTTCGGTCTGCGCTCGGTCGGCGAGCATCTCGGCGTCGCGGCGCCGACGCCGACCATGAACAGGCTGCGGCCGGGCGACCTGCGCGTCACGCTCATCGATCGTCTGCAGCGCCCCGAGGTGCCGGGACCGGCGCGGCTGGAAGACCTCATCGGCGTGGCGATGCTCGATCGCTACTCCGACATCGCCCGGACGCTCGCGTCCGGCCTCGTGCCGCCACCGGGCTGGCTGCGCTCGCGTTACGACTCGCGGTCGATCGTCGCCGCGTACCTCACGCACTACGGGCGCGTCGCTCGGAGCGTGGCGCGCGCGATGCTCTGAGGCGACCCCGGACCCGCTGCTCGCCCGCGGCCGATCTGGATCCGCCGCTCAAGAGGACGAGACGCGGTGGGCGATGCAGTGGGCGGCGGCCACGGACTGGCCGTCCTCGGTGGCGACGCGCACCTCGTAGAATCCCGCCCGGCGTCCCTGCTTGACCTCGCGCGCCTCGGCGATCAGCGCGACGTCGGGCGTCACGGCGGCGAGAAAGTCGATCGTCACGCTGAGCGCCACCGCCGGCTCGCCATGAGAGTTGCAGGCGGCGCCGAACGCCACGTCGGCCAGGGTAAAGATGACGCTGCCATGCGGGAAGCCCTGGAAGTTCACCATGTGCGGCGCCAGGCGGAGACGCAGGCGGCAGTAGCCACGACGGAGATCGACGTACTCGATGCCGAGCGACCGCGCCCACGAATCGGCGCGAATCATGTCGGAGATTTCCGCGGCAACGGCCGGTGGACGGTCGGAGCTCATGGCCGCCAAGCATAGCAGGCGACTTCGCTGGCAGCGCCGTTGCTACAGAACGCCGGCATGGCGAGAGGCGGCGCCCTGCTTGGCCTCCTGGTAATGACGCTGCTCACCGGGTGCGTCGTCTCCCGGCCGGTTTCAACGGCGCCGCCTCCCGCCGCCCTGCCTGCCGCCGTCACCGCGCCGTCGCAGCGCACGCTCGCATATCCTCACGGCCAGTGGGTCCTGCATGGCGACGGCACCACGCGCTCGCCCTACTCCTGGGTCTGGGTGCCGACGGGCGCCACCCCGCCGCCTGCTCGCTGACGCCGCACGCGAACGCCCTGACGCGCCGGGGTATACTACGAAGGCTTTGCCGTTGGAGAGGTGGCCGAGTCGGCCGAAGGCAGCCGCCTGCTAAGCGGTTACAGGGCCAAAAGCTCTGTCCAGGGTTCGAATCCCTGCCTCTCCGCCATGCGCCCTTAGCTCAGGTGGA
>JBIOXS010000081.1:0-18451 GCA_044869815.1 Candidatus Rokuibacteriota bacterium | reverse complement strand
ACAACAGCGGTCACGGGATGGTGCGCCAGTGGCAGCGCATCATCTACAAGGAGCGCTACTGCGCCATCGACCTGCCCGGCATTCCCGACTGGGTGAAGCTGGCCGAGGCGTACGGCTGCATGGGCCTCCGCGTCACCAAGCCGAGCGAGGTGCCGGGGGCCGTGGAGAAGATGCTCGCGACGCCGGCTCCAGTCGTCCTCGACGTCTGCGTCGACAAGGACGAGTGCGTCTTCCCGATGGTGCCCGCCGGCGGGGCCAACACGGACATGATTCTCGCTCCGCCGACGCGTGAGGTTCGCGACAAGGCCGAGAAGTCGCAGACGGGATTCTGATGAGCGCAAACGGTAACGAGCCCCGAAAACATACGATCTCCGTGCTGGTGGAGAACAAGTTCGGCGTGCTGTCCCGGGTGGCCGGGCTGTTCTCCGCGCGCGGCTACAACATCGAGAGCCTCTCGGTCGGCGAGACGCTCGACCCGAGCATCTCGCGCATGACGCTGGTCGTCTCGGGCGACGAGTTCGTGATCGAGCAGGTGATGAAGCAGCTCCACAAGCTCATCGACGTGATCAAGGTCAACGACCTCACGGACGAGGGTCACGTCGAGCGGGAGCTCGTGCTCATTCGCATCAATGCCGAGCCCCAGCATCGCGCCGAGATCATGCGGACGGCCGACATCTTCCGCGCCAAGGTCGTGGACGTGACGCCGCTGTCGTTCGTGCTGGAGGCGACCGGCGATGAGGCCAAGCTGGAGGCGCTCCTCGAGCTGCTGCGCCCGATGGGGATCCAGGAAATCGTGCGCACGGGCAAGGTCGCGATCTCGCGCGGGCCCAAGACGCGCACGCGCAAGGCCGAGACACCGAAGCCGCGCCCCCGGGTCGCCGACGATCCGCGCGTGGTCGGCTTCGCCGACTGACACACACACAGGAAAGGAAGCTCAGACGATGCCGGCGAAGATCTACTACGACCAGGACGCCGATCTCGGCCTGCTCAAGGGCAAGAGCATTGCGATCATCGGCTACGGCAGCCAGGGCCACGCGCACGCCCTCAATCTCCGCGACTCGGGCCAGAACGTGGTGGTCGGCCTCTACAAGGGCAGCAAGTCCTGGACGCGCGCCGAGAAGGACGGGCTGCGCGTGACGACGGTGGCCGAGGCGGCCAAGGCCAGCGAGGTGGTGATGATCCTACTGCCCGACCAGAGCCAGCGGCAGGTCTTCGAGGAGTCGATCAAAGGCGCGCTCGGCAAGGGCAAGATGCTGATGTTCGCCCACGGCTTCAACATCCACTTCAACCAGGTGGTGCCGCCGCCGGACGTCGACGTGACGATGATCGCGCCCAAGGCGCCGGGCCACGTGATGCGTGATCTCTTCACCCAGGGGCCGGGCGTGCCCGCGCTGGTGGCCGTGTACCAGGACGTTTCCGGCAAGGCCCGCGATCTGGCGCTGGCGTACGGCCGCGGCGTCGGCTGCACGCGCGCCGGCGTCATCGAGACGACCTTCAGGGAGGAGACGGAGACCGATCTCTTCGGCGAGCAGACCACGCTCTGCGGCGGCGTCTCGCACCTGATCAAGGCGGCCTTCGAGACGCTCGTGGAGGCCGGCTACCAGCCGGAGGTCGCGTACTTCGAGTGCATGCACGAGATGAAGCTGATCGTCGACCTCTTCTACCAGGGCGGCCTCGCCTACATGCGCTACTCGGTGTCGGACACGGCCGAGTACGGCGACTACACCCGCGGCCCGCGCGTCGTGAGCGACGAGACGAAGCGGGAGATGAAGAAGATCCTGGGCGAGATCCAGTCCGGCCAGTTCGCGCGCGAGTGGGTCCTCGAGAACCAGGCCAATCGCGCGGGCTTCCTGGCCATGCGCCGGCGCGACGCCGATCACCAGATCGAGGAGGTCGGCAAGCGGCTGCGCTCGATGATGTCCTGGATCAAGCCGCCGAGGGAGTGATGGCCTCACGAGTTCCCGTCGCCAAGGAGGGCTGGCCGTTCATCCTCGGCCCGGCAGTGGCCGCGCTGGGGCTCACCCTGCTCGGCCGCCGGCGTCTGGCCATGCCGTTCTGGGCGGCGTCGGCGGCCTCCCTCGGGTTCTTCCGGGACCCGGAGCGCGCCATCCCGGCGGTGGCGCACGGCGTGCTGGCGCCGGCCGACGGGCGCGTGACGGCCGTGGATGACGCGGTCGACGCCTTCGTCGGTCCGTCGCGCCGCGTCTCCATCTTTCTTTCGCCGCTCGACGTCCACGTCAATCGCTCGCCGATCGCCGGGCTGGTGACGGACACCGTGTACACGCCCGGCCGCTTCGTGGCCGCCTACGATCCCTCGGCCGGCGACGTGAACGAGCGCTGCGCGGTCCGCATCCAGGGGGATCAGGCGCGCGTCACCGTCGTGCAGGTGGCGGGAGTGCTCGCGCGCCGCATCGTCTGCCGCGTCGGGGCCGGCGACAAGCTGGAGGCGGGCGAGCGGTTCGGCATGATCCGCTTCGGCTCGCGCACGGACTGCTACATGCCCAAGGGCACCGACGTACGCGTGAAGGTCGGCGACCGGGTCATCGGCGGGGTGACCGTGGTGGGACTCCTGCCATGATCCCCCGCCGTCATGCCAAGCGGCCGCGGCGGCGGCCGTGGCAGGAGCTCCGCGAGCGGCGGCGCACCGGCATTTACCTGCTGCCGGGGCTGCTCACCACCGGCAACCTGTTCTGCGGCTTCTTCGCGATGCTGCTGACGGTGGACGCGCGGTACGCGGAGGCCGCCGTCGCCATCTTCGTGGCGATGATCATGGACGCGCTCGACGGCCGGGTCGCCCGGCTCATGAAGGCCACCAGCCAGTTCGGCGTCGAGTACGACTCGCTGGCGGACATCGTCTCGTTCGGAGTGGCGCCCGCGTTTCTGCTCTACGGCTTCGCCCTGCATGACCTCGGCCGCCCCGCCTGGTTCGCCGCGTTTCTCTTCGTCATCTGCGGCGGCCTGCGGCTCGCGCGCTTCAACGTCTTCACCGGCACCACCGACAAGCGCTTCTTCGTCGGACTGCCGATCCCGGCCGCGGCCGCCGTCGTGTGCGGCACCGTCATCTTCCTCCACGACGAGGAGCTGACGAACTGGATGCGCGGCGCCATGGCGGTGATGACGTATCTGGTATCGCTGCTCATGGTGTCGACCTTCCGCTACTGGAGCTTCAAGGAAGTGGACTGGGCGCGGCGGCGGCCGGTGCAGTCGCTGCTGATCGTCGTGCTGGCGGTCATGATCGTGGCCACGAAGCACGAGGTGTTTCTGTTCGTCGTCTTCGCCGGCTACGCGCTGTCGGGCCCGGCGTGGCGGCTCCTCGCGGGACGCGCGCCGACGGTGGGTGTCGCCGCCGACGCGCCGGAGCGCGAGCATCCGTGATGGCGGCTCACACGATCGCGGTGCTGCCGGGCGACGGCATCGGGCACGAGGTGACACCCGAGGCCGTGCGCGTGCTCCGCGCGGTGGGCCGCCGCGCGAAGGTCTCGTTCGAGTTCGAGCAGGCGCTGTGCGGCGGCGCCGCCATCGACGCCACCGGCTCGCCACTGCCGGACGCCTCGCTGGCGCTGTGCCGGCGCGCGGACGCGATCCTCTTCGGCTCCGTGGGCGGGCCCAAGTGGGACACGCTGCCGCAAGAGCAGCGGCCGGAGCGCGGGCTCCTGCGCCTGCGCAAGGAGCTCGATCTCTTCGCCAACCTTCGTCCCGCCACGTGCTTTCCGATGCTGGTCGACGCCTCGCCCCTCAAGCGCTCCGTGGTCGAGGGCACGGACATCATGGTGATCCGCGAGCTCACCGGCGGTCTCTACTTCGGCGAGCCGCGCGGCCGTGAGCGGCTGCCGGACGGCGGCGAGCGTGGCGTCAACACCATGGTCTACACCACGCCCGAGATCGAGCGCGTCGCCCGCGTCGGTTTCGAGGTGGCGCGCAAGCGGCGCAAGCGCCTGGCCTCCGTCGACAAGGCCAACGTGCTGGCCGTGTCGCAGCTCTGGCGCGAGACGGTGACGCGGGTGGGGACGGAGTACCCGGACGTGACGCTCGAGCACGTCCTCGTGGACAACTGCTCGATGGCGCTCGTCCACAAGCCGACGCACTTCGACACCATCGTGACCGAGAACACGTTCGGTGACATCCTCTCGGACGAGGCGGCAATTCTCGCCGGCTCGATGGGCATGTTGCCCTCGGCCTCGCTGGGTCCCGTCGGGGCCGGCGGTCGCCAGTTCGGGCTCTACGAACCGGTCCACGGCACGGCGCCCGACATCGCCGGCAAGGGGATCGCCAATCCGCTGGCGGCCATTTTGTCGGCCGCCCTCTTGCTGCGGTACTCTTTGAACATGGGCGAGGCCGCCGGCTGGATCGAAGGGGCCGTGCTGCGCGTTCTGGAAGCGGGGCATCGCACCGGTGACATCGCCTCACCGGGAGAGAAGACGCTCGGCACGCGAGAGATGGGAGACCACGTGGTGAAGGAGCTGGAGGTCGTCTGATGGCCTCGGGAATCACGATGGCGGTCGTCGGCGCCACGGGCGCGGCGGGGTCCACGACCCTGCGCATCCTCGAGGAGCGAAAGTTTCCCATCCGCGAGCTCCGGGTCTTCGCCTCCGAGCGCTCGGTCGGCAAGACGGTGAGCTTCAAGGGCGACGCGCTACGGATCCAGCGGATCGAGCCGGCCGCCTTCAAGGGGGTCGAGATCGCGATCTGCGCCGCCGGCACCGCGCAGTCGAAGGAATACTCGCCCATGATCGCCAGGGCGGGCGCGGTCGTCGTCGACAAGTCCAACGCGTTCCGGATGGACCCGACGGTGCCGCTCATCGTGCCGGAGATCAACGGCCATGCCGCCAGGGGCCACCGCGGCATCGTGGCCTCGCCGAACTGCACGACCATCGTGACGGTGATGCCGCTCAAGCCCCTCCACGACGCCGCGCGCCTGCGGCGGGTGGTGGCGACGTCGTATCAGTCCGTCTCCGGCGCCGGCGTCAACGGCATCGAGGATCTGCGCCAGCAGACGCTGGCCTGGGCGCGCGGAGAGGCCATGGTGCCCCGGCATTTCGCGCACCGGATCGCCTTCAACCTGATCCCGGCCATCGACGCCTTCCGTCCGGACGGCTACACGGGCGAGGAGATGAAGCTCGTCAACGAGACGCGCAAGATTCTCGAGTCGCCCGACCTGCCCATCGCGCCCACGACCGTGCGGGTGCCCGTGTTCACCTGTCACTCGGTGGCCGTGAATGCCGAGACGGACGTCAAGGTGACGGCGGAACGGGCGCGTGAGCTCTTCGCCCGCTTCCCCGGGCTCAAGGTGTGCGACGACCCGTCCGAGCAGCGGTATCCGATGCCCGCGACCGTCGAGGGCCAGGACGATTGCTGGGTCGGCCGCGTGCGCGAGGATCTCTCGCATCCGCGCGCGCTGAGCTTCTGGGTGGTGGGAGACCAGCTGCGCAAGGGAGCGGCGACCAACGCCGTGCAGATCGCCGAGTTGCTGCTCGACTCGTAGGGCCGCAGGGTCCCGGAGGAGTCGGTCATGTCGCTCCGGCGCGCGTATCACCGGCACTTCGGACATCACGGGCGCTTTCATCTCGCCGTCGTCTTCACGATCTTCGTCGTGGCCTACGTGGTGGTTCCGCGCGTGGCGCGGCTGTTCGAATCGATCGCGGGCTACAACCCGACCGGCTACGAGCCGAAAGACCTCGATCGCCAGCGCTGGCTCCAGGAGCAGTCCGGGCCGCCGATCATCGGGGGCCTCGACTGGGACACGGTGGTGGGCATCACCCTCTTCCTCCTCGTGGCCGTGGTGTGGCTGACGTTCGTGCCGACGCGCGGGTCGCGGCAGCGCACGCCGCGGCGGTAGGCGCTCACCGCGTTTTCCGGCTGGTGCTGTCGTACGACGGCACCGACTTCCACGGCTGGCAGGTGCAGCCCGACGCGCCCACCGTCCAGGGCGCCATCCTCGAGGCCGCGCATCGCTTCCTGGGCGACGAGGTGCGAGTGGTCGGCGCCAGTCGCACCGACGCCGGCGTCCACGCCCTCCGCCAGACGGCGTCGCTCTCGATCGCGGCGCCGCTCGCCGCCGCCGCCGTGCGCGGGGCGCTGAACGCCGCCCTGCCGCCGGCCATCCGCGTGCTGAGCGTGGCGGAGGCCGCCTCCGGGTTCGACGCACGCCGGGCGGCGGTCGGCAAGCGCTATGCCTATCTCGTCGACAACGGTCCCGTGGCGGCACCGCTGTGGCGTCGTGTCGCCTGGCACGTGCCGGCGCCGCTCGACGTCCCGGCCATGCGGACGGCGCTGGCGGCGCTGCGCGGCCGTCATGACTTCACCGCCTTCCGCGCGGCGGCCGGAGCCGCGGCGCCGCCCGTATGCACGGTGCACGCCGTGCACGTCGTCCGCCGCCGCGAGCGGGTGGCCATCCTCGTCTCCGCCGATCGATTCCTCCACCACATGGTGCGCACCATCGTCGGCAGCGCCGTGGAGGTGGGCCGCGGTGCGCAGCGGGCCGGGTGGCTCGGCGACGTGCTGGCGTCGCGCGCGCGCGAGCGCGCCGGCCCGACGGCGCCGCCGCACGGTCTCGTGCTGGTCCGCGTGCGGTACCCGGGCTAGAATACGCGCGGAGTCCGATGCGCACGTACCTCACCGTTCGTGGCGGTCGCACCAGCGAGGTGGCGGCCGAGGTCGTTCGTGAGCAACCGCTCACCGTGTACGTCAACGGCGAGAAGTTCCTCACGCTGCTCTGCTCGCCCATGATGCTCGACGCGCTCGTGGTGGGCTATCTCTGGATGGAGAAGGTCATCGCCGCCAAGGAGGAGGTCGTGGCCCTCGACGTCTCCGCCGTCGACGGCCGCGCGGACGTGACGCTGGCGGCGCCGGTCACCCTGCCCACGGAGCGCATCCTCACCTCGGGCTGCGGCGGCGGCATCACGTTCCGCATCGATCATCGACTCTTTCCGCGGCTGCGATCGTCGGTGACGGTGCGGCCGGCGCAGCTGGCCCTCGGCATGAAGCAGCTCTTCCAGGCGGCGGAGCATTATCAGAGATCGCGCGGCATCCACGGGGCGGCGCTGCACGACGGCGAGCGGTTGCTCGTGGTCGCCGAGGACGTCGGCCGGCACAACGCCGTCGACAAGGTCAAGGGCCGGGCGCTGCTCGAAGGGATCGAAACGCGCGATCGTATATTGCTGTCGACCGGACGCATCTCGTCCGAGATGCTGCTCAAGGCCGCGCGCATGGGCATTCCCATCGTCGCCTCGCGAACGTCGCCGACCGAGATGGCGGTCGCCCTCGCCGAGCAGCTCAACATCACCGTGTGCGGCTACGTGCGTTCCGACACCCTGAATCTCTACGCCGGCACCGCCCTGGCCCTCGACGCCGAGCTCGCGCGGCCGTGAGCGAGCAGGAGCGCATCGAGTCGGCCGCGGAACGCGCCTTCAAGCGGCGGTTCGGCGGCAAGGAAAAGGGACGCAACAAGCGCGACGACTACGCCCTCGACCTCTTCCGCGAGGCGCTGGCCTACCTCGGCGACACGCCGCGGGTGAACGCGATCCTCCGCGAGCTCGGCAAGCTCTATAACCCCGTCACCGACGCGCCGATTGTGAGACTGGACGCGCGTCGCCGCATCATCGGGCTGCTGCAAGCCGGCGATGCGGCCGGTGCCCGCGCCATGCTTGACGAGTGTTGTCGGTTGTATGCTCCGGCCGACAGTGGCGACGGGGACGCGACGTGGAAAGTTTCACAAGATTAGGCGGTTCGCCGCTGTCGTGCAAACTTGACATTCTGGTCTGACCGCCTTTAGGATCTCGCTCAGTTTCGACCGGCCTATGAGCCCCGCGGGGCGAGGGAGGTAGGCTGATGAGCTTCACCGAGTCGCTACAGAAAGATCGCCACATCGTCGTCTCGGTTGATACGGCTCGCGGGACCGTTCGCGTGAAAGGTCTCGCCGAGGCGTGCACGGATCTCTCCTGCTCCGAGAACACGCTGGTCGTGAGCGACGAGGGCACGCGTGCCGATCTCGCCATGTTGAATGCCGGCGACATCGTGCGCCTCGAAGGGCCGGGCGGCCGGCCCGAGCGCATCGTCGTCGTGCGTCGCGTGTGGGATGAACTCTCGAGCCCGGAGTGGTGAGCATCACTCCATCATCACGGGTCTTGCCTGATCACGGCGCAGTCCGCCGGCAAGGAGGAACGCCATGAGTCTGTCACGACGTGACTTCCTGAAGTACGGGGGAGCCACCGCGAGCGGCGTCGCGCTCGGCACGGGGATCGATCTGGCACCTGTCGAGGCCGCCGCGGTGTCCCTGAGGATCAAGGAAGCCAAGGCCTTCGCGGGTGTATGCCCGTACTGCGCGGTGGGCTGCGGGCAGCTGATCTATTCGAAGGACGACAAGATCATCGACATCGAGGGCAATCCCGACACGCCGCACACCCTCGGCCGGCTCTGCCCGAAAGGGGCGGCGACCATCCAGCTCTCCAACAACCCGCTGCGGCCGACCAAGGCGCTCTACCGCGCCCCGGGCTCCGACAAGTGGGAGGAGAAGCCGATCGCCTGGATGTACGACGAGATCGCCAAGCGCTACTACGACACGCGCGAGAAGTACTTCATCGAGAAGGAGAAGGACAAGGAAGGAACGCCGGTCGTCGTCAACCGGCTGGAGGCGATCGCATCGCTCGGGTCCGCCTGCATCGACAACGAGGAGTGCTACCTCTTGTCGAAGCTGAACCGGACGCTGGGCATCGTCTACCACGAGCATCAGGCCAGGGTCTGACACAGCGCCACGGTCCCAGCTTTGGGGACCACGTTCGGTCGCGGGGCGATGACGACGAACCTGATCGACATCCAGCACGCGGATGTCATCATGATCACGTCCAACATGGCCGAGAATCACCCGGTCGGCTTCCAGTGGGTGATGAAGGCCAAGGAGCGCGGCGCCAAGGTCATCCACGTCGATCCGCGCTACACGCGGACCAGCTCGGCCGCCGACATCCACATGCCGCTCCGATCCGGGACGAACATCGCGTTCTTCGGCGGCCTCATGCACTACGCGATGGAGAAGAACCTCTTCTTCAAGGATTACGTCGTCCATTACACGAACGCGTCCTTCCTGATCGATCCCGGCTTCAAGACGCCGACGGATCTGGCCGGGCTCTTCACCGGCTACGACGAGGCCAAGCGGTCCTACGACCGCTCGAGCTGGAAGTACCAGCTCGACGGTGAGGGCAACCCGAAGCGCGACCTGAGCCTGCGGGACCCCAACACCGTCTTCCAGCTGCTGCGCCGTCACTACTCGCGCTACACGCCGGAGATGGTCGAGAAGGTGTGCGGCATCCCGAAGGCGAAGTTCGAGGAGGTGGCGCAGCTGTTCTGCTCGACCTCCGGGCGCGACAAGACCGGGACGGTGACGTACGCGCTGAACCTCACCCAGCACACCAACGGCGTGGAGAACATCCGCGCCCTCTGCATGCTGCAGCTCCTCCTCGGCAACATCGGCCGGCCCGGCGGCGGCATCGTCGCCCTGCGCGGTCACGCGAACGTGCAGGGCGCCACGGATCTCGAGCTGCTCTATCACGAGCTGCCCGGCTACCTGGCGACGCCGCTGCGTGACGCGCATCCCGACCTCAAGACGTATCTCGAGAAGGAGACGCCCAAGGGCGGATTCTGGATCAACAAGCCGAAGTTCATGATCAGCCTGCTGAAGGCGTTCTACGGCGACGCGGCTCACGCGGGCAACGACTACGGCTACCAGTGGCTGCCGAAGCGCGCCTCCGCGGACGCCTACAGCCACCAGCACATCTTCGCCGACATGTACGAGGGCAAGATCAAGGGCTTCCTCGCCGACGGGCAGAACCCCGCCGTGGGCGGTCCGAACGCCAAGCTCGCGCGGGCGGCCATGCAGCGGCTCGACTGGATGGTCGTGGTCGACATCTTCCTCACCGAGACGGCCGAGGTCTGGAAGGCGCCCGGCACGAATCCAAAGGACGTGAAGACGGAGGTCTTCTTCATCCCGGCCGCGCCCGCCGCGGAGAAGGATGGCTCCCTCACCAACACGATGCGGCTCATCCAGTGGCACGAAAAGGCGGTCAATCCGCCGGGGGACGTGCAGACCGACGCGCAGGTCTTCTGCACGCTGGCCAACCGGCTGAAGAAGATGTATGCGGCGTCGAAGAAGGAGCGGGACAAGGGGTTCCTCGCCGCGAACTTCAACTACGGCGCGAAGCCGGATCATCCCGACATCGTGCAAGTCCTGAAGGAGGTCAACGGCTTCGCCACCGAGGACATCACCGACAAGGACGGCAAGCTCGTCTACAAAAAGGGCCAGGCGGTCGCGAGCTTCGCGCACCTCACCGACGACGGCAAGACCGCGTCGGGGTGCTGGATCTACACGGGTGTCGTCACCGAGACGCCGGAGGGACAGCTGACCAACAAGGCGGCCTCGCGCAAGCCGGCGGACGCCAACGACTATCTCGGCCACGGGTGGGCCTTCGCGTGGCCGGCGAACCGCCGCATCCTCTACAACCGCGCGGCGGCGGACCTGAAGGGCAGGCCGTGGAGCGAGCGGAAGAAGCTGATCTGGTGGGACCCCAAGGCGCCCGGCGCCAAGCCCGAGGACAAGCCGGGCAAGTGGGTCGGTCTCGACGTGCCGGACTTCAACGCGTTCCTGGCGCCGGACGCGAAGAACGGTGACAAGCCGTTCATCATGCGCGCCGACCTGGTCGGCGGTCTGTTCGGTCCGCTGAACGACGGGCCGTTCCCCGAGCACTACGAGCCGGTGGAGTCGCCGACGAACAATCTGCTGTCCGGTCAGCAGATCAACCCGGTGGCGAAGATCTGGAAGGTGCCGGATCAGAAGAACGAGCTGGCGCCGGTCGGATCGCCGGACTATCCGTACGTCATCACGACGTATCGATTGACGGAGCACCACCTCTCGGGCGTCATGTCACGCTACCTGCCGATGCTGGCCGAGCTGCACCACTCGCACTTCGCCGAGATCAGCCACGAGCTGGCCACGGAGCTCGGCGTCCAGAACGGCGAGAAGGTGACCGTGATGAGCCCGCGCGGCAAGGTCCACGTCACGGCCATGGTCACCAACCGGCTCAAGCCGTTCGTCATCAACGGCAAGACGGTCCACCAGATCGGTGTCCCGTGGCACTGGGGCTGGAACGGTGTGCCGGAGCTGCCCGGCAGCCGCGGTGACATCACCAACGACCTCTCGGCGACAGTGGGCGATCCCAACGTCTACATCCAGGAGACGAAAGCGTTCGTCTGCAACGTGAAGAAGGGGGTGGTGTAGCCATGGCGCGCACGCTGGCGATGTTCACGGATACATCGCTCTGCATCGGGTGCCGGGCCTGTCAAGTGGCGTGCAAGCAGTGGAACGAGCTCGGCTCCGAGGTGCCGGACTGGACGGGCACCTACCAGAACCACACCCACTTCACGGACAAGACGTACCGCCTGGTTCGCTTCATCGAGGAGCCGGGCGGCAAGCCGAACGGACAGCTGGCGTGGCTGCTCATGTCGGACGTCTGCAAGCACTGCGCGGACGCCGGCTGTCTCAACGCGTGCCCGACCGGCGCCATCTACCGGACGGAGCACGGCACCGTCAACATCAACCAGGACGTCTGCAACGGCTGTCGTTACTGCGTGTCGGCGTGCCCGTTCGGCGTCGTGTCGTTCAACGAGACCACGGGGACGGCGAAGAAGTGCACGTTCTGCAACGATCGTATCCACAACGGGCTCGGCCCCGCCTGCGCCAAGGCCTGTCCGACGGAGTCCATCCAGTTCGGGTTCCGGGACGAGCTGGTGGCCAAGGCCCAGAAGCGCGTGGAGACCCTCAAGACGATGGGGTTCAAGAACGCCCAGCTGTACGGCGCCGACTCGAAGGGATTCCTCGGCGGCCTGAACGCGTTCTTCCTGCTGCTGTCGAAGCCGGCCGTCTACGGCCTGCCCGAGAACCCGAAGCTGCCGCAGAAGAACATCGTGGTCGACTCGCTGCTCTCCATCGGCTCGGCGCTGCTGGTCGGCATCGGTGCCCTGGTCGCGTTCCGCGGCCGTGGCGGGAAGGAGGGCTAGCCGCATGTCGCTGCTCCAGTCCGCACACTGGCCGTTCCTGATCGACGTCTACTTCTTCCTGGGCGGCCTCGCCGGAGGCGCCTTCGTCTTCGCGACGGCGGCCCAGGTTCTCAATCCGCGTCGCCATCGTGACGTCGTCCGTGCGGGATATTACCTGGCGCTGGCGGCGCTGATTCCGTGTCCGCTCATCCTCATCGTCGATCTCGGCGTGCCGTCGCGGTTCCTCAACATGCTCATGCGCTTCAACATCGACTCGCCGATGAGCATGGGCGCCTGGGCGCTGCTCGGCTTCTCGGCGTGCGCGTTCCTGGCGGCGCTCCTCACCCTGCTCGAAGACATCGGCAGGTCGCACGACCGGTCCGGCATCAAGCGGCTGGTCGGCGTCGTCGGCTCCGCGTTCGGATTCTTCCTCGCGGCCTATCCCGGCGTGCTCCTCGGCGCCACGGCTCGGCCGCTGTGGATCGAGGGCCACGCCCTCGGCGCGCTGTTCCTTGCGGTCGGCGCGTCCACCGGAGCGGCGGCCATCGCGCTGATCCTCGTGCTTCTGCGGAGCGCGGCGGACCAGGTCGCAAGCGTCCGACTGATGACGGTCGTCGCGCTGGTGGTCCAGATCGTCGCCGTCATCGTGTTCGTCGCCTCCGTCCAGGTCTCCGGCTCGGTGGCCTCCACCGCGGCGCTCGACCGCCTGACCGACGGGCGGTTCGCGATGCTGTTCTGGGGCGGCGCCATCGTCATCGGCTCCGTGCTCCCGCTCTTCCTCGGCTTCATGAGTCTGCGCCGGCGCTCGTTCGGCCTGACGGCGCTCACGTCACTGCTCGTGCTCGTTGGTGGCTTCCTCGTGAAGTACGTCATCATGGCCGCGGGCCAGGTCTGATCGAGCTCGATCATCGGCCAGGCAAGGGGCCCTGCGGGGCCCCTTGCCGTTTCCAGTGATGACGGCGCCCGACTTCAGAGATGCGTGGCGTGACCTCCTCGAGCGACGGCGTGCGTTCGCGGGGAGCCTCACGCCCTACGGCGAGATCGTCGAGCGCTGGGCCACCGCGCCGGCGGCGCCGGCACACGCGTGGTCGGCCGAGGCCTGTCGCCGGAGCTGGACGCGCGGTATTCCGCTCGCGGCGGAGAGCGCGCCACCTCTCGAAGCCGACGATCTCGAGGACCTGCTCGGCGGCGTCATGGAACAGCTGGCCGCGCTCGACCCGGCGCGCGCGCCGGCGTTGCAGCGGCTGGCGGCCGCGTGGGATGCACGCGCGGTGGTGCCGGCGTCGCTGCTGCCCTCGCGCAGCGGCATCGGCGACGGGACGGTGGAGGCCGCCACGGGGCTCGACGCCGAGGCTTTGGCGGTGCTCGCCTGCGCCACGCTTCGGCCGGCGCTCGAGAGCTGGGTCTCGGGGGCGCGTCCGCACCTCGAGAGCGCCGAGTGGGGCCGCGGCGTCTGCCCGTTCTGCGGCGCGGCGCCGGGATTCATCGACGTCGTCGAGGGCGGCCACCGCCGTCTCGCCTGTCACTTCTGCGGCGGCGCGTGGGGCTTCGCGAAGCTCCGCTGTCCGCTCTGCGGCGTCGAGGGCACGGAGGCGCTCTTTCGGCTCAAGGCCGAGGGCGCCGACGAAGGATACGTCGTCTCCGGCTGCCGGAGCTGTCGCGGCTATCTGAAGGAGCTGGACCGCCGGGAGCGATGGAACGGCGGGCCCGCGCTCCTCGAGGATTGGTCCACGCCCCATCTCGACGTTGTGGCCAGACGCGAAGGATACCGCAAGCCCGTCCCGTCGCTGCTCGATCTGCTCGTCGCCAGCTGATCCCGCTCAGCGCATCGGGATTGTGGTAAACTCCCGGTGAATTTGACTTTTTGAGTTATGTACGTCTATCTCCTGAACGCCGCGATCGTCGCGTACGCCTGCGCCACCGGGCTCAGCTTCGCGTACCTCGTGCAGCGTCACGAGGCCGTTCACAGGCTCGCGTCGCTGGCGACGGCCACCGGCTGGGCGGCGCAGACGCTCGCCCTGGTCATCGCCGCCGTCGAGACGGGACGGCCGCCGCTCGGCACGTTGTCGAACGCCATCTCGGTCGCGATCTGGGTGGTCGTGCTCCTGGCGATGATCGTCGAGCGACAGTCGGGGCTCAAGGTGCTCGGCGCCTTCGTCATGCCCGTCGTCCTCGTGCTCGGGCTGAAGGCCACGGTCGGCCGTCCGCCGACGCTCGCGCCGGCGCTCGGCAATGCGTGGATCTGGGTCCACATCGCGCTTGCCCTGATCGGCATCGCGGCGTTCGTGCTGAACTTCGCCGGCGCGCTCATGTATCTCCTCCAGGAGCGACAGATCCGGGCCAAGCGGCCGGGCCGGTTCTACTACCGATTGCCGGCGCTGGAGACGCTCGATCACCTGACGTACCGCACGCTCGCGCTGGGGTTTCCGTTTCTCACCACCGGCCTCATCCTGGGCGCCGTGTGGGCCCGCACCTCCTGGGGGTCGATGTTCGCGCCCGATCCCGTCGCCTTCTTCTCGGTGGTCGCCTGGGTGATCTACGCGGGCACGCTCGCCGGTCGCACGGCCGGCGGCTGGCACGGCCGGCGCGCAGCGTATTCTGCCATCGTGGGCTTCGCGGCCTTGGTGCTGACGCTCGGGGCCGGGCTCTTTCTGCCGGGGATGCACGGCGCCTGATGGGACTCTTCGCCGCCGGGCTGAGCCACAAGAATGCGCCCGTCGCGCTGCGCGAGCAGCTGGCCGCCGACGCCGACAAGCTCCGCGAGCTGCTGCGCGACGCGGTGGCGGGCGGCGCCGTGCGTGAAGCCGTGGTGCTGTCGACCTGTAACCGTGTCGAGGTGTATGGCGTGGCCGACGCCGCCGGCGCGGCGCGGACGGCGCTCTTCGGCGCGCTCTGCCGCCAGCGCGGGATCCCGCCCGCGCGCGTGGAGCCGCTGATCTACACGCACGAGGAGGACGACGCCATCCGCCACGCGTTTCGGGTGGCGTCGAGCCTGGACTCCATGATGATCGGCGAGCCGCAGATCCTCGGCCAGGTGAAGGACGCCTTCGCGCTCGCGCAGTCCTGCGAGACGGTGGGGCCGGCGCTGCACACGCTGTTCACCCAGGCATTCGCCGTCGCCAAGCGTGTGCGCACCGAGACCGAGATCGCCCGTCACGCCGTCTCCGTCTCCTTCGCCGCCGTCGAGCTCGCCAAGAAGATCTTCGCCGGCCTCAGCCGTCGTGCCGTCCTCCTGCTCGGCGCCGGCAAGATGGGGGAGCTCGCCGCCAAGCACCTGGTCGAGCAGGGCGCGTTTCCGATCTACGTGGTGAATCGCACGTGGGCACGGGCGCAGGAGATGGCCCGGGCATTGTCGGGCACGGCGGTGCCGTTCGACGAGCTGGCCGCCGCGCTGGCGGCGGTCGACATCGTCGTGACGTCCACGGGCGCGGCGGCGCCGATCGTCACCCGCGACATGGTCGCAGGCGTCATGCGCGGGCGCGGAGCGCGGCCGCTGTTCTTCATCGACATCGCCGTCCCGCGCGACGTCGAGCCGGGCGTCGACGCGCTCGAGGACGTGTACTGCTACGACATCGACGACCTGAAGCAGGTCGTCGACGCCAACATCCGGGAGCGCCTGCGCGAGGCGCAGCGCGCGGAGGCCCTCGTCGAGCGCGAGGTGGCGAAGTTCAAGGCGCGGCTCGGCGACGTCGAGGTCATCCCGACCATCGTCTCGCTTCGCGAGCGGCTCGAGGAGATCGGCCGCGCCGAGGTGAAGAAGACCCTGGCGCGGCTGCCGGACGCGACGCCGGAGACGCGGACGGCCATCGAGGGGCTGTCGGCCTCGATCGTCAACAAGGTCCTGCACGCGCCGATCACGAAGCTGCGCGAATCCTCGCGCGCGGGCGCGCACCGGTCGTGGCTCGAGGTCGTGCACGAGCTGTTCGGCCTGGGACGGCGGACGTGATGCGCGTGGCCACGCGCGGAAGCGCGCTCGCGCTGGCCCAGGCCCGGGCCGTGGCGGACCGCCTGGCCGCGGCCGGCACGCGCGTGGAGGTCGTGCCGATGCGCACGGAGGGCGACCGGCTCGCGGAGGCACGCCTGGCCGCCGTCGGAGGTAAGGGACTCTTCGTGCGTGAGATCGAGGAGGCCCTGCTGCGCGGCGATGTCGACGTGGCCGTGCACAGCCTCAAAGATTTGCCGGCGGAGCTGCCACGCGGCCTCGCGCTCGCGGCCTTTCCGGAGCGCGCGGACGCGCGCGACGTGCTGGTGATGCGCCGGCCGCAGCGCTTCGCCGAGCTCGCTCGCGGCGCCGTCCTCGGCACCTCCAGCCCCCGTCGCCGCGCGCTGGCGCTGGCGCTGCGTCCCGACCTCAGCGTGGAACCGATCCGCGGCAACGTGGACACGCGTCTGCGGAAGCTCGAGGCCGGCGACTACGACGCCATCGTGCTGGCGGCGGCCGGCCTCGCCCGCCTCGGTGTCACGCCGCGCCACGTGGAATGGCTCGCCCCGGAGCTGTTCGTGCCGGCGGTGGGGCAGGGCGTGCTCGCCGTCGAGGCCCGCCTCGACGACGCGCGGACGCTCTCGATACTGCACGCGCTCGATCACGAGCCGACGCGCGGCTGCGCGCTGGCCGAGCGCGCGTTCCTCGGGCGCCTCGGCGCCTCCTGCGTGACGCCGATGGCCGCGCACGCGCGACTGTCCGGCGGTCGCCTCGTGCTCGACGCGCTGGTGGCGAGCGAAGACGGTCGCACGGTGCTGCGCGAGTCCGCCGAGGGCGTGCGCGAGCGGGCGGAGGCGCTCGGTGTCCGGGTGGCCGACACGCTCCTGGCGCGGGGCGCTGCCGCCGTGGTGGCGCTGCGGCCGGCGGGAGTGGGCGATGGGCGCTAGCCGCGGCACGTCGTCGCGCTCATCGCCGCGAGCCTCCGCCCCGCCCCGTCCGCTCACCGGTCGGACGGTGGTCGTCACACGCGCGGCTGCGCAGGCCCAGCGCTTCACCGAGCTCCTCGAGGCGAGCGGCGCGCGCGTGATCGAGGCGCCGGCGATCGTCATCGGCCCGCCCGCCTCCTGGGAGCCGCTCGATGCCGCGCTCCGCGCGCTCGACACGTTCACCTGGGTCGTGTTCACGTCGACCAACGGCGTGCTGATGGTCGACCGTCGCCTGGCCGCCCTCGGGCTCGGCTGGCCGGCCCTGAGCGCCCGTCGCGTCGCCGCCATCGGCCCCGCCACCGCGGACGCGCTCCGCGAGCACGGCGTGCGCGTCGATGTGGTGCCGGCCGAATACCGCGCCGAGGGGCTCGTGGCACGGCTGCGAACGCTGCTCTCCGGGAGCGACCAGGTCTTGCTCCCCCGCGCCGCGCAGACGCGCGACGTGCTCGTGACCGAGCTGCGCGAGCTCGGCGCCCGGGTGACCGAGGTGCCCGCCTACGCCACCCGCAAGGCGGAGGGCGGCGCGCCGCGCCTGGCCGAGGCTCTGGCGGCCGGGGCCATCGACGCCGTCACGTTCACGAGCTCGTCCACGGCGCGCAGCTTCGCGGAGGCGTTCACCGACGACGATCGACGCGCGTGGCGTGGTCGGGTGGCCGTCGCCTCCATCGGCCCCATCACCGCCGCCACGGCGGCCGAGTACGGGCTCCACACCGACATCATGCCCGCCGAATACACCATCCCCGCGCTGGCGCGCGCGATCGCCGACTACTTCGCGCGCATTCCGAAGCGCCCCGCTCCACGGGGCAGAAGGAGCGAATGATGGGCCAGGGGTCGATCCGTCCCCGACGACTCCGTGAAAAGCCGCTGGTGCGCAACCTCGTGCGCGAGACCACGCTGGCCGTCAACGACCTGATGTACCCGCTCTTCGTCGTGCACGGCCGCGGGGTGCGCGAGCCGATCCGCTCGATGCCGGGCCAGTCGCGTCTCTCGGTCGACGAGCTCCTGAAGGAGTGCAAGGACGTGGCGGGAATGGGTATCCCGGCCGTGCTCCTGTTCGGCCTGCCGGCCGACAAGGACCCGCGCGGCACCGAAGCCTACGCCGAGGACGGCATCGTGCAGCAGGCGGTGCGGGCGGTGAAGGACACGGTGCCGGACCTGCTCGTCGTCACCGACGTGTGCCTCTGCGAGTACACGAGCCACGGACATTGCGGCATCGTGGAGGACGGCACCGTGCGCAATGATCCGACGGTCGAGCTGCTGGCGCGAACGGCCGTGTCCCACGCCGAGGCGGGCGCCGACATCGTGGCGCCCTCCGACATGATGGACGGGCGCGTGGGCGCGATCCGCGAGGCGCTCGACGAGGCCTCCTTGGCCGAGACGCCCATCATGGCGTACTCGGCCAAGTACGCCTCGTGCTTCTTCGAGCCGTTCCGCGCCGCGGCCGAGTCCACGCCGCAGTTCGGGGACCGGCGCTCCTACCAGATGGACCCGGCGAACGCCCAGGAGGCGATGCGCGAGATCG
>JBIOXS010000080.1:0-10533 GCA_044869815.1 Candidatus Rokuibacteriota bacterium | reverse complement strand
GGCGCGCATGCGCGGCTCGTTGGACTTGGCGGAGCGGATCACGAGGCCGAAGCGAGCCTCGATGAGCCGCCGGCCGAGCCAGAGCAGCACGACGAGGACGGCGAAGACGACGTAGTAGAAGACGTTGGCGTTCGTGAGATCCACCACGCCGCCGAACTCGCTGCGACGCGCCAGGCGCATCCCATCGTCGGCGCCCCAGGCGTCGATGGAGATGCCGAGGTAGTAGAGCATCTGGGTGAAGGCGAGCGTGATCATGATGAACGACACGCCGCTGGTTCGCAGCGACACGGCGCCGATCGCCAGCGCCACCAGCCCCGACAGTCCGATCGCGAGCGCCCACTGAAGAGCGCCGCTGTGGATTCCGTAGAACGCGGGAATGGCGACCGCATACGCGCCGATGCCGAGATACGCCGCATGACCGAAGCTCACCATGCCACCGAACCCGAGGATGAGGTCGAGGCTCACGGCGGCGATGGCGAAGATCATGATGCGGCGGAACAGGTCGAGATAGAACGGCTGGTTTGCGACGGCGGCCAGCACCGGCACGAGCCCCAGGACGAGGAACCCGGCCAGCAGCGTGAGGCCCCGTGCGCGCTGACGCATCAGCCGCGGGCGGCCGGGAACAGGCCCTGGGGGCGGAAATAGAGGACGGCGGCCATCAGGATGTAGATCAGCATCGAGGCCAGCGCCGGCCCCGCGCTGTCGGCGGCCGAGGGGCCGATGACGGTGCTCAGCGTCGGCTTGAGAAAGGCGCGGCCGAGCGTGTCCACCATGCCGACCACCACCGCGCCCACCAGCGCTCCACGGATCGAGCCGATGCCGCCGATCACGATCACGACGAAGACCTGGATGAGGATCTCTTCGCCCATCCCCGGAAGCACCGTGTAGATCGGACCCGCCATCACCCCGCCGAGTGCCGCGAGCGCGGCGCCGAAGCCGAACACCACGGTGTAGAGCAGGCGGATGTTGATGCCGAGCGCGGCCACCATCGTGCGGTTGCTGGCGCCGGCTCGGATCAGCATGCCGAGGCGCGTCCGGCTCACCACGACGTAGAGCAGCCCCGCGACGGCGAGGCCGACCAGGATGATGACCGCGCGGTACGCGGGATAGCGGATGCCGGGCAGCAGCTCGATGTGGCCCGAGAGCGCCCGCGGCACCGTGCTGAACAGGGCCGCCCGCCCCCAGACGATGGCCACGGCCTCGTTGAAGAACAGGATGAGGCCGAAGGTGGCGAGGACCTGGTCCAGGTGATCGCGCTCGTAGAGCCGGCGGAGCGCCACCACCTCGACCACCATCCCGACGGCGAGCGTGGCCGCCAGCGCGAACAGCACGGCCACGACGAAGGAGCCCGTCCACTTGAAGGCCGCCGTGGCGAGGTAGGCGCCGACCATGTAGAGCGAGCCGTGCGCCAGGTTCACGAGGTTCATGATCCCGAAGACCAGCGTGAGGCCGGCCGCCATCAAGAACAGCATCACGCCGAACTGCAGCCCGTTGAGACACTGCTCGGCGACGAGCAGCCAGTTCACTGCGCCCGCGCTACCACTTCATCGGGCACTCTTGATGGTAGGCGTCCTTGTGGTTCTCGAAGACGGTCTTCTGGATCTGCATCTCGAGATCGCCGCCGGCGCCCTTGACCGCGCGGAGCAGGTAGAAGTTCTGGATCGGCGTGTGGTTGTGGTTGAACGTGAACTTCCCGCGGGTCGAGCGGAAGTCGGCCTTCCGCATGGCGGCGACCATTCCCTTCTTGTTGCCGAGATCGCCCTTGACGGCGCGCACCGCGGAATCGATCAGCAGGATGCCGTCGTAGCTCTGGGCGCCGTAGAACGAGGGCGTGTACCCGAACTTCTTCCGGAAGTCGGTGACGTACTTCTGGTTCGCCTCGTTCTTGAGATCGGGACTCCAGTACCGCGTCTCGTAGTTGCCGAGCGCCGCCTCGCCGACCGCGGGCAGCGAGATCTCGTCCACGGTGTACACGGAGTAGAGCGGGATCTGCTCGCGCAGCCCCGCCTGCGCGTACTGCTTCAGGAACTGGATCCCCATGTCGCCGGGATAGAACACGAAGACCGCCTTCGGATTCTTGCCGCGCAGCTGGCTGATCTCCGCCTGGTAGTCCTGCTGCCCGAGCTTGGTGTAGACCTCGTCGACGACGCGGCCTTTGAAGTACCGCTTGAAGCCGCTGATCATGTCCTTGCCGGCGGCGTAGTTCGGCGCCATGGCGTAGACGTCGGTCAGGCCCTGGTCCTGCATGTACTTGCCCATGGCCTCCGGCGTCTGGTCGTTCTGCCAGGACGTCGTGAAGTAGAGCTCGTTGCACATCTTGCCGGACAGCTCGTGCGGCCCCGCGTTGGTGCCGACCATGATGGTGCCGGCGCCCGTCACCGTCGGCGCCACGGCCAGCATGACGTTGGACCAGATGATGCCGCTCACGAAGTTGACCCGGTGCTTCTTCAGCATCTCGTCGGCGAGCTGCTTGCCGACGTCGGGCTTGCGCTGGTCGTCGCCGTAGATCATTTCGACGTCGAGGCCGCCGACCTTGCGGCCGAGGTGGTCGAGCGCCAGCTCCACCGAATCCTTCATGTGCTTGCCGATGATGCCGGCCGGTCCCGACAGCGAGGTGATGAAGCCGATCTTGACGGGCTCGGCGGCGCGAACGACCTGGCCGCCCAGCAGGCCGGCGATGAGACCGAGCACGAGAGCAATTCTGAGTGGGCGCACGGTGACCTCCTCCTTCGACTCGTCCCGCGCCGCGGGCGGCGCGAATCCTTGGCGGGCCTGTTTGGCGCCGCGCGATTCTAACACGTGCGCGCGCGGGAGGCGGCGGCCGTCAGCCGCCCACCGTCGCCAGCGAGATCACGTAGTTGCCGCTGCCCGACGACGGGCCGTACGCGTGAATCGTCGCGTCGAACCGGCTTCCCGTCTCGATGAGCGCGCCGAGCAGCATGGCCAGATGCCGGCCGCCCATCTCCGGATCCGCCGCATCCGCGTACTCGGGCAGCCACGCCCAGGCCTTGTCGTAGTCGCCGCCGGCGAGCAGCCGCGCCAGCCGGTGATCGAGCTCCTGATCGGCGGCGGCCGGCCACTTCTCCGGTCCGCGCACGAGCTTGTGCGAGACGCTGCCGCTGGCGACGAAGACGGCGCGGCGGTCGAGCGCCCGCGCCGTCTCGGCGACGTGCCGTCCCCACGCGAAGCTTTCTTCGAGATCGGCGGAAAGGCAGACCGACACCGGGACTGCCGGCACGCGCTGTGCCCTGTCGAGGTAACAGACGAGCGGCATGACGGTTCCGTAATCGAGCGGGTAGTGCACGTCGTTGGCGAGCGTGCACTGGAGCCGCGCCGTCTTTCCACGCTCGACCAGTGCTGCGGCGAAGTCGAAGTCTCCGGGAAAATCGTACGCGACGCCGTGGATGAGCTCGGGAGCCTCCTGCGCGGTGAGCACGCCGCGGTGACGCGGGGTGCCGTCGACGACCGTCGGAAAGGTCGTGATCAGGTGACACGAGTTGATCACGATGAGGTCGGGCGCGAGCGTGGCGAGATGTCGGCCCTGCGCCACGAGGCCGTCGCGCACGGCCTGGAAGTCGGGATGGGCGAGCTTGCCGGCGAATGCCGCCTCGTAGGTGCAGTAGCGCGGCGTGTGAACGGACAGGTAGGCGCCGACGAGCCCGCGCGTGCCGATCTGGGCCGCGGGGATCATCGCGGGGCCTTCGTGTACACGACTTCTGGCTTCACGCGGTCCCTCCCTTGAGCTTGCGGGCCACCTCGTCCGGAATCGGCCGGGCCGACAGCGGCGCTCCCGGCGCCGCCGGCCGTGCCACCCATGCGCGCACCTCGAAGCCGCGGGCGCAGAGCGTCTCGCCGGCCGAGATCGTGTGCTCCATGCGAAACGTCCTGTCTTTCACCCACGCGACCGTGGAGCGGATCGTCAACACGTCGCCGTACCGTGCCGGCGCCGTGAACCGCGAGCCGGACTCGACGATCGGCACCCCGACGATCCCGTATCTCGGAAACGCCTCGGGCCACGGCAGGCCGAGCGCCGCGAAGAGCGATTCGCACCCGAGGTCGTACCACTCGAAGAACCGAGGATAGAACACGATGCCTGCGGCATCCACGTCGCTCCACCGGACCTGGATGGTGGTCGCGTGCTCGACCGTCATCGCGACTCGACGCGCGCCTTCAGGGCGAAGCGCTGGAGCTTGCCGGTGGCCGTGCGGGGCAGCGCGTCCACGACGGCGATCTGTCGCGGCCGCTGATGGGTGGCCAGGCGCTCCGCGGCCAGCGCGGTCAGCTCGTCGATCAGCCGCTCGGCCGGCGCGCCGTTGGCCGCAACGACGAACGCGAAGGGCTTGACGAGCCCGCCCGCGTCCCGGGCGCCGACCACCGCCGCCTCCGTGACCGCTGGATGAGACAGCAGCACCGACTCCACCTCGCCCGGCGTGACCCACATGCCGGCCACCTTGAAGAGATCGTCCTCGCGCCCGACGTGGTGATAGAAGCCGTCGCCATCACGGGTGAGGACGTCGCCCGTCCGGAACCAGTCGCCGAGGAAGGTGGCGCGGCTGCGGTCCACGCGGTTCCAGTACGCCGGGCTCGCCGACGGCGTCCGGACGTGGAGCACGCCGGGCGCGTCGTTCGGCACGTCGCGGCCTTCGGCGTCCAGCAGCCGCACGGTCGTCCCCGGCACCGGCGTTCCGGTGGCGCCGGCGCGGCTCTGCCCCGGCCGGTTCGAAAGGACCATGAAGATCGTCTCCGTCGCGCCGAGCCCGTCCAGGATCTCGACGTCGAAGCGCTCGCGCCACGCGGCGTACACCTCGGGCGGCAAGCGCTCTCCCGCCGAGACGCACGCGCGCACCGAGCGGAACGTGTCGCGCGGAAGCTCGGCCTGCAGCAGCCGCGCGTAGAGCGTCGGCACCGAGAAGAACAATGTCGGCCTGAAGGCGCCGACGGTCTCGGCCACCGTCGCCGGCTCGGCCCAGCGCGCGTCGAGAAACGTGCGCGCGCCGACGAAGAGCGGGATCAGGAGCGCGTTGCCGAGGGCATAAGCGAAGAACAGCTTGGAGGTCGCCAGGACGCGATCGTCCTCGCCGGCGCCGAGCACGTCGACGCCGTAGTGCCGGCACTCGAGCAGATCGCGATGCAGATGGATGGCCGCCTTGGCGCCGCCGGTCGTGCCCGACGTGTAGAGCCAGACGGCCATGTCGTCGCCCGCGAGCGACTCTGCTTTCAGGTCGACGCGGGCGGCGGCCTGGCGCTGCTCCAGACTCGGGGCCGCCGCGCCCGCGCCGGCGTGGATGACGGCGCGCAGGTGCGGCAGGTCGGCCAGCCACGGCTCGAGCGCGCGCGCCAGCCCCGCGTCGGCCACGAGGACGCGCGCGCGGCTGTCATGCAGCAGGGCCGCACAGGCGGCCGGCGAGAGCCGGGTGCTCATCGGCACGGCCACCGCGCCGATCCGCAGGGCGCCGAAGAAGACGGCCGCCCACGCGACGCCGTCGGGAAGCCAGATGGCCACGCGCTGCTCGATTCCGACGCCGGCCTCGCGCAGGACGTGCCCCGTCTGGTTGACGAGCTCCAGCAGTTGCGCGTAGCTGGTCGCGCGGGTCGGCGTGACGATGGCCGGGCGCTCGCCCGCGCCGGTCGCGACGTGCTCGTCGAGGAAGGCGGCGACCGTGTCAGCCATCCGGCGTAGTGTACCGAGCACGGCGCGGAGTATGACACGCCGTGCCGCGGGCGATTATCTCAGCGCGAGGACCTTCTCGATCTCGTCCAGATGCTCGCGGCGATGCGTCGCGCGCAGGAGATAGATCGGGCTGCTGGCCGCCGCGTTCTTGGCGAGGAGGTCGTCCGACAGTGTCGCCACCGCCTGATCGGTCGCGCGCGCGGTCACGACGGCCAGCGTGGCCGCCCGCCGCGGCGGCACGGCGAGCTGCATCGGCTTGGCGGCGTCATTGATCCAGTCGACGTTCTGCTGATTCTCCACGGGCACGGCGGCCCCCCGCTTCAGCATCTCGATGAAGACGAGGATCCGCTGATCCCAGAACGCAAGGTGTGCGAGCACGCCGGCCACGGTCCAGCCGGCCGGCATCGGGCGACTCAACGCCGCGTCGTCGAGCCTTCCGACGAGCGCTTCGAGTCGGCCACGCTCGCGATCGTTCTCGGCGATGTACGAGCGGTCGGCTGTCATCGGCTGCGGCGCCTGTTGAGCAATCCTCAGAGAATGACGTCCTGGGTCGACGTGAGGAGAACACAGGTGCAGCCGGTCTCGCTCCAGACACGATGATCGACGCTGCCCGCCTCGGCGCGGATGTAATCGCCTGGATAGAGCTTCTTGTCGTCGACCATCAGCTCCCCGTCGAGCAGGTGCAGCTCTTCGACTCCGGCATGGCGGTGGGGCGGATAGTCGGTTCCGGGCGCCAGGCGCACCAGCATGCTGACGCGGCTCTTCTCCGTATCGGTCGCGAGCAGCTTGCACGAGATGCCAGGCGCCGCTTCTTCCCACTCTGGCTCCGCCCAGCGTCGTGGCGCCGGCAACACCGGTTCCCTTCCCGTCTCGGCTGAGATGCGCTGCGCAAGTCGTTCCCATAGCGACACTGATGGGCGCAGCACGTCTGTTGGCCAGGCGAGAAAGGAGCCGACGATCGGACGAAGCGTCTCGAGTTCTCGCCGACAGTCGGGGCATGCGGAGAGCTGAGCGTCCACGGCAGCAATGTCGCCGGCAGGCAAAGCCTGGAGCGCGTATAGAAACACCGATTCCAGGTGGCCCTGCGCGTCGTGGGTGCCCGATGCCGAGCTCATCGGCCCTTCAACGCCCCGGCCAGCGCCTGTCGGAGCTTCCCCAGTCCGGAACGGATCCGTGTCTTGACGGTGCCGAGGGGCTGATTCAACGCTGCCGCCACCTCGTCATACGTCATCTCGGAAAAAAACGCGGTTTCGATCGTCCGCCGCTCTTCCGGCGTCAGGACCTTCAAGGCATCTCGCAGGAGGCGGCCCTGCTCCCGGACGTCGAATTCTTCTCGTGGGTCACGGCCCGGAGTCGACGGCAGCGGATTGTCCGCCGACGGGTTGACGCGCTTTTTCCGCTGCTCGAATCGCACGCGGTCGATCGCCCGCGAGCGCGCCTGGTTCATGATCCATCCGACAACGGATCCGCCGGCGGCGTCGTAGGTCCCCGCTCGGCGCCACACGTCGTGGAACACATCGAGCGTCACTTCTTCAGCGGTTTCGCGATTGTTGACGATCCGCACGATCAAGGTAAAGACGATTCGGTGCGTCCGCTCGTACAGCGCATGCAGCGCGAGCTGGTCGCCGGCGGAGATGCACTGGACGAGCACGACCCAGTCTTTCTCGGATACGGGCGTTCTCGCCTGATCGGCATAGAGCAAATGGCCGAGGAGTCTCGTCTCGTCTTCATTCCTTCCGGCGCCCACGGCTTGAGATCATGCCGTCATCGCTCGGACGCGTCAAGGATGGAGGCTCACGCTGCGGTCGTTCCCACGTCGATGCGCGGTGATGTGTCGGGCCTCGGCCCTGCCAGGGCGCACGCGGATGTCAGCAGCGTGTCGATCAGCGTCTCCAGCTCCCGCAGGTCCAGTATCGGCTTCGTGACGACCGCCTGGAACCCGGCAGCGAGGAACGCCTGCCGTTCATCCTCGCGCGCGAATGCTGTCAACGCTATTGCCGGAATGCCGGAGCATCCGGGCATGGCTCGGATCGCGGCCAGGCACTGCAGGCCGTCGACCGGGGTCATGCGGATATCCAGCATCAACACATCCGGCCGGCTCGCTTCGAGAACCGTCAGCGCCTCGGCCGCGGAACCGCAACTCGAGACGCTATATCTTTCACCGAGAAGCAGGGTGAGCATCTCCAGGATATCCCGGTTGTCCTCGACAAGGAGCAGCCGTGCAGGTCTCATCGGTGTCATTCAACCAGTAAAACGTCAACCGTCTCCGTTCGGATGTGAGAACAGGAATCAGAGTGCGCGAGACGATGGGTGGTACCCTGGGATCGCCTCCACCCCGGTCAGACCCCTCTCTCGCAGATTGAAAGCACTCGGCAGCAACGCGTCACCGCCGCGACGATGCAAAGGGGTCGCGCGTCAGAGCCGAACTACGGCGACAGCAATGATCGACGCGGCAAAGCGCATGAGTCGGGTTGCCCGCGCCGCCATCGGCGAGGGACGCCGACAACTCGCTGCGCTTCGGGGCTCACGCGATGCCGGATGAAGCGGCTCTTCGTGAGTTCGAGCGGACCCGCGCGTTAGAGGCTTAGGTGCAGATACAGAGACCGCTACGGCCCTGATACTCCAGGCGCTTTTCCGCTGAAGCGATTCTGCTTCCAGTCGAAGCCCTGCCAGAACTCGATGCGATCGATGATGCCGCTGAACTTCTCCCGGTTGTCGTCGCACCAGTCCCAGAGCTCGGCGACCGACCGGAACTGCGCGATGAAGGCGAGACCGAACTCCGCGGGCTCGGCCATGGCCATCTCGCTGGAGAGAAAACGCTCGTACCCGGCGCCGGGATGGATCCAGAACCCTTCCGACGTCTCCTCGGTGAACAGCCGCGGCTCTTGCTCGGCGGGCAGCCGGCACAGAAAGAAACGCGCGGCGAACCGGATAGGGCTCGAGCGCGGCGTGACGAAGTAGGAAATGTACCGCAGCGCGCGCAGGTCGCAACGCCACCCCTCGCGGGCGAGAATTGCCGAGAACGGCTCCTTGCCGACGATCAGCGCGCGGCGCGCTTCGTCCACGCGCTCGGCGAACCGAGCCGCAGCCGCGTCGACGTGGCGGCCGAGGCCGTCGCACACCAGCAACACGCCGCTCTCCTCGAGAAGCTCGCGCACGGCGGCCACCCAGAAGGCCAGCGGCGCCGGCGAGGCATGCCCGGCGAAGCAGCGCGCGGCGGCGGCGACGTCGAGACCGTGACAGGCCCCGAGCGCCGCCGACGACGCGTCGTCCGCGTCGACCTTGCCGCCGGGAAACGCGTAGAAGCCGCCGAGAAAGCGCATGGCCTTCTTGCGGCGGATCATGTAGACCTCGATCGGCTCCGGGGCGCCGGCCGGCGCCTCGCGCACGATGATGACGGACGCCGCCGGCGTGGGCTCGACGACGGACGCGCTGCTCTCGGTCAGCTCGCGGTCCTACAGGTTGATGAGCTGGGCGACACGTTCCCGGTGGTACGTGGAGTCGCCGAAGGTGAACTCCGACGACTTGGCGCGCTTGAAGTAGAGGTGGAGATCGTGCTCCCAGGTGAAGCCGATGCCGCCGTGGAGCTGGATGCCGGCGCCGGCGACCTTGCGGAAGGCGTCGGAGGCGTAGGCCTTCGCCATCGAGGCGGCGAGCGGAGCCTCGGGGACGTTCTCGTCCACCGCCCACGCGGCGTAGTAGGTCAGCGACTTGGCGTTCTCCACCTCCACGAGCATGTCGGCCGCCTTGTGCTTGACGCCCTGGTAGGCGCCGATCGGCTTGCCGAACGCGATGCGGATCTTCGCGTACTCGGTCGTCATGTCGAGGACCTTCTGCGCGCCCCCGCACATCTCGGCGCACAGCGCGACCGTCGCGCGCCGGACCACGCGTGACAGCGGCAGCCAGCCGCCGTCCTTCGCACCGACCAGCGCGCTCGCGGGGACGGCGACGTCGTCGAGCTTGACCTCGCAGAGCTTCCGCGTCTGATCCATGGTCGGCAGCAGCGTCACCGACACGCCCCTGGCGTTCGTCGGAACGAGGAAGAGGCTGACGCCGTCCTCCGCGTTGGCGGCCTGGCTGGTCCGGGCGACCACCACGAGCGCGTGAGCCACGTGGGCGTCGGGGACGAACAGCTTGGTCCCGCTGAGCGTGAAGCCGCCGGCGTTCGCGGTGGCGGTGGTCGTCACGCCGGCAGCGTCCCAGCGGGCGCTCGGCTCCGTCCACGCCAGCGACACGCGGGCCTGACCCTCGGCGATCTTGGTGAGCCACTCCTTCTTCTGGGGCTCGGAGCCCGCCTCGAGCAGCGCTGCCCCGCCGAGCAGCACGGTCGACAAGAACGGTCCGGGCATCACGGCGCGTCCCATCTCCTCCATGAGCACCGTGAGGTCCACGAAGCCCAGCCCGGCGCCACCGTACTGCTCGGGATAGACGAGACCGAGCCAGCCCTGCTCGGCGAGCTTCGTCCAGAACTCCTCGGTGAAGCCGGCTTCCTCGGCCATCCGGGCGCGTACGAACTCGGACGTGCACTCGTTCTCGAGGAACTTGCGCGCGGTCGCCCGGAGGAGCTCCTGATCGGCGTTGAACCCGAAATCCATAGTCGTTCCTAGCCTTTGGGCAGCCCGAGCACCCGCTCGCCGATGATGTTCTTCTGGATCTCCGTCGTGCCGCCCTCGATGGAATTGGCGCGCGAGCGCAGGAACGAATACTGCCACACGCCGCCGTCGATCGCCGCCGTCGCGCCGCGCGCGAGCTGCGAGTACGGGCCCTGGATCTCCATCGCCAGCTCTTGCAACCGCTGGTGCGTCTCGACCCACATCATCTTGCCGGCCGAGGCCTCGGGACCCGGCAGCTCGCCCTTCAGC
>JBIOXS010000079.1:0-30510 GCA_044869815.1 Candidatus Rokuibacteriota bacterium | reverse complement strand
ACATGGAAGAGGACATGGACATCAACTGCGGCGTCATCCTCGAGGGCACGCCGTTGCCCGTCGTGGGCCGGCAGATCTTCGAGGAGATCGTGGCCGTCGCCTCCGGCAAGAAGTCCAAGAGCGAGCTCAGCGGCGTCGGGGAGGAAGAGTTCGCGCCCTGGATCATCGGCCCCGTCATGTAGCGCGCCGCCGGCAGGAGGAAGTGCGGCGTGAGGCTCGCTCCGAGCGCGTCGAGCTGATCTACGGCACCATCCGCCTGATCGAGCGCGACCCCGAGACCGTGCTGGCGTGGGCGCGGGAGCCGTGGGTCTGCGTCATCTTCAACCTGCACGTGGTGCACACCCGGGAGGGACTGGCGCGGAGCGCCGGCCACTTTCGCCGCTTGATCGACCTCGCCATCGCGCACGGCGGAAGCTACTTCCTCACGTACCATCGCTGGGCGACCCGGGGCGCCGACGCGCTGTGACGGCCGGCCGGCTCACGACTGGATGACGGTCACCACCAGCCCGATCGACGCGAGGATGTTGCCGACGCGCACGCACTCGGCCTCGGAGCCCACCTTCACCACGGCCTTGCCCGTGTGGTGGACCTGCCAGGCGATCTTCCAGCCCTCTTCCTCGCTGCACGCGATCGCCTTCTGAAGCTGCTTCACGACCTGCTCGAAGGTGTGGCAGTCGCAGTTGTGTAGGATGGTCATCCATGGCGGCGCGGCCTCGGTGGCGGTGACCTCGTCGACGTCCGGGTAGGGCGTAGCGCGCTCGCTCATACAGCCGATGATCTCCCTGCCTGATTCTACATGACCGACACCGGCGGCTCCCTCCGGGCGCTCCTGGTCGCCAACGGACCGCGGCTCCTTCGCGATGCCGTGGGGCCGGTGCTCGTCTTCTACGTTGGCTGGAAGACGCTCGGGCTCGTCGTCGGGATTCTCGCCGCCACCGCGGTGACGACGGCGGCCTTCGTCTGGGAGCGGCGGCACGCGCGCACCGGACTGGGCGCGAGCATCGGGTTGACGATCGCGCTCGTGCAGGCGGTCAGCGGCCTCCTTTCGGGCAGCGCGCGCTGGTACTTCGCCCCGGCCGTGATCGCGAACGCGGTGGGTGGTCTCGTGTTCCTCGGTTCTGTCGTCATCGGTCGGCCGCTCGCCGCCGTCTTCGCGCTCGAGAGCTATGCGTTCCCGCCCGAGGTCAAGGCCTCGGCCACGTTCCGGCGGGTGTTCGGGCGCATTTCCCTCGTGTGGGCGGCCTACCTGCTCGGCCGCGGCGCGCTGCGCCTGCTGATGCTCGTCTCCACGAGCGTGGAGGCGTTCCTCGTCGTGAGCGTCGCCACCGGGCTGCCGCTCAGCGGGGCCATCGTGGGGTGGTCGTTCTGGTACGCGGTGCGGGGCCTTCGCGCGTCAGCGGCGCGGCCCAAGGGCACCGCCCGCGCGCAGGGCGGCGATCCGCTGCGGTGAGTACCGCAATAGCTCTCCGAGAATCTCATCGGTGTGCTGGCCCAGGGCGGGCGCCGGGAAGGGCGTCGTGACGGCGCCGGCCGTCTTGACCGGCGATGCGACCTCGCGCAGCACGCCGAACTGCGGGTGCTTCACCTCGACCAGCATGGCGCGCGCACGGACCTGCTCGTCGTCGAGCGCCTGCGCGATGGTGTTGACCGGCGCGCACGGCACCTTGCCGCGCAAGCGCGCCAGCCACTCCGCCGTCGTGCGCTCGCCGAAGCGAGCCTTGAGGAGCGGGACCAGCGTGTCCTTGTGCGCGAGGCGGCCGGCGAAGGTCGCAAAGCGCGGGTCGCTGCCGAGGGCGGGGAGCTCCAGCGCGTCCACCAGGGCGTCCCAGAACTTCGCCTTGTTGCAGAAGACGACGATCCAGCCGTCGCGCGTCGGGAAGTTCTGCGCGGGCACGAGCGACTGGTGGCCGGAATCGGCGACGCGCGCCGGCGCCCAGTCGCGGTTGAGCGCCCAGATGGCGAAGTAGGAGAGCATGCTGACCGCGGTGTCGAGGAGCGACATGTCGATGTCGCGGCCCACGCCGGTGCGCGCGGCGTCCCACACGCCGGCCATGAGCGCCGCCATCGACGCATAGCCGGCCGCGAAGTCGACCACCGAGACGCCGCACTTGCCCGGCGGCGCGTCGGGCTCGCCGGTGATCGACATCCATCCCGCGTAGCCCTGGATCAGATAGTCGAACGCGGGTTCGGACGCGCGCGGCCCGGTGGCGCCGAAGCCGGAGAGCGAGCAGCACACGATCGCCGGGTTGGCGTCCGCGAGCGCGGCATACGTGAGGCCGAGCCGGGCCGGAAGGTCGCCGCGCAGATTGTTGTAGACGGCGTGCGAGACGCGCGCGAGGTCTCGCAGGATCGCCTGGCCCTCGGGGTGCTTGAGGTCGAGCGTGATGGACTTCTTGCCGCGGTTGAACGACTGGAAGTAGAGCGAGTCGCCGTCGCCGGCGTACGGCCCCACGTGCCGCGAGACGTCGCCGCCGGCGGCGGCGTCCTCGATCTTGACGATCTCGGCGCCGAGATCCGCGAGCAGCTGCGTGCCGAATGGTCCGGCACCGAACTGCGACACGGTCAGGACCCGAAGACCGTCGAGCGGCGCGCGGGGCGGTGGAGAAATGGCTACGCGCCCGCCGTCGTCTGTCCGAGCGTGGCGTGATTCTTCTTGGGCACGAGGGCGGTGCGCTTGAAGGTCATCACGCGCTCACCGCGCTGGTTGGTCACGCGGGTTTCCACCGTGACCGTCCCCCGATCGCCCTGGGCGGACTCGCGCGTGGCGAGCACGATCGACTCCGAGTAGATCGTGTCACCGATGAAGGTCGGCGCCTCGTGCGTGATGCGCTCGACCTCCAGATTGGCGATGGCCTTGCCCGAGACGTCGGCGACCGTCATGCCGATGCCGATCGAGAACACGAGCGGCCCCAGCACCAGGCGCTGGCCGTGCTGCGTCTGGCTGGCGGCATAGTGGGCGTCGCTGTGGATCGGATGCTGGTTCATCGTCAGCAGCGCGAACCACGTGCAGTCCGTCTCGGTGATGGTCCGGCCCGGCCAGTGGCGGATGATCTCGCCCACCGTGAACTCCTCCAGCCAGCGCCCGTAGCCCACGGGTCACGCGCCGGGGATCGCCAGCCGCCGCGCGGCGGCGACCCGCTCCCGCTCGTTGCCGCCCAACGCCGCCGGCAGGTGCGCGGCGTCGCGGTAATGGCGTTCCACCGGAAACTCCGTCGTGTAGCCGTAGCCACCGTGAATGCGCATCGACTCGAGCGTCACCGCGCCGGCCGTGTCGGTGGCGAGGATCTTCGCGAGCCCGGCGGTGACGCCGCCCGGCGTCGCCGCCGCCTCGTAGGTCAGGAGCCGCGCGGCGGTGATCGCGGTCGCCATGTCCGCGAGCTTCAGCTGCACCGCCTGGTGCTCGGCGATCGGCCGGCCGAACGTCGAGCGTTGCTGGCTGTAGCGCAGCGCCGCCTCGAAGGCGGCCTGGGCGATCCCGACCGCGGTGGCGGCGACACCGAGCAGGGCGGCATGCCGCGCGCGCGCGGCACCGTCGCCGGTCACCAGCGCCTCCTCGCCGATGCGGATGCCGTCGACGTCGAGGTCGGACGGGCTCAGGCCGCGAAGACCGAGCGTCCCGACGCTCGCACTCCCCCGCACGTGCCCGCGCTCGAGCATCACGAGACCCTCACCGGTGACCTCCGGCGCCACGAACAGGTCGACACCGGCGGTGGCCACGGCCGCCGCGCGGCCCCTGACCCGCCGCCCGCTGCCGTCGGCCACCGTCGCGATCGGCTCGTGAAGGAGCGTGGCGAGTCGCTCACCCCGCGCGAGGCGCGGGAGCCAGCGGCGGCGCTGGGACTCGGCGGCGGCCGCCAGGGCCGCGGTGGCGGCCAGGTGACCGGCGACCAGCGCGCCGAGCGAGCCCGAGGCCCGGGCCAGCTCCTCCAGCAGCAGCGCCGCCGTGCGCGCGTCGAGGCCGAGACCGCCGACCTCCCGCGCGACGAGCGCGCCCAGGACGCCCAGGTCTCCGAGGCTGCGGACCGTCGACACCAGACGGTCGGGATCGGCGTCGAGCTCGCCGGCGAGCGGCGCGATCTCCTTCTCGGCGAACAGGCGCACGGCCAGCACCATCTCGCGCGTGGCCTCGGCCTCGCCATCGCGCGACGTGAGCGCGCCGAGCCGCTCGCCGTAACGCTCCACGAGGTTGCGCGCGATGATCGTGCGCTGGATCTCGTTGGTGCCCTCGCCGATGATCATGAGCGGGGTGTCACGGTAGTAGCGCTCCAGCTGGCGTCCGGTGCGAAGGCCGGCCGCGCCGGCGACACGCAGCGCCGTCGTGGCCACGGCGTGGGCGGTCTCGGAGGCATAGAGCTTGGCCATCCCGGCCTCGAGGTCGCAGCGCTCGCTGCGGTCCTTCATCCCCGCCGCCCAGTAGGTGAGCCGGCGCGCGGCGGCGATGCCGGCGGCCATGTCGGCGAGGGCAGACGGAGGAGCGGCGTCGCCGCGTGTGGCCTCCCGCGCCTCGTCGAACGCCGCCTGCGCGACGCCGACCGCGCGGGCCGCGATGTTGATGCGTCCGGTCTCGAGCCCGCTCATGACCTGGGCGAAGCCGCGTCCCTCGACGCCGCCCACGAGGTTGCTCGCGGGGCAGTGGAAGTCCTCGAAGAGCAGCTCGGCGGTATCGACGCCCTTGTAGCCGAGCTTGCCGATGGACTTCACGACCGAGAGACCGGGCGCGCCCTTCTCGACGACGAAGCAGGACATGCCGCGGTGTCGCGGCCGGGCGTTCGGGTCCGTGACCGCGAGCAGCGCGAAGGTGTTGCCCTCGCGGCCGTTGGTCACGAACATCTTGGTCCCGGTGATGACATAGTCGTCGCCTGCACGCCGCGCGAGGGTGCGGATGGCCTGGACGTCGGACCCGGCGTGCGGCTCGGTCAGGCAGAGACCGCCGCGCGCCTCGCCGCGGGCGAAACGGGGCAGCAGTCGCCGCTTCTGCTCGTCGGTGCCGTGCTGGAGAACGATGAGCGCGGCCATGGTGTGGCTGTTCACGACGCCGGCGAGCGACATGAAGCCGCGGCAGAGCTCCTCGACGACCTGCGCGTAGGTCGTGACGTCGAGGCCGAGGCCGCCATACTGCGGCGGCACCAGCGCGCCGAAGAGCCCGAGCTCGCGCATGCGCTCGACCAGACGGTGCGGGTAGGCATCGGCGTGCTCGAGACCGGCGGCGACGGGCCGCACCTCGGCCTCGACGAACGCGCGGACGGCGGCCACCATCGACGTTGCCGAAGCCATGGCGAGGGCGATAGTACAATGAAACGCGATGCCTCTCGACGACGTGGTCCTCGGCCTGCAACGTCTCGTCGACCGGCTGATCCGTCGCATACGACTCGGGCCGCCGCCCGCAACCGGCGAGCGCCGCCTCCTCATCGTCCAGATCGACGGGCTGTCACGCTCGGTGCTGGAGCAGGGGCTGGCCGAGGGCCGCATGCCCTTCCTCCGGCGGCTCCTCGACCGTGGCCAGTGGCGGGTCCGTCCGATGGTGGCCGGCATGCCGACCTCCACGCCGGCCTTCCAGATGGCGGCTATGTACGGCGTGCGCCCGGACATCCCCGGCTTTCACTTCCACGACAAGCGGCGGCGCGAGGACGTCTACTTCCCGCGGGCGGGCGACGCCGCCCTCGTGGAAGCGCGACAGTCGGCGGGCCGCCGCGGCATCGTGGACGGCGGCAGCAGCTACGGGTGCGTCTTCACGGGCGGCGCCACCGACAACCTGTTCAGCTTCGCCATGATCAAGCGGCCGACGGGCACCGGCGTCGTGCGCGCCATCTCGAGCTTCGTCGTGCTCGGCTGGGTCGTCGTGAAGGCGCTGACGCTGACGGTGGTGGAGCTCGGTCGCGCGCTCCTGCGCCTGCTCGCGGATCCCGTGGGCGAGTGGCACCGCGGCTTCAAGTCGCTGGCGATCAAGGTCGGGATCTCGGTCTGGGTGCGCCAGCTCTTCAACCTGGCCGCTTCGCGCGACATCTACCGCGGGGTGCCGTCGGTCTACGTCAACTACCTCGACTACGACGTGTTGTCGCACGCCTATGGCCCGCGTCATCGCCGCGCCCTCCGCGCGCTGCGCCGGGTCGACCGCTCGCTCCAGCATCTGTGGCGCGTGTGCCGGCGGGTGCCGGAGCACCGCTACGACATGTACGTGCTGTCCGACCACGGGCAGGCGCACTGCACGCCGTTCGAGAAGATCGCGGACGGCCGGCGCCTCGAGCGCATGCTGTTCGAGGACGTCTTCACGGGCCCGACGGTGCGCGCGGTGACGCCGGCACGCCCGGCCGGGCGGCATCGCCTCGCCAGCGGCATCAAGGCGTACCGCATGGGACGCGCCCCCGGCGTCTTCCAGCGGTTCTTCAACTACCTGGAGGACGATTTCCCATGGGTGCTCGGAGAGCTCAAGGAGGCGCGCGAGCGTTACAACGTCCGCGTGATCGCGGCGGGCCCGAACGCGTTCGTGTACTTCGTCGACCACCCCGATCCGCTGACGATCCAGCGCATCGAGGACCGCTGGCCCGGTCTCGGTGAAACGCTCTCCCGCTGTCCCGGCATCGGCTACGTGCTCGCGCGCTCCGACGAGGGTCCGGTCTGCTTCTGGCGCGGCAAGCGCTACCGCCTCGGCGCCTCGGACCCCGGTCCCTTCGCCGGCCGCGACGACGCGGCGGTGGTGGTCGCCGGCATCGGCGATCTGATGGCCATGCCGAGCGCCGGCGATCTGGTGCTCTACGGGATCGACGCGGCCGCCGGCAACGTCTCGTTCATCGCCGAGATCGGCGCCCACGCGGGGCCATCGCAGGACGAGCTGCACACCTTCGTCATCGCGTCGGCGCAGGCGCCGCTGCCGGAGACGATCGAGCATCCGATCCAGCTCTATCCGTATTTCATGGCGTACCAGGAGCGACGCCGGACCGCCGCGTGACCCCCATCACCGTCGTCAGCTACAACATCCACCGCGGCGTCGGCCTCGATCGGCGCCGCGACCTCGATCGCATCGCGGCCGTCATCGCGGAAACGGAGGCCGACGTCGTCGGTCTCCAGGAGGTCATCCGCGACAACGGGCGGCCCGACGCCGACCAGGCGACCTACCTGGCGCAGCGGCTCGGCATGGCGGTCGTCATGGGAGAGACGCGCGCGCACGGCACCGGCACCTACGGCAACGCCGTCCTCACGCGGCTGCGCGTGCTCGCCTCCACCCGCTGTGACCTGAGCTGCGGCCTGCGCGAGCCGCGCGGGGCGCTGCGCGTGGATCTCGCCGTCGGCGGCACCGCGCTGCACGTGTTCAACTGTCACTTCGGGCTCGCCTTCCGCGAGCGGCGCGCCCAGCTCCAGCTGCTCGCGACGTTCATCCGCGACGCCAGCTGCGAGGGGCCACGCGTCGTGATGGGCGACTTCAACGAGTGGCATCGGGGTCCGGTCACGCGCGGCCTCAGGCTCGAGTTCTCGTCGCCGATGCGGCGCATGCGCCGCACGCACCCGGCCATGTTCCCGCTCTTCCGCCTCGACCGGATCTACTGGGACGTCGAGCTCCAGGGTGAGGAGTTCCTCGTGCATCGGACGCGGCTGGCCCGGGTGGCCTCAGACCATCTGCCCGTCGTCGCGCGCCTGCGCGTTCGGCGCCGCGCGCTCGCCATCCCGTACGTCACGGGCGACGCGCTGCCGCCGGCCGAGTAGCGGCTGGACGCGGTCCCGCCGCTCCCCGAGCCGTCCGCCCTCCCGACGCCGGGGGTGCCGCCGCGCCGGCGCGGCCGCCTGTTGACGGCGGCCGCCGCCCTCGTGCTGGCCGCGTTCGTCGTCCTCGTGCTGCGACTGCATTGGACGACGACGCGCGTGGAGAGCATCGGCGAGCCGGATCGCGCTCTGGCGCTCGTCGTCGAGCGCACGATGGATCTCGACGACGCGCTGGCGGCGGCCTCGCCCCTCGAGCGGCGACTCTACGCGCTCACCCTCACCGACGGCGGCGGCTCGCTCGCGCAGGCGATCGACTGGTACGAGGAGCTGGCGGAGACGCTGGCCGGCGACGTCTTCGTCGACGTCCGCCTCGCCATCCTGCGCGCCGAGGCGGGCCGGCTCGGAGACGTCCGGGACGCCGTGGCCGACTGGGAGGCGCGCGGCGAGGCGCGCGCGGCCGACGTCGTCGCCGCCGCGTACCTGGCGGCGCCGGTCGAGCCCGGCTGGCCGGCGCGCCAGGCGGTCGACCGTCTCGTGGACGCCGGCTGGTTCCACGACCGGCTGGCCCTGCGACTGGCGCCACGCGTCGGCGATACCTCGTGGCTGGAAGCGACGCGGCAGAGCGCGCGCGATCGGACGGAGCCGCTGCTGCGGCTCGTCCGCGGCTTCGCCGCCAGCGAGGTGATGGTGCTGGCGCTCGGCGTGGCGGCCGCGCTGTCGCTGCTCCTCGCGCGGCAGCGCGCGGTGGCGGCGGCGCCGCTGCCGCCGCCGTGGCGCGGCGGCGACGGCCTCGTCGTCATCGTCCGGGGCGGCGCCGGCGGCGTGCTCGTCACCGTCAGCCTGCTCGCGCTGGCCGGCTGGACGCATCGCGGCGCCGCCGTCCTCGAGAGCGTGAGCCTGCCGCTCGTCTACGTCCCCGTGCTGCTGCTCGCCGGCCGCCGTCTGCTCGCGCCGGCGGGAGTCGGCTTTGCCGACGGCTTCGGTCTCCGGCCGGGCCCGAATGGTTGGCTGCCGCTCGCGCGCACGGCGGCCATGCTGGCCGGCGCCGGGATCGCCATCGACATTGCGCTGGGGCTCATCAGCGAGGCGGCGGGCGTCCCGTCGCACTGGACCGAGTGGTTCGACGAGGATCTCGCCTGGGGCTCCATCGACGTTCTCGTGGGCAGCCTGCTCGGTACCGTCCTCTTCGCGCCGGTGCTCGAGGAGATCGTGTTCCGCGGCCTGCTCTACGGCACATTGCGGCGGTGGCTGGGGTGGCCGGCGGCGGCCGTGCTGAGCGCCGCCGTCTTTGCCGCCGCGCACGGCTACGGCGTGGCGGGATTCGGCAGTGTCTTCGCGAGCGGGGTCATGTGGGCGATCGCCTACGAGAAGACGCGAAGCCTGTTGCCAGGGATCATCGCGCACGCCGCCAACAACGTCTCGGCGGCGTGCGCGGTGCTCGCGGTGCTGCGGCTCTGAGGTTACGGCTTCGCGGCCGGCGTCTCCCCGCGCGCCAGGCGCGTCAGGAACTTGCCGAGGTCGCGCGCCATGTCGTCGTAGGACTCCTTGAGGTGGTCCTTGCTGTCGCCGCCGAAGAACCCCACCGAGGCGATGCGGCGGTCAGCGGTGACGAGCTGCACCTGCCCGCTTCGCGTGTCGACGAACCGCATCTCGACCTGCGTCCGCGTCCGGCCGGCTCCGTAGGCGCCGAACATGGCGCGCAGCGCCTGCGAGCCCTCGCCGAGCCGCGTGATCGTGCCGGAGAGCTTGAGCGTGCGGTCCTGTGTCGGCGGCATGGTGGTCTCGGCGAGGTTCACGACGCGCGTGAACACGCCGCTCTCGCGAAGACGGCGCACGAGCTCCGACTGCAAGAACGCCGACATGGCGGCGGCCAGCTTGCGATCGCCTTCGTCCTTGATGGCCGGATCGGTCACGGGGAACGGCTCGACCGCCACCACCTGGTAGTTCTTCACGTTGAAGCCGGGCGCGAGGCCGACGAGGCCGGCGTCCTTGTCCTCGACGACCGGCTTCAGGTTGCCGGCGCCGACGGGATCGTCGGGCCGCGTCTGCTGGGCGCCGAAACAGCCGGCGAGGGCGAGCGTGAACGCGAGGCCGAGGGGGGCGAGCCGTCTCATTGCCATCGGATCTGCACCTTGATCTTCGGATACTCGGGCGACTTGCCGTCGAGGTCGACCATGCGCAGGGTGCCGTCCGAGGACTCCATCAATATATTCCCGTTGGAAAAGTGGGCGATCTTGCCCCAGGCTTTCGGCAAGGCGATCTCGTACTTCGGTGTGGTCGTCTGCGCTTCCGCCGTCGTCGGCGCCAGGCGTCCGAGCCACGCGTGCGCCGCGAGCGCCGTGAGGGCGGCCGCGATCACGCTCAAGACAACCTTCGTCCAGCGGTCGACGTGCATGAGATCTCCTCGTGGTTGCGCGGAGGCGTCCGGCGCTAGACGCGCCCCGCGAGGTCCACTGCGGCGAGGAAGAGCGTGGTGGCGCCGTGCTCGATGTCGTCCATCGGCGTGAACTCCTCCTCGCAATGGCTCCGGCCGTCGCGCGAGGGCACGAAGATCATCCCCGCGGGTCCGATGGCCGCCATGTACTGCGCGTCGTGGCCGGCTCCGGACAGGATGTGTCGATGACGGGCGCCGCTCGTGGCGGCCGCCCGCTCGATGGCGGCCACGACGTCGGGCGCGAAGGGCGTGTACGGCACCCGCCAGTAGTGCTCGAGCGCGTAGCGGACGCCCTCGCGGGCGCACGCCTCCTTCACGGCGGCGTCGAGGCGGCCGAGCGCGAGGTCGAGAGTCTCGCCGCGAGGGTCGCGCATGTCGATCGAGAGGCTGACCTTCCCCGGGATGGCGTTGACGATGTTCGGCTGCACGGTGAGGTTGCCGACGGTGGTGACGAGGTCGCCGCCGAGCTCGCGCGCGATCCGGCGGACGCCGGCCACGACGTCGGCGGAGGCGACGAGCGCGTCGTGACGGATCCGCATCGGCGTCGGGCCGGCGTGATCCTGCACGCCGTGCACGGTGAGCCGCGACCACGAGATGGCGACGATGCCGTCCACGATTCCGACCGCGAAGCCTTGCTCCTCGAGCAGGGGGCCCTGCTCGATGTGGAGCTCGAGATAGGCGCGGAACGGTCGGGGCAGGCAGGGCTCGGCGCCGAGGTAGCCGATGCGCTCCAGCTCGTCGACGAGCCGGATGCCGTCCTTGTCGCGGGCGTTGTAGGCGTCTTCCAGCGCGATCTTGCCCGCCATCACGCCGCTGGCGATCATCGCGGGCTGGAAGCGCGCGCCTTCCTCGTTGGTGAAGATGGCCAGCGTCACCGGATGCCGCGTGCGGACGCGATGCTGATCGAGCGCGCGAATGGTCTCGAGGCCGCACAGCACGCCGAGCTGCCCGTCGTACTTGCCGCCGGTGGGGACGGAATCGATGTGCGAGCCGATCATGACCGGCGGCAACCGCTCGGCGCCGGCGCGCTCGCCGAAGATGTTGCCCATCTGATCGACGGTGACGCGGAGGCCTGCCTCACGCATCCAGCGGACCATGAGATCGCGCCCGCGGCGATCCTCGTCGGTCAACGCCACCCGAGTCAATCCGCCGCGCGGCGTCTCGCCGATCTTCCCGAGCTCGTCGATGCTCTGCTCGAGCCGCTTGCGGTCGATGCGCATGCGGCACAACTCTATACCGGGGCCGGCCGAATCTCCTACGCCAACGTGCGCGGTGGGGCGGTGAGACCGCTCGCCCCGCCGACGACCATGGAGACGGCGTCGGCCAGGCGCTCGGGGTCGACCGGCTTCACGACGTGCAGGTCGAAGCCGGCCTCGTACGCGCGCCGGGCGTCGTCCGCCTGGCCGTAGCCCGTGAGCGCGATCAGCTTGATGGCCTTCAGCGACTCGCTCGCGCGCAGCTTCCGCGCGACCTCGTAGCCGTCCATCTCGGGCAAGCCGATGTCGACGACGGCGACGTCGGGCCGGTGCTCGAGGGCGGCGGCGAGGCCGGCGATGCCGTTGGCGGCCACGTGCACGGTGTGGCCGTCGAGCTCGAGCAGCGTGCGGAGCATCTCGCGCGCGTCGTCGTTGTCCTCGACCACCAGCGTGCGCTGCGGCAGCACGGTGCGGCGGCGGGGGGCGGCGGCCGCGGCCGGCGGCGCCGGCAGGCGCGGCAGGGCGATCGTGAAGACGCTGCCCTTGCCTTCGCCGGCGCTCGCGGCTTCGACCCGGCCGCCGTGCAGCTCGACGAGACGTCGCACGAGCGTGAGACCGATGCCGAGTCCGCCCTGCGCGCGCTCGGGCGCCTGCTCGCCTTGCACGAAGAGCTCGAAGATCCGCGGCAGCAGCGCGGGCGCGATGCCATGCCCCGTGTCGGCCACGCGGAGCATCGACTCCCGGCCATCCTCGCCGACGACGACGCTGATCGTCCCGTCGGCGGGCGTGTACTTGAGCGCATTGGTGACGAGGTTCGTGATCACCTGCTCGATGCGCGTGACGTCACCGTCCACCCACGCCGGCGTCCCCGCCACCGACAGGCGATGGCGTCCGGCGCGACCGGTGGCGCGGACGGTCGTGGCCACGCGCTCGGCCGCTTCGAGCAGGTCGATGGCGCGGCGGTCGAGCACGATCTTGCCGGTCATCACGCGGCCCACGTCCAGCAGGTCGTCCATCAGGCGCGCCAGGTGCTGTGTCTGCCGCGCAATGACGTCACGGGCGCTCGCCGCCGGCTGCTCGTCCGGATCTCCCACGCGCTGGAGCACGGCCACCGCGCCCGCGATGGCGCTGACCGGATTGCGCAGCTCGTGGCCCAGCATCGCGATGAACTCGTCCTTGGTGCGGTTCGCGGCCTCCGCGGCCGTGCGCGCGCTCTGCATCTCCGCCTCGTGCCGCTTGCGGTCCGTCACGTCGAGACCGATGCCGACTCGCGAGTTGTCGGACAGGCGAACCATCGACCACGAGGTCTGCACGGCCTGGCGCGACTTGGTGGTCACCGTGAGATCGCGCCAGCCCGGCTGCGGCGAGTCCATGAACTCGCGGACCATCGCGCGGTAGGCGGGCTCGGGAAAGCACGCGGCCATGAAGTCGGCGCCGCGGACGTCGGCGGCCGTCCATCCGGTGACCCGCTCGAATTCGCGGTTGATGCGCAGTCCGCGCGTGCTCGGCTCATAGAGCGTGATCATCACCGGGATGCTGTCGATGACGGTCTGCAGTAGCTCGCGCTCGTGAGCGAGGGCATCCAGCGCCTGCTGGGTCTCGGTCACGTCGCTCACGGAAACGGCGACCCCCGACACGCGCCCGGCGGCGTCGCGCACCGGCGCGTAGGAAACGCTGTACCAGCGGTCGACGCCGGTGGCGTGAAGCCGCACTGGGAGGGCGGGGACGTGCACGGCGCGGCCGGTGCGCAGCACGTCGGTGAGCATCGGCTCCACCACGTCGGCGGCGCTTTCGCCCAGGATTTCGCGGCCCGTGCGGCCGACGTGCTCCTTCGGCGCGCGGCCGTTGATCTCGGCGAGCGCTCGGTTCACGCGGATATAGCGGAGGCCGGCGTCGTGGAACCCGAGCCCGACCGGACTGGCGTCGAGGAGGGCATCGAGCCGGGCGCGCGCCCGCGTCAGCGCCTCGGTCAAGAGGCAGAGACCGACGCAGGCCAGGACGAAGAGGCCGAGGAGCGCGCCGTCGGCCGGTGCCGCGATCCTCCACGCCCGGTACGGTGCGAACCAGAAGTAGGCGGCGCCGAGGGCGGTCCCGGCGGTGGCGAGCATGCCCGGACCGAGCCCGCCGATCCAGGCGCTCAGCAAGACGGCGGGGAAGAGGATGACGAACGGGGCGGCCATCCCCCAGAGCGGCTCCAGCAGGACGCGAAGCGCGAGTGCCATGCCCGCGATGGCGGCGGCGGCGAAGTAGAGCGCGAGAGGCCGCCGACGCGGGGGCATGGTGGCCCATTGGAGCCCCCCAAGGGCGGCTCGTCAAGTTACATCCCGAGATATGCCCGTTTGAGCCGCTCGTCGCCCAGCAGCTCGCGCCCGGCGCCTTCCAGGACCAGCTTGCCCGACTCGAGCACGGCCGCGCGGTCGGCCAGGCCGAGCGCCTGCCGGACGTTCTGCTCCACGATCAGCACGGTCACGCCGTCGGCGTTGATGGTCCGCACCGTCTCGAAGATCCTGCCGACGAGGACGGGGGCGAGGCCGAGCGTCGGCTCGTCGAGCATCAGCAGCTTGGGGCGTGCCATCAGGGCGCGTCCGATCGCGCACATCTGCTGCTCGCCGCCGGACAGCGAGCCGGCCAGCTGGGTGCGACGGTCGTGGAGCACGGGAAAGAGAGAGTAGACGTACGTCAGCGTCGTCTCGCGGGCGGCGCGGGCGTGCGGCGTGTGGGCGCCGAGCAGGAGGTTCTCGGTGACGGTCATGAACGGAAAGAGCCGTCGGCCCTCGGGCACCTGCACGATGCCGAGCTCCACCCGGCGATGCGCGGGCACACGCGCGAGATCCTCTCCACGGAACAGCACGCGGCCGTGGCGCGGCGTCACCAGACCCGAGATGACGCGGATGGTCGTGCTCTTGCCGGCGGCGTTGGCCCCGACGAGGGCCACCACCTTGCCGTCGGGGACCTCCACCGACACCGAGAACAGCGCCTGGAGGTCGCCGTAGAAGGCGTCGATCCCTTCAAGCCTGAGCAAGGTTGAACTCTTCGCCCAGGTAGGCGTCGATGACGCGTCGGTCGCGCGTGATGTCGGCAGGCGGACCCTCCGCGAGCTTCTCGCCGTGGTGCAGCATGACGATGCGCTGCGCCAGCCGCATCATCGCAGCCATGATGTGCTCGATGACGATCAGCGTGACGCGCTCGGCGTGCACGCGGCGGATGAGCTCGATGATCCCCGCCAGCTCCGAGGGGTTGAGGCCGGCCATCACCTCGTCGAGCAGGAGCAGACGCGGCCGCGTGGCCAGCGCACGCGCCACCTCCAGGCGCTTGCGCAGCGCGATGGGCAACGCCTTCGCTCGTGCGTGCGCGTGAGGGCCGAGACCGCAGAGCGCGATGACGCGCTCGGCCTCCACGCGGGCCTCGCCCGTGCTCGCCAGGCGGCTGAGGGCTCCGATCATCACGTTGTCGGCGACGGAGAGATTGCCGAAGGGCTTCACCATCTGGAACGTGCGGGTGAGGCCGAGCCGGGCGATGGCATGCGCCGGCTTTCCGGTGATGTCCTGGCCGTCGAACAGCACCCGGCCGTCCTCGGGGCGATAGAAGCCCGAGATCACGTTGAAGAGCGTGGTCTTGCCGGCGCCGTTGGGACCGATGATGCCGAGCAGCTCGCCGGCCTGCACCTCGAGGGTGACGTTGCGCACGGCCGTGAGGCCGCCGAATCGCTTGGTCACGTTCTCAAGCCGGAGCATCGGCCCTCCGCACGCGGAACCGCGCGGCGATCCCGGTGAGGCCCTCGGGGGCGAAGCGCACGACGAGGATGAGCACGACGCCGTAGATGATCAGGTAGATCCCGCCGAAGCCGGCCCTCATGCCCGAGAAGGTCGCGCGCAGGTACGTCTCGAGCGAGGTGATCAGGATCGAGCCGAGGAAGGGCCCGAGCGCGGTGCCGATGCCGCCGATAATGCTGTTGAGGGCGAAGCGGATCGAGAGATCGATCGAGAACACGTGGATCGGGTCGACGAAGCCCACGTACTGCGCCCAGAAGCTGCCGCACATGGAGGTGAGCGCCGCGCTCAGGGTGACCGCCTGCACCTTGCGCCGGCGGGTGGCGATGCCGAGCGCCTCGGCGGCGTCCTCGTCCTCGCGGACGCCGGCGAGCTGATAGCCGACGCGTGACCGCTCGAGATAGACCTGCACGAGGTAATAGAGGATGGCGACTGCGAGCGCCACGTACACCCACTGGACGTGGTTCAGCCCCATCGTCCAGAAGCCCGGCCGGAAGGGCACGGGCACACCCTCGGAGCCGGCGGTGAATCCGCGCCAGCGGCTGGCGACGATCTTCAGCACCTCGGCGAACGCGATGGTCGACAGTGCGAAGTACGGGCCCTTCAGACGGTTGGAGAGAAAGCCGATGGCGCCGCCGGCAAGGAGCGACAGCGCCACGCCGGCGACGAGGCCAAGCCACGGACTCTGCTGGTATCGTGCGCTCGTGAGCGCGGCCGCGTAGGCGCCGATGCCGAAGAACGCCGCGTGGCCGAGCGAGACCTGACCCGCGTAGCCGCCGGCCACGTTCCACGCGGAGGACAGCGCACCCCAGAGCAGGATCAGGATCAGGCTGTCGAGGATGAAGCTGTCGCGCACGATGGCCGGCGTGAAGGCGGCGGCGGCGAAGAGGCCGACCGCCACCCAGCGGTCGGCGGTCATACGCCGAGCGACTCCGCGCCGCGCTGGCCGAAGAGTCCGGCCGGCCGGAAGACGAGCACGCCGATGAAGAGGATGAAGTAGAGCACCTCTTTCCAAGCGGTGCCGAAGACGTAGGAGCCCACCACCTCGACGGCGGCCACGATGAGACTGCCCGCCATCGCGCCCGCCATGTCGCCGAGCCCGCCGAGGACGACGACGACGTAGGCGAGCGTGACGAACTGCAGCCCGGCCTGCGGATAGGCGGCGTAGAGCGGCGAGACGAGGACGCCCGCGGTCCCCACGCACGCGATGCCGATGGCGAACGTCAGGCGGTAGACCTGGTCGGTATCGATGCCCATCAGCGTGGCCGCGTCACGGTCCTGGGCGGTGGCGCGCATCACGCGGCCGGTGTGCGCGAATTTCATGAAGGCGAAGAGGGCGGCGGTGAGCAGGACGGCCACCGCGAAGGCGATGACCTGCGAGAGGTTGAAGGCGGTCGTGCCCAGGCGCAGCACCACCGAGGCGTGCCACGGCCGGAAGAGATGATAGTCGCCGGACCACAGGACGAGGGCGACGTTCTGCAGTGCCGTCGACAGACCGACGGTGGTGAAGATCTGCACGTTGTGCGAGGCGTGGATGACGCCTTTCATGACGAGCGCGTACACGAGGAGGCCCACCCCGAAGAACGCCACCAGCGCGACCGGCACCATGACCCAGGGATCCACCGAGCGCAGCGTGAAGGCGAAGAAGGCCAGGTACATGCCGAGCATGAGGAACTCGCCGTGGGCGAAGTTCACCACGCGCATGATCCCGAAGATCAGCGTGAGGCCGACCGCGATGAGGGCGTAGATGCCCCCCAGCAGGACGGCCGAGACGGCCAGCTGCGCAGCGACGTCTATTTGCGCTGGTCCCAGGCGGGCAGCGGAATCCACTTGGCCCGCATGGTCGTGAACTCCTCCGGCCACACGGTGACCAGCTGGCCGTTCTGCCACTGCAGCATGTAGTGCTGGACGCGCTCGTTGGCGTTCTGGCCGGTCTCGGAAAACTTCACGCCCCAGCCGTTGATCATCGAGCCGACCGGAAGATCGAGCGACATGACGGCCTCGCGAACCTTGTCGGGGTCGTCGCTCTTTGCGCGATCCAGCACGACCTTGAGCAGCCAGAGACCGCCGCCCGCCAGCTGATGGGCGCCGAGAGGATACGAGCCGGTCTTCTTCTGGATCGCGTCACGGAACTCCTTCTCGATCTTCTGTCCTTCCGGCTTCAGAGCCTCCACGCGGAATCCCGGACCCGGCTCGAGCAGCGCAAAGACGCCGTTGGCGTCGTTGCCGTGGGCCTTCCCGAAGTCCGCCGCACCGTATCCGGTCGCGCCGGCGTGGACGACGGCTTTCACCTGAAGGTTTTGCTCCTTGGCCTGGCGATAGAAGAGGATCGCGTCGTTGGTATACGCGATGTGGTGCAGAATGTCGGGCTGCGCCTGCTTGAGCTTGACGATCACCGACGTGAAGTCGTTCGTCGTGTCGAACTTGTAGTACTCGACGCTGCCGACCTCCTGCATGCCGAACTCTTGCTTGGCCCGCTGGCGCGCCGACTCCGTCACGCCTTGCCCGTACGAGGAATCTTCGCTGACGAACGCGATCTTCAGCTCGCTTGGCTTCTTGCCGAACCGCGGCGCCAGGTGCTTGGCGATGAACTCGATGTTGTACCAGCCGAAGCCGGTCGCGTCGATCTCGGTCCGGTAGACATTCTTGAGTCCGCGCTTGTTGAAGCGCGGGTCGACGCACGACGTCTCCCAGTAGATGACGTTGTGACGGACAGCCGCCTCGCTGGCGGCGCCGCAGAGTCGCGACGAGTAGGTTCCCGTCACGATTTTCACGCCCTCTCGCGTCACCAGCCGCGTGGCCTCGGTCGCCGCCGCCGTCGGGTCCGGCGCGTCGGCCACCGCGAACACGAGCTTCTTGCCCATGACACCGCCGCGCTCGTTGATCATGTCCCGCACGGCCTCGTAGCCTTCGAGATGCCGCTTGCCCTCTCCGGCGAGCGGGCCGGTGAGCGGCTCGAGCACGCCGATCTTGTACTCGCCGGATTGTCCATGGGTCACGGCGGCGAGGGCGGACACGGCGACGAGCGACACGACGAGGATGGCGAGAAAGCGGCGCGACATGGCGTTCCTCCTTGGTGGAAACGCGCCGGTTGTAACACCGCGTCACGAGGGGTGTCAAGACAGGTGATGGTTTAGACTGAGCTCGTGACCGACGAGCCCGCGCGATTTCTCGCTCCGGCCACCGTTCGCTTTTGCCCGCTGTGCGGCGGCACGCTCGGCCGTGCGGCGGTGCCGCCGGACCAGCGGGAGCAGGCCGTCTGCGCCGCGTGCGGGTTCGTCTTCTACCTGAACCCCAAGGTGGTGGCCGGCACGATTCCCGAGCAGGACGGCCGCGTGCTCCTCACGCGTCGCTCGATCAACCCCGGCCGCGGCCTGTGGACGTTCCCCGGCGGGTTCGTGGACTTCGGCGAATCGGTGGAAGACGCCGCCGTGCGAGAGACGTTCGAGGAGACGGGGCTCAAGGTCGATCTCACCGGACTGCACAACGTCTATTCGTATCCGGGCGCGCCGGTGATCATCGTCTACCGCGCGAAGGTCGTGGGTGGGACGTTGACCACCTGCGAGGAGAACGACTGCCTGGAGTGGGTGGCGCCGGAGGCGATCGACTGGGACACGCTGGCGTTCCCGTCCACGCGCGAGGCGCTGCGCGAATGGGTCGCCGCGCGGGGCATCACGCCGCGGGGCTAGTCTCTCGGGCGGGAAGGGCGACCGTTGCCTTGCCGGTGACGACCTTCTCGCCCTTGCCGTTCTCGGCCCAGACGTCGAGGTCGACGAGGTTCAGGCCGTCTTTCTGCGAGGTGGCGATCACACGGCCGCCGCAGGTGACCGTGTCATTGAGCCGGACGAGGGCGGCGAAGCGCACACCGATCTTGCGGACGCGCCCCGCGCCCGCCCAGTCGGTGACCGCCTGGGCCACGAAGCCCATCGACAGCATGCCGTGAGCGAACACGCCGCCCATGCCGGCCGCCTTCGCGAACTCGGGGTCCTGATGGATGGGGTTGAAGTCGCCCGAGGCGCCGGCGTAGCGCGTGAGCTGGATCTGCTGGATCGGGCCCTTCACGAGCGCGGGGAGCTCGTCGCCCACCTTCACGTCGTCGAAGTAGATCCTTGCGTATTTCACCATCACAGGCGGACCACGGTGATGTGGCGCATCGTCCCGACGATCTCGTTCTGCCGGTCGGTGATGGCGGTCTCGCGCAGGACGAACGCCATCGGACCGCTCTTGCCGGTCTTCTCGTAGATGTCGACGATCCGCGAGCGGCAGAGATACGTCTGGCCGGGCTGGATCGGCCGCACCATCTCGAACTCCTGCTCGCCGTGCAGCACGCGCGAGATGTCGATGCCGAGATCGCGGAAGAACGCCTCGCTCGCGGCCTCGTCGCGAAAGGTCGTCGCGAACGTCGGCGGCGCTATGACGTCACCCCACTCGGACGCTTGTCCGATGCGATCGTCGATGTAGAAGGCGTTCAGATCTCCGATCGCTCTCGCAAATTCTTTGATCTTTCCGCGCTCCACGGTCACGACGAACGGAGCATATTCCTTGCCGATCACGCTCGTGTTGATCCGGATCGGCATCAGGCGCCCTTCTTCATTGCGCGCTCGACGAACTTCGCGAGATCGGGGACGACGAAGCGCTCGTGCCGGCCTTCGGCGATCTTGTCCTTGGCGTCCCACGCCTCCACCGCGAAGAGGAAGCGCCGGCCGTCGGTCTCGAGCAGGGTCGCCTTCGCGCGCACGGTCATGCCGACGGGCGTGGCCGCCAGATGTCGGATCTCCACCATCGTGCCCACCGTCGAGGCGCCGGGCGAGAGGTGAGTGGCGATGACGCCGCTGCACGTCTGCTCGAGCAGCGCGATCATCCACGGGGTGGCGAACACGCGCACACCGGGATTGCCCATGGCATCCGCGGTCTTGTCGGGCGTCACGATCCACGCGAGCTCGTGGGCGGCGCCGAGGCGAAGGTCCATGGCGTCGGGTTGTACCGTGGAAGCGCGGAGCGTGCAACCCCCGTGTGCCATCATAGCGGCCGTGACGCGCTCGATCGTGGCGGCCGGCGCCGCCCTCGTCTCGCTCGACTCGATCGTCAACATCGCGTTTCCCGCCATGAGCGCCGACTTCGCCGTCCCGCCGGAGCGCATGCGCTGGGTCATCATCTGCTACGTCTTCACGTATGCGCTCACGTCACTCGCCGGCGGCGCGGTGGCCGACCGCGTCGGACACGCGCGCGTGTTTCGCGCGGGCATCGCGCTGAGCGCGCTGGCGTTCGCGCTCGGCGCGCTGGCGCCGACGTTCGCCACCTTTCTGGGCGCGCGCGTCGTTCAGGGCCTCGGCGGCGGCCTCGTCTACGGGACGGCGCCGGGGCTCGTCACCCTCGCCGCCACTCCGGGCGCGAGGGGTCGGGAGCTCGGCGTACTGAACGCCGCCATCGGCTCCGCGTACGCCGTCGGTCCGCTCGTGGCCGGCGTCCTGGTCGACGCGGTGGGCTGGCGCTCGATCTTCCACGTGCGGGTACCGCTGGCGCTGCTGAGCTTCGCGCTGGCGCTGCGCCTTCCGGCCGGCCGCGCGTCGAGCTCGGCGCGGGTGGTCGCCGTCCGCGAGCTGGTCCGGGGCGACGTCGTGCGCCCCGGTGTGCTGGCGTTCGTCGGCAACGCCGGCATCTTCTCGGTGTGGCTGCTGGCGCCGTTCTATCTCGTCGGTGTCCGCGGGCTCGACGCGGGCTGGGGCGGCGTGCTCTTCATGCTCACGCCCCTCGGCACGGCGGTGGCGGCGCCGCTGGCCGGCCGGCTCGCCGATCGGTTCGGTCCCTGGGCGCTGGTCGTGTCCGGGCTCGCCGTCGAGGCCGCGGGCCTCGCGTCGCTGGGTCGCGCCGGCCCGCAGACGTCGCTGCCCGCCCTCGCGGCCGTGCTGTTCACGGCCGGACTGGGGCTCGGCGTTTTCCAGGTGCCCAACATGGCGGCCGCCATGGCCGCCTTCGGAGCGGCTCAACAGGGTGCGGCCGGCGGCTTCATTTTTTTCGCCCGTACGCTCGGGACAGTGTTCGGCGTGGCGATGCTGGGACAGCTCTTCGCCGTCCGCCGTCTCGCCGTGGGCGCGACGGCGTTCAACGAATGTTTCGTCGTCGCGGCCCTCGGCGTAGCCGGGGCCACCGGGCTGGCCGCGCTCTGGGCGCGTCGGCGGACCTGAGGCCGACACGCGGGCGCGAGTTGCGTGGTCTCGGGGCGGATGATAGCGTGACCGCACTTGCGAAGGAGGGCCCGATGCCGGCCGCGCTCACCTCCCAGCGGTACAAGGTCCAGTCGTTCGACGAAGCCATGGAGCTCTGTTACGCCAAGGGCTGGTCCGACGGCTTGCCCGTCGTGCCCCCGACCGAGCCGGCCGTGCGCGCGATGCTGGAGGCGGCGCGGCTGTCACCGGACACCCAGATCGGCTATCTCTCCCACCGCGCCGTCGCCATCACGGCCGAGAAGGTCGCCGTCAATGCGGTGATGGCCGGCTGCAAGCCCGAGTACATGCCCGTCGTCGTGGCCGCGGTCGAGGGCATCGCCGACGAGCGCTGGAGCTATCACGGCCCCGGAACGTCCACGGGCGGGGCGGCCGTGCTGCTGATCGTGAACGGTCCGATCGCGCGCGAGCTCGACATCAACGCCGGCGACAACCTCTTCGGCCCCGGCTGGCGCGCGAATCTCACCATCGGGCGCGCGCTGCGGCTCGTCATGCGCAACGTGGCCGGCTCGCTGCCGGGATTGCTCGACCGCGGCACGGTGGGCCATCCGGGCAAGCTCTCGTACGTCATCGCGGAGAACGAGGCGGAGAGCCCGTGGACGCCGCTCCACGTCGAGCGCGGCTTCCGGCCCGAGCAGTCCGCGGTGACCGTGATGGCGGCCGAGGGGCCGCACCAGTTCTACAATCAGCTCTCGAGCACGCCGGAGGGCATTCTCACCACGCTCGCCGACAGCATGCGGATCTCCGGCAACGTCATGGGCCAGCCGAACTACTGCCTGGTCATCGCGGGCGAGCACATGCGCACCATCGCCGCCGGCGGCTTCGGAAAGAAGGAGATCCGCGACTTCGTCTGGAAGCACACCCAGAACACCCACGCGCATCTGAAGCGGACGCAACGCATGACGGGAGCGATCCAGCCCGACGACGAGCAGAAGCTGCGGCCGCTGGTGGCCTCGCCCGACGACATCCTCGTGGTGGCCGCCGGCGGGCGCGCCGGCGCCTTCTCGTGCTTCATTCCCGGCTGGTCCAGTGCGAAGACGTCCCAGGCCGTCACCAAGGAGATCAAGCGATGATGGAAATCCTCGACCCCACCGTGGCGGCGTCGACGCGGCCCATCGCGTTCGCGCCGCGACCGCAGGCGCTCGAAGGCAAGCGGGTCGCGCTCATCGAGAACACGAAGTACAACTCGGACCGCCTGCTCGCGCGCATCGGCGACATCCTCAAGCAGGAGTACGGCGTCGCCGAGTGGACGATGTACCGGAAGCACAACGCGGGGGTTCCCGCGCATCAGGAGATCATCGAGGCGATCAAGACGTCCGCCGACGTCGTGGTCGCCGGCATCGGCGATTGAGGGTCGTGCTCGTCGGGCAGTGTGCTCGACGGAATCCTGCTGGAGAAGACGGGAGTGCCCTCGGCGTCGATCATCACCGACGTCTTCGACAAGACCGGGCGCGCCATGGCCGAGCAGTGGGGGCTGCCGCACTACAGGTACCTGGCCATGCCGCACCCCATCGCCAACCTGACTGACGCGGAGCTGGACCGACGCGCGCGGGAGATCGTGCCGGAAGTGGTCAAGCTGCTCCTGCAAGGCCAGGAGTAACGTTTCGCGGGGCGTGGTGGCTGCCCGGCCGCCACGCCCAGACGATCTGGGGCCCGCTCTTCCGCCGGAGCGCCGCCGCGCTCCGGCGGGAGCGCGTGGCCACCCGCGACGGTGACTTCGTCGATCTCGACTGGCTCGACGCCCCCACCGACGCGCCGCTCCTCCTGGTGCTCCACGGTCTCGAAGGCTCGTGCCGCTCGCATTACGTCGGAGGATTGCTCGAGCTCGGCCGGCGCGAGGGGTGGGGCGGCGTCGTCCTGAATTTTCGCTCCTGCAGCGGCGAGCCGAACCGGTTGCCGCGCTTCTATCATTCCGGCGATACCGAGGACCTCGACGAGATCGTTCGCCTGCTCGCGACGCGTGAGCCCGACCGCGCCATCGTCGCCGTCGGCGTCTCGCTCGGCGGCAACGTGCTGCTCAAATGGCTGGGCGAGCAGGGGGACGGAGCACCGGCGGCGGTGGCGGGCGCGGTCGGCATCTCGGTGCCGTTCGATCTCGAACAGTGCGCGCGCGTGCTCGACCGCGGCTTCCAGAAGTGGGTCTACACGGCGAGCTTCATGCGCACGTTCAAGGAAAAAGTCCACGCGAAGGTGCCGCGGTACGGGGCCTTCGTCGACCTCGCCGCCGTGCGCCGCGCGCGGACGTTCGCGGCCTACGATCGGGTCGTCACGGCGCCGCTCCACGGGTTCGCCGACGAAGTCGACTACTGGCGGCGGGCGTCGTGCGGGCCGTATCTCGCGCAGGTGCGCCGGACGACGCTGCTGATCAGCGCCATCGACGATCCCTTCGTTCCCTCGTCGGCGCTGCCCAACCCAGACGCGCTGCCGCCCGGCGTCGTGCTCGAGGTCACCGAGGGCGGCGGGCACGTGGGCTTCGTGGAGGGACCGCCATGGCGCGTGACCTCGTGGGCCGAGCGCCGCGCGGTCGAATTTCTCCGGGACGTCCTCGCCGCGCGCTGCTAGGAACCGCGCCGGAATCAAAATGCTAGGATGCAGGCCATGCGCACCGACGCGTACGGTCTTCCGGTCTCCACCGCCGATCCCGAAGCCCTGGCCCTCTACGATCGCGCGGTCCACGCGCTCTTGTCGTGGCACGCGGACGCGCTGTCCCTCTTCCGTGCCGCCGCCGAGCATGATCCGGCCCTGGCGCTCGCGCACGCGGGCGCCGCCGTCTGCCTGTTCCTGGAGGAGCGCTTCCCGGAGACGAAGGCCGCCAGCGACGCCGCGCGGGCGGCCGCGGGCGGCCAGACCGAGCGCGAGCGCTCGCACGTGGCCGCGATCACGACGTGGACGTCCGGACAGGTGCCGGAGGCCGAGCGGCTGCTGCGCGAGCATCTCGCCGCCTGGCCGCGCGACGCGATGGTGCTCCAGCGGTTGTACTACGTGCTCTTCTGGCTCGGCCGCTTTCCCGACATGCTCGAGGTGACCGAGTCGATCCGCGGCCACTATCCCGGGTCGTCGTTCGTGCTCGGCATGCACGCCTTCGCGCTGGAAGAGGCCGATCGCTGCTCCGAGGCCATTGCCGTCGCCGAGCAGGCGCTGTCGCTCGAGCCGAACGACGCCTGGGCCGTGCACGCACTGGCCCACGCGCTCTACGAGTCCGCCGACTTCGACGCCGGCGTCACCCGCCTGCCGCCGGCGATCCAGCCGTGTCGCGGGTTGAACTGGTTCCGGAACCATCTGCTCTGGCACCTGGCGCTCATTCACTTCGCGCGCGGCGACTACGGGCGCGCCGGCCGCATGGCGCGGCGGGTGTTCGAGCGCACGCCGTCGTCGATCGCCGGCGACCTGCACGACTCGATCTCGTTGCTGTGGCGCCTTGAGCTCGCCGGCCGCCCCGTCGGCGAGCGGTGGAAGCCGTTCACCGCGATCGCCCGCGAGCGGCTCAATCGCATGGGGCTGCTCTTTCACGTCGCCCACATGGGCATGGCCCTCACCGCCGGCGGCGACTGGGAGACGGCGCGGGCGCAGCTCGACGCCGTGCGCAGCCGCGCCCCGAAGGACAAGACCGGTCTCATGGGGGACGTGCTGCTGCCGCTGCTCGAGGGCATCCACGCCTTCGCGGCCGGCGACTACCGCCGCACGATCGAGCGGATCGATCCGCTGCGTGCGCGCATCGTGGAGCTCGGCGGCTCGCGCGCCCAGCGCGACGTCTTCCACGACACCCTGTTCGAGGCGAGCTTCCGCGCCGGCGCCGCCGAGCGCGCCGGCCGCTATCTGGCCGAGCGCCTCGCCCGCCGCCGCGACCACTTCTGGCTGACGCGCGTGGCGTGAGCGCTCGGCGCGTCCCGGGGAACCCGTGACGCGCCTCGATCCCGATCGTCGCACAAGGGTCGTGGCTCTCGTCGTACTTGTCGCGCTCGCGCTCGCGGGCTGCGCGTCGCCGGATACCGCGCGTCCACCGGCCGCGCCGCCGCCGATTCACGTGACGCTGCTGCAGATCAACGACGCCTACGTGCTGGAGCCGGTGGACGGCGGGCGGCGCGGCGGCATGGCGCGGCTGGCGACGCTGGTGAAGCGCGCGCGGGCCGCGAACCCGAACACGATCTTCGCCCATGCCGGCGACGCCATCTCGCCGTCGCCGATGTCGACCATCCTGCGCGGCGAGCAGATGATCGCCGTCCTCAACGCGGCCGGCGTCGACGTGGCGACCTTCGGCAACCACGAGTTCGACTTCGGTCCCGAGGTGCTGCGCCGGCGGATGCGCGAGTCGCGCTTCGTGTGGCTGTCGGCCAACGTGGTGGAGCGGGCGACCGGCGCGCCTTTCGGCGCGGCGGCGCGTGAGCGCGTGGTCTTGCTCGGAGCGCTCCGCGTCGGGCTCTTCGGTCTCACCACGCCGGAGACGGCGACGACGTCGGCGCCCGGGCCGGCCGTCGACTTTCTCGAGCCGATCGACGCCGGACGCGCGGCCGCCGTCGCGCTGCGACGGTCGGGCGCTCACCTCGTCGTGGCGGTGACCCACCAGCACATGCGTGCCGACCGCGCCCTCGCCGCCGCCGCCGACGTCGACGTCGTGCTCGGCGGCCACGAGCACGAGCCGCTCGTTGCCGAGGAAGGCAAGGCCCTGATCACCAAGGCCGGCTCGGATGCGCGTTACGTCGTCCAGATCGAGCTGTGGCTCCGGCCGGACGGCGCCCTCGTCGAGCGCTCGTGGACGTTTCACGAGGTGAGCGCACGCGTGCCCGAGGATCCGGACGTCGCCGCCGTCGTTCGACGATACGGCGACCGGCTCAACCGCGAGCTCGATACGATCGTCGGCCGGACGGCGGTGCCGCTCGAGGCGCGACGCATGGCGCTCCGGATCCAGGAGAGCAACCTGGCGAACTTCATCACCGACGCCATGCGGGCGCGGCTCGAGGCCGATGTGGCGCTGCTCAACGGCGGCGGCATCCGCACCGATCGCATCGTGCCGCAGGGCCCGCTGACGAAGCGCGACATCCACGCGCTGCTGCCGTTCACCAACGTGGTCATGAAGCTGGCGGTGAGCGGCGTGCGCCTGCGTGAGACCCTCGAGCAGGGGCTGGCGGGCCTCGAGAAGGGCGGCGGCGGATACCTCCAGGTCTCCGGCCTGCGTCTGACGTACGATCCGCGGCAGCCGATCGGCCAGCGCGTGGTGACCGTGGAGGTCAACGGCGCGTCGCTCGACCCCGCGCAGATCTACACGCTCGCCGTCGTGGACTACGTCGCCGGCGGCGGCGACGGCATCACGGCCCTGCGGGACGCGCGGGTGCTCGTAGATGCGGTGAGCGGGCCGCAGCTGGCGGACGTGGTGCTCGATGCCATCGTCTCGAGCGGGACTATTTCGCCCAAGACAGACGGCCGGTTAACGCAGAATCCCTGAGAGGAGGATTTATGTTAGGAGACGTCGTCGAGCTGTCCGTCGTCGTCCGTGATCTCGAGACGGCGGCCGCCCGGTACACGCGGCTCTTCGGGCTGCGCGAGCATCGTCGGAGCGAATCCAAGGACTTCGGCTTCCGCAACGCGATCCTGCCGCTCGGCAGCGGTCACATCGAGCTGCTCCAGCCCACCGATCCCGACAAGGCGGTCGGCCGATTCCTCGTGCGCCGGGGCGAAGGCGTCTACCTGGTCGGCTTCGAGTGCGCCGACATCCCAGGCTCGGTCAAGAAGCTCCGCGCCGCCGGCGCACAGGTCGACAGTCCGCGCCCCGACATCGCCTGGGTCCACCCACGCGACGCGCACGGAGTGCTCGTCGAGCTGCGCCATCGCGAGCGGTACGACTGACCGTCAGACGTCGGGGCGACGATCGGTCCAGGGCCGGGCGGCTTCGAACGCGGCGGCGGCACGGAGGACGCCGGTCTCGTCGCGCCAGCGCCCGGCGATCTGAAGGCCGACCGGGAGGCCCGAGCGCGTGAAGCCGCAGGGCACGGAGATCGCCGGCACGCCGACGACGGTGAAGGCGTACGTCGTCAGCGCCCACTGGATGTAGCTGCGCATCGGCGTGCCGTTGATCTCGGCCGGACCCGAGCGGAGCTCGAGCGGGAAGGGCGGCACCGGCGCCGTCGGCGTGAGAATCAGGTCGTAGCGCTCCTGAAAGGCGCGCACGCGCTCCCAGAGCTCGGTGCGCAGCCGCTCGGCGCGCCCGATCTCCGCCGGCGTCAGTCGCAGGCCCTGGTCGATGTTCTTGACGAGGTTCTCCTGCATCTCCGCGCGCCATTTCGGAAGCTTGTCTGCGTGGCGGGCGACCATCGAGGCGGCCCGGCTCGTCTGCACGATCTCCTCGAGGCCGCCGTAGTCCGGATGCGCGTCGTCGAGGCGTGCACCCAGGCTGCGAAACACGTCGGCGCCGGCGCGGCAGATGGCCGCGACCTCCGTGTCGACCGGCGTGACGCCGAGATCGCCGCCCCAGGCGACGCGCACGCCCTTCACGCTCGCGCGGCGGACGGCATCGAGAAGCGCGCGCGTGTCGACCGGATAGGAGAGCGGCGCGCGGGGGTCTGGCCCCGCGATGGTCGAGAGCATCAGGGCGACATCCCCGACCGTGCGCGCCATCGGTCCCTGCACGCTCCACGGATCCCAGGCGAGCGCCGAGGGATGCACCGGCACGCATCCCGGGGACGTGCGGAAACCGACGACGCCGCAGAACGAGGCGGGCAGCCGCAACGAGCCGCCGAGATCGGAGCCCTGCGCGATCGGGCCCATGCCGGTGGCGAGCGCCACGGCGCCGCCGCCGGTGGAGCCGCCGCAGGTCAGCGCCGGGTTCCACGGATTGCGGGTGGGCCCGAAGATCTCGTTGAAGGTGTTGGCGCCGGCGCCGAACTCCGGCGTGTTCGTCTTGCCGACGACGATGGCGCCGGCCGCCTTCAGCCGCTCGACGACGAGCGCGTCCTCGGTGGGGACGTGGTGCTCGTAGATCTTGCTGCCCCACGTCGTCCGGATGCCCCTGGTGGGCGTCAGATCCTTGATCGCCACCGGCACGCCGTGCAACGGGCCGAGGCGACGGCTCCGACGCCGGGTCACCGCGGTCGCCTTCTTTGCCGCATCGAGCGCTTGCTCGGCGGCGACGGTGCAGTAGGCGTTCAGCTTCGGGTTGATTCGCTCGATGCGATCCATCACCGCCTGCATCAGCTCGAGCGGCGAGACCTTGCCGCGCGCGAAGAGTCCGGCCAGCTTCGTGGCCGGCGTGAAGCAAAGATCGTCCGCCGTCATCTGTGTCCCAGCACTTTCCGCGGATCGAGCGCGTCTCGCAATCCGTCGCCGAGGTAGTTGATGGACAGCACGGTGAGGAAGATGGCGGTGCCGGGGAGGAGCGCCCAGTGCGGCGCGAAATCGAGGTTGTCCTTGGCGTCGTAGAGGATGCGGCCCCACGTGGGGATGTCGGGCGGGAACCCCAGCCCGAGGAAGGACAGCGACGATTCGGCGATGATGGCGGCCGCCACGTCGAGGGAGCCGGCCACGATCACCGGCCCAAGCGCGTTCGGCAGAATGTGACGCCACACCTGCCGCGGCGCTGCCGCTCCCAGCCCGCGCGCGGCCTCCACGAACTCCTTTTCCCGGAGCGAGAGGAATTGCGCGCGGACGAGGCGCGTGACCGGCATCCAGCGCAGGCCACCGATCACGACCACGATCATCACGAAGACGCCGGCCTCCGGTCCCAGGATGCGCTTCAACGCGTCGCGGAAGAGGTAGACGATGAGCAGCAGCAGGGGGAGCTGGGGCAACGCCAGGAAGAGGTCGGTGATGCGCATGAACGTGTGGTCGGCCACGCCGCCGACGTACCCGGAGATCGCTCCGATCGCGGTGCCAATGGTGATCGCGATCAGCATGGCCGTGACGCCGACGGCGAGCGAGATGCGGCCGCCGTAGAGCATCCGGGCCAGGAGATCCTGACCGAGGTCGTCGGTGCCGAACGGATGCGCGCGCGATGGACTCTGCAGCTTGGCCCGGAAGTCGATCTCGTCGATGGGGACGCGGTACACGAGCGGACCAGCGACCACCGCCAGCACCATCACCACGAGGATCGCGGCGCCCATCACGGCCAGGCGATGCCGGCGGAAGCGGCGGAGCGTGTCGGCCCACAGCGGCGTCGCTGCCGGCGCCGGCGCCACCGGTAGACTCGTGGCCACGGTCCGCGTCACCGTGTGATCCGCCATCGCGTTACCGATAGGAGATCCGAGGGTCGAGCCAGCCGTACACGACGTCGGCGATCAGATTGAAGAGCACGACGAGGCAGGAGAAGACGAACGTGATGGCCATCACCACCGGCGTGTCGTTGGCCAGGATCGACGCGATGAGCAGCGAGCCGATGCCGGGCACCCGGAAGATCTGCTCGGTGATGACGGCGCCCGTGAAGATCGCCGGCACCTGGAGGGCCACCAGCGTCACCACGGGGATCAGCGCGTTGCGCACCACGTGCTTGACGATCGTCACGCGCTCGGAAAGCCCCTTCGCTCGGGCCGTGTTGACATAGTCGAGCTGGATCACGTCCAGCACCGCCGAGCGGACGAAACGGGTTAGCGCCGCGCCCTGGAAGAGTCCGAGGACGGCGATGGGCATGATCGCCTGACGCACGTGCTCCCAGTACCATCGCCACCCCGAGGCGCCGATGTCCGCCTGATAGATGAAGGGAAGCCAGTCGAGCGAGATGCTGAAGAGCAGGATGAACAGCAGGCCCGTGAAGAACGTGGGCAACGAGAAACCGATGAAGGCCAGGGTGGTGGCGACCTGGTCGAAGATCGAGTAGGGGCGCATGGCGGACAGCGTGCCGATGGGGACCGCCACCAGGATGCCGAGCAGCTGCGCTGCCCCGAGCACCCACAGCGTGGTGGGCAGACGCTGCAGGATCAGCCGGTCCACGTCCATGCGGCTGGCGAAGGAGAATCCCCATTCCCCACGCAGCATCGCGGCGAGCCACCGAACGTAGCGAACGATGATCGGATCGTCGAGACCCAGTTGCGCACGGAGGCGCACCGTGACCTCCGGCGGCACGTTCGGGTTCGTGACCAGTTCCTCGAATGGATCGCCGGGCGCAAGAGCGAGGACGGTGAACAGCACGAGGCTGATTCCCAGCAGGGCCGGGATCGCGATGACGACGCGCCGGATGACGTACCTGGACATGACGCTGAGGGCCGGGC
>JBIOXS010000078.1:0-20499 GCA_044869815.1 Candidatus Rokuibacteriota bacterium | reverse complement strand
GCCCGTCGCCGTCGCTCCCGCGGCCTCAAGCTGAACCATCCCGAGGCGCTCGCCATCATCACCGCCGAGATTCTGGAGGGCATCCGCGACGGCCGCAGCGTCTCCGAGCTGATGGCATCGGGCCTCGACATCCTGGGTCGCGACGACGTGATGGAGGGCGTGCCCGAGATGATCGACGAGGTGCAGGTCGAGGGCACCTTTCCGGACGGCACGAAGCTCGTGACCATCCACCACCCGATTCGCTGAGTGATCCCCGGAGAGTACCTGCTCGCAGGCGGTGACGTCGTCGCCAACGCCGGGCGGCGCACGCTCGAGCTCACCGTGGAGAACACCGGCGACCGGCCCATCCAGGTCGGCTCGCACTTCCATTTCTTCGAGGCCAACCGCGCCCTCCGCTTCGACCGCGCGCCGGCGTTCGGCATGCGTCTGAACGTTCCGGCCGGTACCGCGGTGCGCTTCGAGCCGGGCGACGCCAAGCGCGTCACGCTCGTCGAGCTCGCCGGTGCACGCCGCGTGTTCGGGCTGAACGGGCTGACGGACGGCGGCGACCAGGCTCGCGCGCTCCGCCGGCTGGCCGACTGGGAGCGCGCGTGACGCTGCGCCTGACACGGAGGCAGTACGCCGACCTCTACGGGCCCACCACCGGAGATCGCGTGCGGCTGGCGGACACGGAGCTCTTGATCCGCATCGAGCGCGATCTGACGGTGCCGGGCGAGGAGGCGAAGTTCGGCGGCGGCAAGGTGATCCGCGACGGCATGGGCCAGTCGGCGCGCGCGACCCGGGCCGATCAAGCGCTCGACTGCGTGATCACCAACGCCATCGTGATCGATCACTGGGGCATCGTGAAGGCGGACATCGGCATCCGCGACGGCCGCATCGTGGCCGTGGGCAAGGCGGGCAACCCCGACCTCATGGCCGGTGTCACGCCCGGCATGACGGTGGGGGCGGGGACGGAGGTCATCGCAGGCGAGAACAGGATCGTCACCGCCGGCGGCCTCGACGCGCACATCCACTTCATCTGCCCGCAGATCGTCACCGAGGCGATCAGCGCGGGGCTGACCACGCTGCTCGGCGGCGGCACCGGCCCCGCCACCGGCACCGCCGCCACGACCTGCACCCCCGGCGAGTGGAACATCCACCGCATGCTCGAGGCGGCCGAGGCCTTTCCCGTGAACCTCGGCTTCCTCGGCAAGGGCAACGCCTCCGCGCCCGATCCGCTCCGCGAGCAGATCGCCGCCGGCGCCATCGGGCTCAAGCTGCACGAGGACTGGGGGACCACACCGGCCGCCATCGACTGCGCGCTCTCCGTGGCCGACGAGTACGACGTGCAGGTGGCCATCCACACCGACACGCTGAACGAGGCGGGCTTCGTGGAGGACTCGATCCGCGCCTTCAAGGGGCGGACGATCCACACCTATCACACCGAGGGCGCGGGCGGCGGGCACGCCCCCGACATCATCCGCGTGTGCGGCGAGCCGAACTGCCTGCCGTCCTCGACGAACCCGACGATGCCCTTCACCGTCAACACGATGGACGAGCACCTCGACATGCTGATGGTGTGTCACCACCTGAACCCGTCGATCCCGGAAGACCTGGCCTTCGCGGAGTCGCGCATCCGCGCGGAGACCATCGCCGCCGAGGACGTGCTGCACGATCTCGGCGCCATCAGCATGATGTCCTCGGACTCGCAGGCCATGGGTCGCGTGGGCGAGGTGATCATTCGCACGTGGCAGACCGCCGACAAGATGAAGCGGCAGCGGGGGGCGCTGCCCGGCGACGGCGCCGGCGACGACAACGCGCGGGTGAAGCGCTACGTCGCCAAGTACACGATCAACCCGGCCATCGCGCACGGCCTGGCCGAGCACGTCGGTTCGGTCGAGGCGGGCAAGCTGGCGGACCTCGTGGTGTGGCGGCCGGCGTTCTTCGGCGTGAAGCCGGAGCTGGTGGTGAAGGGCGGCCTCATCGCGTGGGCGGCCATGGGCGATCCCAACGCCTCCATCCCGACGCCGCAGCCCGTCCTCTACCGTCCGATGTTCGGCGCCCTCGGGCGTGCGCGGGCCAGCACCGCCGTCACGTTCGTGTCGGCGGCGGCGCTGGCGAGCGATGTGCCGGGACGGCTGGGGCTGCGGCGGGCGGTGGCGGTGCGACGGTGTCGCGGCATTGGCAAGCGCGACATGATTCACAATGATGCGCTGCCGAGGATTGACGTTGACCCGGAGACGTATCAGGTGCGCGCCGACGGCGCGCTGTTGACGTGTGAGCCGGCGCGAGTCCTACCGATGGCCCAGCGGTATTTCTTATTTTGAACGGGCGATGAAAACGGCCCATCTGCGTCGTTGCCTCCTCGTCCCGCTCCCTGCGGCGTACCCGACGTACGCCTCGGTCGGGGACTCGTCGGCGCCTAGCATCTGGGCCGTTTTGATCGCCCTATCCTTTTCAACATTTTTCGGGCCGTTCGCTGGGCTTTCGAACTGCTTGGCGCATTCGCGCTTCGCGCGGGGGCGGGGAACTACTTTCATTGAGGTCGGCGTGGCGGAGGCACGTGGGTGGGTAACTTGTTTGGTATCGGCATGACGGAGCCGGTCATTGTCGTCACGCGGCCGCATGTGCATGTGCATGATGCGGATCTGTCGCGGCGGGAACGGGACAGGCTCGTGCTCACCGCGGAGGAGCGGAGGTGGGGGCGGCGGCGGGTCACCACGGAGAAGGGGAGGACGCTGGCGCTGGCGTTGCCGACGGGGAGTGTGCTGACGCCGGGAGAGATCTTGTATGTGGCGGCGGAGTGGTACGTGATGATCGAGGCGGCGCCGGAGGCGGTGCTGGCAGTGGCGCCGCGGTCGCCAGAGGAGGCGCTGCGGGTGGCCTTCGAGGTGGGGAACCGGCATTTCAGTCTGGCGCTCGATGGCGATCGGTTGCTCGTCGCGGACGATCCGGCCATGGAGCAGCTTCTCACGCGCCTCGGCGTCACGTTCGAGCGGACGCACGCGGTGTTCATGCCGATCGGGCTGAGTCATCGCCACGAGCGCCATGACCACTGAGACGCTCCTGGCGGTGCTGCAGCTGGCGGACGGGTTGTTTCCGGCCGGCGGCTTCGCGCACTCGTTCGGGCTGGAGACGTACGCTCAGGATGGGCGCGTGACCGATCGAGAGAGCCTCGAGGCGTTCGTCGTCGCGCATCTCGAGGGCGCGGCGGGACCGGCGGATGCGGTGGCGGTGGCGGCCGCGGTGCGGGCGGCGGGCGAGAGCGATCACGGGGCGTGGCTCGAGCTCGACGGCCGCCTCGAGGCGATGAAGACGGTCCCGGAGTTCCGGGCGGGGAGCCGGCAGATGGGACGGCAGACGGCGCGGGTGGCGGCGGCGGTGTCGCACGATCCGTTCGTGGCGACGCTCGCGCGGGCCATCGAGGATGGCCTGACGCCCGGCCACCACGCGGCCGTGTTCGGTGCGGCGCTCGGGCGACGGAGCGTCGACTCCGAGGCGGCCGCCGCGGCCTTCCTCTACTCGACGGCGGTGCTGCTGGTCGGCGCGGGGCTCCGGCTCGTCGCGCTCGGCCAGCTCGACGGGCAGAAAGTGCTGACGGCGGTGCTGCCGCGGGTGGAGCGGCTGGCGGCGAGAGCGGCGGTGACGCCCGTCGGCGAGATGTGGAGCTTCACTCCGGCGCTCGAGCTCGCAGGGCTGCGCCACGCGGGACTCGAGATGAGGCTGTTCCGATCATGACGAGCACGACCACGCTGCCCCGTCCCTTGAAGCTCGGTATCGGCGGTCCCGTGGGCTCGGGCAAGACGGCGCTGACCGAGGCGCTGTGCCGGCGCTTGCGAGAGCGCCTCGACATGGCTGTGATCACCAACGACATCTATACGAAGGAGGACGCCGAGTTCCTGGTGCGCCGCGGCGCGCTGGCGCCGGAGCGCGTCGTGGGCGTGGAGACGGGCGGCTGCCCGCACACGGCGATCCGCGAGGACGCCTCGGTCAACCTCGAGGCGGTCCATCAGCTCCTGAAGGTGTTCCCCGATCTCGAGCTGCTCGTGATCGAGAGCGGCGGCGACAACCTGGCGGCCACCTTCAGCCCCGAGCTGGTCGACGCGACCATCTACGTCATCGACGTGGCGGAAGGGGAGAAGATCCCGCGCAAGGGTGGACCGGGCATCCGGCGGTCCGATCTGCTCGTCATCAACAAGATCGATCTGGCGCCGCACGTCGGCGCCGATCTGGCGGTGATGGCGCGCGACGCGCAACGCCAGCGCGGTGATCGGCCGTTCGTCTTCACGAACCTCCGCACGGGCGAGGGCGTCGACGCGGTACTGGAGTGGGCGCGCCGCGACCTGTTGCTGCCGATCCCCGCGTGATCGCCGCCGCGCGCGTCGGGCGTGACGGTCGCCTGGCGCTCGGGTTCGAGCGCCGCGGCGCGCGGACCATCGTCTCGCGCTGTCGCTACACGCTGCCGCTCCAGGTGCTGGCCCCGCTGGCCCTCGAGGACGCGGCCGCCGTCGTCTCCATCCTCAATCCGACCGGCGGGCTCGTGGGCGGCGACTCACTGGTGATCGAGGTCGACGTCGCGCCCGGCGCCCACGCGTGTTTGACGACCCCCTCGGCGACGAAGGTGTACCGCGCGGAATCTGCCCCGGCGACCCAGGACGTCGCCCTCCGCGTATCCGCCGGCGCACGCGTGGAGTGGGTGCCGGACCACACCATCCCGCACGCGGGCGCCGCCTTCCGTCAGGTGCTCGGCGCGGAGGTCGCCGAGGACGCCGCGCTGGTGCTGGTCGATGCGTTTGCCGCGGGCCGCATCGCCCGCGGCGAGGCCTGGCGGTTCACGCTGCTCGACAGCACGCTCACCATCCGGGACCGGAGCGGCCCGGTGCTTCACGACCGCTTCATCCTCCGCGATGGCGGGCCGCGCGGTCTCGGCGTGACCGAGCGGCGCCCCTACTTCGCGACCGTGGTCGTGGTGGCCGATCGAGGCGTCGCCGCGTTCGCCGAGCGCGTGGCCGCCCTCGATGACGACGGCGACGTGGACGTGGGCGCGGGGCTGCTGGCGCGACGCGGCGCCGTCGTGCGTTGTCTGGCCGCCGACGCGCCGGCCCTCGCGCGGGCCGTGGATGCCGTGTGGGCCGCCGCGCGGGTCGAAGTGCTCGGCGTTCCCCCGGTCGGGCTTCGCAAGACGTAAGGGCGACTGGCATACGAGGCACGTTTCCGCTACACTCCACGCGTCGGTCATGTTCAACCTCATCCCGAAGGAAGTCCGCTTCTACGACTACTTCGAGCAGCAATCGCAGCACATCCTCAAGGCGTCGCGACTCCTTCACGAGCTCGTCCATCAGTTCTCGGACGCGCGCGCCAAGATGCACGCCATCAAGGAAGTCGAGCATCAGGGTGACGCCGTCACCCACGAGATCGTCAAGAAGCTGAACACCACGTTCATCACGCCGATCGATCGCGAGGACATCCACGCGCTCGCCACGAGCCTGGACGACGTGCTCGACTACATCGAGGCGTCGTCCGAGCGCCTCGTCGTCTATCGCATCAAGGAGCCGACGTCGGCGTGCCGCGCGATGGCGGACGTGATCGTCAAGACGACGGAGGCGACCGACCGCGCGATTCGTTGCCTGCGGAACATGGATCCGGGCTTCCACGAGCACGCGGTCGAGGTGAACCGGCTCGAGAACAGCGCCGACAACCTGCTGCGCGACAGCCTGGCCGCGCTCTTCGACGAGGGCGGCGATCCCATCGAGGTCATCAAGTGGAAAGAGATCTACGAGACGATGGAGATCGTCACCGACCGTTGCGAGGACGTCGCCAACGTGATCGAGGGAATCATTCTGAAGATGGCGTGATCGACAGCGCCGCATGCTGACGCTCGTCCTGTTCATCGTCCTGGTCGCGCTCGTCTTCGACTTCATCAACGGCTTCCACGACGCCGCCAACTCCATCGCCACCGTCGTCTCCACCCGCGTGCTCACCCCGCTGCAGGCGGTCGCGTGGGCGGCCTTCTTCAATTTCGTGGCCGCCTTCGGCTTCGGGGTGAACGTGGCCAAGACCGTCGGCAAGGGCGTGGTCGAGTCCAGCGTGGTGGATCCGTGGGTGATCCTGGCGGGCCTGGTCGGCGCCATCGCGTGGGACCTCATCACGTGGCACTGGGGCCTGCCGACGTCGTCCTCGCACGCGCTCATCGGCGGCTTCGCCGGCGCCGGCGTGGTGAAGGCCGGCTTCGGGGCGCTCATCGCGGACGGCCTGTTCAAGATCGGCGTCTTCATGATCGTGGCGCCCCTGGTCGGCTTCGCCGTCGGCCTCGTCCTGATGCTGATCACGCTGAACGTCTTCCAGCGCGCGACGCCCGGTCGCGTCGACAAGATCTTCCGCCGGGGACAGCTGCTCTCGGCCGCCGCCTACAGCCTGGGGCACGGCACCAACGACGCTCAGAAGACGATGGGCATCATCGCCGTGCTGCTGTTCACGACCGGACATCTCGGACGCGAGTTCTACGTGCCGTTCTGGGTGGTGCTGGCCGCGCACGCGGCGCTGGGGCTCGGCACCATGGCCGGCGGCTGGCGGATCGTCAAGACGATGGGCATGCGCATCACGAAGCTCCGTCCGGTCGGCGGCTTCTGTGCGGAGGCGGCCGGCGCCGTGACCCTCATCAGCACCGCCGTGGCCGGCATTCCTGTCAGCACGACGCAGACGATCAGCGGCTCCATCATGGGCGTGGGCGCGCTGCAGCGGCTGTCGGCCGTCCGCTGGGGCGTGGCCGGCCGTATCCTCTGGGCATGGATCCTGACGATCCCCGCGTCGGGTCTGATCGCCGCCGCGACGTGGCTCTTTCTCCGCCTCCTTGTTTGAGCGGGCGAGTGTAGAGGAGCGCCACGGCTTGGCCGGGGCGCTCCGGAGTTGTGGGATGGGGGGCCATTTCGGGGCCCTCCATGTTCAATGACCAGGGACGTGCTCGTGGTCGAGGACGAGCCGGATATCCGGAGCCTGATCGTTCACCACCTCGAGCGGGACGGGTTCCGGTGCCGCACGGCCGCGACCGGGCCCCAGGCGCTCGACGCCGCCCGCGCGGCGGTGCCGGACCTGGTGGTGCTCGACCTGATGCTGCCCGGCATGGACGGTCTCGAGGTGTGCCGCCGGCTTCGCGCGAGCGCGGCGACCCTGCCGATCATCATGCTCACGGCCAAGGCCGACGAGGTGGATCGCATCGTGGGCCTGGAGCTCGGCGCCGACGATTACGTCGTCAAGCCGTTCTCGCCGAAGGAGCTCGTTGCCCGCGTGCGGGCGGTGCTGCGCCGTACGGGCCGCGTGGACGGCACGCGGCCGCTCAGCGCCGGCGGCGTCTCGCTCGACCCCGCGCGTCACCAGGTGACCGTCGCCGGCGCCGCCGTCACGCTGACGCCGAAGGAGTTCGAGCTGTTGCACACCCTGATGGAGTCGGCGGGCCGGGTGCTGTCACGCGAGCATCTGCTGAACCGCGTGTGGGGTTATGCGCGTGCTGACGAGATCGAGTCGCGGACGGTCGACGTCCACGTGCGGCGGCTGCGCGCGAAGCTCGGCGCGGCCGGAGCGCGGCTCACCACCGTGAAGACGATCGGCTATCGGTTCGAGTCGGACTGAGACGGCGTACGCTGGAGTCATGGACCGGATGAGAGACCATGCGCTGTCGCGGCTCGTGCGGGCGGTCGGCGGCTGCCTCCTCGCCGGCGCGCTCTCGGTTCCCCTCGGGCCGACCACGACCAGCCGCGCCGTGGACCAGATGAACGCCTCGTCGATGCGCGGCGTTCCGGTGCCGCCGATCCCGGCGGCGCCGCGTCCGGACACGATCTGGATTCCCGGTCAGTACGTGTCGGTCCCCGGCCAGCCGGCGGGCGTCTTCGTCCCCGGCCACTGGCGCGTGGTCACGCCCGAAGGCCAGGTCGTCGTGCCGCCGCTGAGCGGTACCGTGCCGGGCACCGGCGCGAGCGAGCCGCTTCCGCGGGAGTCGCCCTAGCCGGTCACCCTCAGAAGTCCGTGTCCGCGGCCGCGGCCGGCACGGCGCGGCGGTACTGTCGGCGGTGCTGCCACAGCGCGAGCACGACGGACGCGAGCGCGAGCGCGAGCATCACCCCGGAGATCGGACGCGTCACGAAGAGCCAGGGGTCGGCGTCCGTCATCATGGCGCGCACCAGGTTCACCTCGATCTGGTCGCCGAGGATCACCCCGAGGATGAGGGGCGCGAGCGGGAAGCCGAGCTTGACGAGGACGTAGCCGACCACGCCGAACAGCAGCAGCGCGTAGACGTTCTCCATGACGTTGTTCAGCGCGTACGCGCCGATCGTGCACAGCACGAGGATGATCGGCACCAGCAGCGACTTCGGCACCTGCACGATGCGGAGGTAGACCCGCGCGAGCAGCCACTGCAGCACCATCATGACCGGATGGGCCAGCAGGTACGCCGCGAAGATGCCGTACGCGACGCGCGGTTCCTGGGTGATGAACAGCGGGCCCGGCTGGATGCCGTGAATGATCATGGCGCCGAGCATGACGGCGGTGACGGCGTCGCCGGGAATGCCGAAGGCCATGATGGTCACCAGCGAGCCGGCGACGTTCGCGTTGTTCGACGCTTCGGCGGCGATGATGCCTTCCGGCGTCCCGGTCCCGAAGCGCTCCGGATGGCGCGAGAACTTCTTGGCCTGATCGTACGCCATCACGTTGGCGGCGCTGCCGCCGATGGCAGGGAGCACGCCGATCAGGAGCCCGATCACCGTGGACCACAGCAGCAGGAACGGCCGGCTGAGGATCTCCCAGACGACCCGCAGGTGCGACACGGCGAGGTTCGGTGCGCGGACGTGCTCGGCCGGCGCACCGGCTCCCAGCCGCTCGATGTCGGCCATGATCTGCGCGAAGGCGAAGATGCCGATGAGGATCGGCAGGAACTGGAAGCCCGCGCGCAGAAACTCGGTGCCGAAGGTGAACCGCGGCACCGCCATGATCGGATCGGCGCCGATCACGGTGATCACGAGGCCGATCATTCCGGACAGGAACCCCTTCAGGAGCGACTGCTCGGTCAGTCCGGCGACCATCGAGAGGGCCAGGACGAACAGCGAGAAGTACTCCCATGGCCCGAACTGGAGCGCGAACGTGGCGAGCGGCACCGTGGCCGCGATCAGGAAGACCGCGCCGAGGAGGCCAGCGATGAAGGAGGCCCACGTGCCGAGCCACACGGCGCGGCCGGGCTCGCCCCGCTTGGACATCGGGAAGCCGTCGAAGGTCGTCGCGACCGCCGACGGCGTGCCCGGGATGCCGAGCAGGCTGGCCGTCACCAACCCGCCGCTCTCGCCGCCGACGTAGACGCCGACCATCGCGGCCAGGCCTTGCAGCGGATCGAGCCCGAAGGTGAACGGCAGCACGATGATGATCGTCATCGTGATGGTCACGCCCGGCAGCGCGCCGCCGATCAGTCCGGCCAGCGTGCCGATGACGAGCGGCACGAGGTACTGCACGCCCAGGATCTCGCCGAGGCTCGTCACCAGCGGCCCGAACACGCTCAGAACCCGGTGAGAGAGCCGCGCGGCAGGAGCACGGACAGATAGCCCTCGAAGACATAGTAAGTGACCGCGGTGGTGATCAGGGCGACACCGAGAACGAGGGCCCAGCGCGCGCCGCGAGGCGGCTCCAGCGTGGCCGCGAGCGCCGCCACGAACACGAACGTCGATACCCGGTAGCCCACGCGCGGCATCGCGAACACGTAGGCCGCGAAGATCGCGAAGGTGAGCACGACCAGGCGGTAGGTCGCGGCGGGTAAGCCTCTGGGCCGTCCGGCACCGAGATCGCTCACGACGAGGGCGCCGCTCAGCAGCGCGGTGACGACGAGCAGGATGCGCGGGTAGAAGGCCGGCCCGATGGGGACCAGCGCCGGGTGCGGGAGACCGAAGGTCATCCCGAGGAGCCCCAGGGCGCCGGCGAGACACACCAGCCCGGCGACGCCGTCGTGCGTGAGCCGCACTACTGCTTCAGCAGTCCGAGATCGCGCGCGAGCGTCTTGTTGAGCTCGTCGTTCTCCTTGAGGAAGGCCGTGTAGGCCTTGCGGTCGAGGTACCGCACGAAGGTGCCCTGCTTGGCCATGTCCTCGGCGAACTTCGCCTCCCTCGTCGATTTCTGGCAGGCCTGCTCGAGCTTGGCGATGACGTCGGGCGGCGTGCCCTTCGGCACCATCACGCCGCGGGTGACCGCGTACACGACGTTGACGCCGAGCTCCTTGAGCGTCGGAACGTTCGGGGCATCGGCGAGACGCCTTTCGGTGGCGACGGCCAGGAACTTCAGCTGACCGGCGTCGACCTTGCCCTTCTGGGTGAGGTTCGAGTCGGTCAGGTCGATGTGCCCGCCGAGGATCGCGTTCATGCGCGGCGCCAGCCCCTCGTACGAGACGTACTTGAACTTGACGCCGCTGGCCTTCTCGATCAGCGCCGGGAAGAAATGACTGGTCGAGCCGAGGGTGGCACCCACCGTGATCTGGCCCGGGCGCGCCTTGGCGTCCGTCGCCAGCTCCTGCCACGACGACCACTTCGTCTTGGGACTCGCGGTGAGGACCGACGGCGTGTTGGAGACGGAGCAGATCGGCTCGAAGTCGGTGTAGGCCACGTCGGCCACGCCCGTGTAGTAGGTGGAGTGGATGTAATCGTGGACGGCGTAGAGCGTGTAGCCGTCCGGCGGCGAGCCTTTCGCTTCGCGCGCCCCCGCCGTGCCCGAGGCGCCCGTGACGTTGGCGACGACGATCGTCTGTCCCAGGTGTTTCTGGAGCTGCTGACCGAAGGGCCGGAAGATCGCGTCCGTGTCGCCGCCGGCCGCCCACGGCACGATCAGCTTCACCGGACGATCGGGGTATGCCGCACGCGCCGCCGCGGCGGCGGTAACGATGGCCGCCAGCAACGTCACGACCAGGAGTGGTCGACGCATCGTGAGCCTCCTTGGAAAAACTGCCGGATGATAACACGCTATGATGGCCGCGATGGCGCGAGGGCTCCTGTTCGCGCTCCGGCGCCGCATCGCCGTCAAGCTGACGCTGACCCTCGTCGGCTTCGTCGGCGTCGCCGTCCTCGCCGCCGGCATCTACCTGAATCAGGCTCTCGAGTCGTTCGCGGTGGAGGCGCTGCAGGCGCGGCTGGTGACGGCCGCGCGGCTGCTCGACGACGAGGCACGGATGCTGCTGATGCAGCACGCCGCCGCCGGCGCCGTTCGCGGCTTCGCCCTGAAGGCCGCCGAGCGCAGCGAGTCGCGCGTGACGCTGATCGCCGTCGACGGTCGCGTCCTCGGCGATTCCGAGGTCGATGTGCCGGGCCTCGGCCGGCTCGAGAACCATCGCGACCGGCCGGAGGTGCGGACGGCGCTCGCGGGCGGCGTCGGCCGTGATCTGAGAACGAGCGCCTCCATCAAGACGCCCCTCCTCTACGTGGCGGTCCCCGTGCGGGACGGCGGCCGCATCGCCGGCGCCCTTCGGCTCGCCTTGCCGCTGGCCGCCGTGACCTCCTCCCATGCGGCGCTCCACCGCGTCATGCAGGCCGGTGGCCTCGTCGCCCTCGCCGTCGCCTTCGGCATCGGCATCTTCGTGGCCGGCCGCGTCACGCGGCCCGTGGTCGAGATGCAGCGCATCGCCCACGCCATGAGTGAAGGCCGCTTCGATGTCCGGGCGCCCGTGCGCTCCGTGGACGAGCTCGGCGCCCTCGGACGCGCCCTCAACGTGATGACGGCGCGCCTGCGCGAGAAGATCGGCGATCTCGAGGAAGAGCGCGCGAAGGCGCGCGCCATCCTCGACGGCATGGTGGAGGGCGTCATCGCCGTGGACGGTCACGAGGCCATCGTGCTCATGAACGAGCGCGCGCGCGCCATGTTCGGCGTCGGCGCCGGCCGCGGTGAGGGCAAGCCGTTCCTCGAGATGATCCGCAACGCCGAGCTGCACGAAGTGTTTCGGCAGAGCCGGACAGCGGCCGCCGACGCGCCGCTGATCCGCGAGCTCCGCCTGCGGCATCCCGTTCCCCGGATCTTGAACGTCAACACGGTGCCGCTCCGATTCGCGGGCGGTGGCGAGCCCGGCATGGTCATGGTGTTCCACGATCTCACCGCCTTGCGCCGCCTGGAGCAGGTGCGGACCGAGTTCGTCGCCAATGTCTCGCACGAGCTGCGGACGCCGCTGACGGCCATCCAGGGCTACCTCGAGACGCTGCTCGGCGGCGCCCTCGACGAGCCGCCGAACGCGCGTCGCTTCCTCGAGATCGCGCTCCGCCACACCGAGCGGCTCGGCCGCCTCCTGAGCGACCTCACCGATCTCTCCAACATCGAGCTCGGCAAGGTGACGCTGCGGCTGGCGCCGGTGCGCTTCAGCGACGTGGTCGACTCGGTGTTCGAGATCATCCGGCCGAAGGCGGCCGGCGGCCGCGTGGGACTGATCACCGACGTGCAGCCGGCCGATCTGACCGTGCACGCCGATCACGACCGGCTCGGGCAGATCCTCATCAATCTCGTGGACAACTCCGTGAAGTACACGCCCGAGAACGGCTGGGTCACCGTCCGCGCGCGTCCGGTGGCCGTGGCGCGGGCCGAGGTCCGCGTGCGCGACACCGGCGTCGGGATCCCCGCCGCCGACCTGCCGCGCATCACCGAGCGCTTCTATCGCGTCGACAAGGCGCGCTCGCGCGAGCTCGGTGGCACGGGGCTGGGCCTGGCCATCGTGAGGCATCTGGTGCTCGCGCACGGCGGCGAGCTGACCATCGAAAGCCAGGAGGGCGCGGGGACCACCGTCAGATTCACGCTGCCGACGAAGCCGCCGCCGCCCACGCAGCTACCACTGCCGATGCGGGCAGGCGAGCCGGCCGCGGCGGAGTCGGGCGTCGATCCGGGCGATGACCGGCGCGCCGACGGGCGTCGGTAGCGGGGGCACAGCCGGTCGCTTCGTCGCCAGACGCCGACACGTCATCGATTCAGGGGCACGCTGCGCGATCGGTGAGCACGACGCAGCGCGGGTGCGATCGGAGGATCGTCGCCGGCACGTCCACCGCCACCGGCGCCTCGAGCATACGGGCAAGCGGCACGCGCTTGGCCTCGCCGCTCACGAGCACGATGACCTCGCGGGCGGCCATGATCGTGGCGAGACCCAGGGTGACCGCTCGATCGCAGACGTTCCCCTGGACGATCTGGTCGGTGAGGATGTACTTCACGGTCGCGTCGAACAGGCGCACCGGGCGCGTCAGCGTGTCGAAGGCCGAGCCCGGCTCGTTCGACGCGAGATGTGCGTTGGGCCCGAGACCGAGCATGACGACGTCGAGACCGCCGGCGGCGGCGATCGCGCCCTCGTAGCGGGCGCACATCTCGGAGGCGTCGGCGGCGTTCACGTCGAACGGATGGCACCGTGCGACATCGACGTTGGCCCAGGCGAGGAACTCCGCGCGCAGCTGCCGCCAGAAATAGCCGTCGGACGGCCCCGGCGGACAGAGCTCGTCGACGCAGAAGACCCGCATCCGCGAGTAGTCGACCGGATCCGTTCGCTGCAGCATCGCGAGCCGCTGGTACATCGGGCGTGGTGTGCGCCCGGCGGGCACCGCCATCGCGAGCCCCGGGTGACCGCGGACGCGGTCGCGAAAGAGGCCGGCCGCGACCTCGGCGAGCTCCACCGCGTCACGCGTGATCAGCAGCTCCATCGCTCACGTCAACAAGCGCTCGACGATGACGCAGTCGCGCCAGACACCGTCGAGCTGGGCGTGCCGCCGGTAGACGCCGACGACGCGGAAGCCGCAGCGCTCGTGGAGCGCGATGCTGGCGGTGTTCTCCGAGAGGATGCGCGAGCAGAGCTTCCAGAAGCCACGCGCCGCATAGACCTGACAGAGCGCCTCGAGCGCCGCCCGTCCCGCACCACGACCACGGGCCGCCCGGGCGACGTAGACCGAGTGCTCGGCGACACCCGCATAGGCGGGGCGCTCGCGATACATGCTGGCGCCGGCCCACGCCACCACGACGCCGGCGCGCTCCACGACCACCGTCGGGTAGCGATCGCTCTTGCCGGCCAGGCTGGCCGCGATCTGCGCGGCTGTTCGATGCTCCGTCTCGAACGTCGCGACGCGGTCGTCGATGCCCTCGTTGTAGATCGCGGCGATGCTCGCCGCGTCCGCGACGCTCGCCAGTCGGGCCTGGAGCCCCCCGTTCATGGCCCGGATTATCGGGCATGTGCCGCGCGCGGCGCTCGTTCACGGAACATTTACGGCGCCGTCATCGTCCCGTAACGTCGCCGCTCGACACTGGCGTCGGATGAAGGCCGCCGCGGTACCCCGCCAGCATCCCCGTGTCCTCGTCGTCGAGGACGAGCGCGATGTGGCCTGGATAACCAGGAGGAGGGACGAATGAAGATCGAAACCGGGATCGCCGCGGCGCTGGCGGTGGCGCTGACCGCCGGCTCAGCGATCGGCCAGCAGGTCAAGCTCGACCCGGAGCTGGTGCGCTACAAGACGGTCAGCGGAGTGAGCGGCAACGTCTCGAGCGTCGGATCGGACACGCTCAACAATCTCATGACTCACTGGGCCGAAAGCTTGCAGAAGTTCTATCCGAACGCGAAGGTGCAGATCGAGGGCAAGGGGTCGTCGACGGCGCCGCCGGCCCTGATCAGCGGCACCGCGCAGCTCGGGCCGATGTCACGGGAGATGAAGGGCACCGAGGTCGACGCCTTCGAGATGAAGTACGGCTACAAGCCCACCCCGATCCGCACCTCGGTCGACGCCCTGGCCGTGTTCGTCAACAAGGACAACCCGATCAAGTGCCTGTCGTTCAAGCAGGTGGACGGGATGTTCTCGAAGAGCCGGCGCCAGGGCGGCGAGGACATCACGACGTGGGGACAGCTCGGCCTCACGGGTGAGTGGGCGAGCCGGCCCATCAGTCTCTACGGCCGCAATTCGGCGTCCGGCACGTACGGCTTCTTCAAGGAGCACGCGCTCAAGAACGGCGACTTCAAGGACACAATGAAGGAGCAGCCGGGATCGGCGGCGGTGGTCCAGGGCGCTACGGTCGACCGCTACGCCGTCGGGTACAGCGGTATCGGCTATGCGACGGCCGGAGTCCGGGCCGTGCCGCTGACCGAGAAGGACGGCGGCAAGTGCGTGGAGGCCACGGCCGACAACTCGTACAGCGGCGTGTACCCGCTGGCGCGGTTCCTCTACGTCTACGTCAACAAGGCCCCCGGCAAGCCGCTCGATCCCCTCACGCGCGAGTTCGTGAAGCTGATCGTCGCTCGCGAGGGGCAGGAGGGCGTGCTGAAGGATGGCTACTTCCCGATCCCGGCCACGATCGCGAAGGAAGAGCTGAACAAGATCCAGTAACGTGGCGACTCACGCCGACACCCTGAAGGCGGGCGGGCCGGACATCCCGGCCCGGCCGCTCGTCGTCTCGCGGGCCCGCACGGGTCGGCGACTCCTGCTCGATCGCTTCGCATCGCGCACGGTGGTCGTGGGCGGCATCCTCATCATCTCGGCGATCTGCGCCATCCTCGTCGTGATCGTGGGCGAAGTCTGGCCGCTCTTCCGGCCGCCGCGCATCCAACCCGCCGGCCGCTTCAGTGCCGTCGCACCGGCGGCGGGCGCCGGTCTCGGCGTTGACGAGTACCGCGAGGCGGCCTCGGTCGTGAGCGCCAGCGGGCAGCTCGCGCTCGTGCCGCTGCGCCCGGGAGTGCAGGCGTCGCCGCCGGCGCCGCTGGACGGGCTCGGCGCCGCCCACGTTACCGTGGTGACCGCCTACGGAGGCGACCGCTTTGCCGCCGGGACCGACGACGGCCGGGTCATCCAGCTCGAGCTCAAGTACGACGTCGCCTTCGATGGCGGCGTGCGCCAGGTGTCGGCGCGACCGGTCTTCGGGCCGCCGGCGGACCTCGATCCTGGGCAGAAGCGCTCGATCCGTGCCCTCGCGGCGGCGGCGCCGGCGGCCGGACCCATCATGGTGGCGCAGATCGGATCACGCGACCTCGTCCTCCAGAGCATCCTCGAGAAGAAGGCCCTCGTGGGCGGGACGCGACGTGAGGAAGCGCGGCAGGCGTTGACCGTCGCCGTCGACGGCGAGGTGACCGCCCTGCAGATCGACGCGCGGGGCGACGACCTGTTCGTCGGCACCTCGACCGGACAGCTGGTCCGCTACGACCTCCGCGAGCGTGACAATCCGAGACTCGCGGACGCAGTGACGGTGGGCACGGCGGCGGTGACGGCCCTGGCGTTCCTCATCGGAGACCGGACGCTGATCGCGGGCGATCGCGACGGTGCCGTCTCGAGCTGGCAGATCGTGTCGCCGCCGACCGGCGGCGCGGCGCGTCTGACGCGTATCAACGACTTCGAGCCTCATGCCGGCGCCGTGGTGGCGATCAGCGCCTCTCGACGCGACAAGGGCTTCGTCACCGCGGACGAGAACGGACGCGTGAAGCTTCGCCATGGCACCTCCGGCCAGACGCTGCTGACGTTCGGCGAGCGGCCCGGCCTGCGCGCCGTGAGCTTCGCGCCGAAGGCCGACGGCGTCGTCGCGATCGACGGCGCCGGCGGGCTCCTCCACTGGCGCCTCGACAATCCGCACCCCGAGATCACGCTCGCGACGCTCTTCGGCAGGGTGTGGTACGAGGGGTACAGCCGTCCCGACTGGGTGTGGCAATCCACCGGCGGTACCGACGACTTCGAGTCGAAGTTCAGCCTCACTCCGCTCATCTACGGCACGCTGAAGGGGACGGTCTACGCGCTGCTGTTCGCGGTCCCGCTGGCGCTGCTGGCCGCCGTCTCCGTGAGCGAGTTCATGCACCCGGTGCTCAAGGGCTACGTGAAGCCCGGGGTCGAGATCATGGCCGCGCTGCCGAGCGTCGTGCTCGGCTTCCTGGCCGGGCTCTGGCTCGCTCCCGCCGTCGAGCGAATCGTGCCCGGCCTCTTCATGCTGCCGCTGGTGGAGCCGCCGGCGATCCTCGGCGCGTTGCTCCTGTGGCGGACGCTGCCGCGCTCCGTCCGTGGTCGCTTCCGTCCCGGCACCGAGGTCTTCGTGCTCATCCCGGTCGTGCTGATCGGAGCGTGGGTGGCGTTCGCGCTCGGAGGACTGGTGGAGCAGCGGCTCCTCGCCGGAGACTATCGCGGCTGGCTCCTGGCCGCATTGGGTCTCACGTATGACCAGCGCAACTCGCTGGTGGTCGGGGTCGCGATGGGATTCGCCGTGGTGCCGATCATCTTCACGATCGCGGAGGACGCCCTCGCCAACGTGCCGCAGCATCTGCGCGCCGGCTCGCTCGCCCTCGGCGCCACCCGCTGGCAGACGGCCGTGCGGATCGTGCTGCCGACGGCGAGCCCGGGCATCTTTTCGGCGGTGATGATCGGCCTCGGCCGCGCCGTGGGCGAGACGATGATCGTGCTGATGGCCACCGGCAACACGCCGGTGATGGACGGCAACATCTTCAGCGGCTTCCGCGCGCTGTCCGCGAACATCGCCGTCGAGCTCCCCGAGGCGCCGGAGGGCGGCACGCTGTTCCGCGTGCTCTTCCTGGCCGCCTTCCTTCTCTTCTGCCTGACCTTCGCGCTCAATACCGTGGCCGAGCTGATCCGGCTGCGCTTGCGGCGCCGGTACCGCTACCTGTGACGCGCGGACTCTGGCGGAGCGGCGAGCCCTTCATCTGGCTGACGGCCGGCGCGCTGGCGACGGCGCTCATCATGGTCGGTGGGCTGCTCGCGATCATCGTCGTCAACGCCGCCGGATTCTTCTGGCCGTCGGAGGTCGTTCGCCTGACGCTGAAGGACGGCACGATCCTCACCGGACCGGTGACCGAGCGCGAGCGGATCCCGGGCGTCGCGGACGCGTGGCGTCTCAAGCTGCACGTCGGGAACCGCGACCTGTACGCCGCCGACTTCGTGTGGGCCGACGAGAGCGCGATCGCCCGGCGCGAGCGCCCCGCCGACGTGGCCGTCATCGAGCGCACGGAGTGGGGCCTGCTCATCGGCACCATCGTCGCGCTGAAGGACGGTGGCACGCTCGTCGCGTCGGGCCCGGCGGCGTGGCCGGAGATCGAGCGACGGCTGCCGGCCGCCGCCGCGCTGCGCGCCGAGATCCGCAAGGTCGAGAAGCGCGACATTGGGGCCATCAATCACGAGCAGGAGACGATCCGGCTCCGGCTGCGCAAGCTGGAGTCGCGCGGCCTGACGGCGGGCCGCGACGTCGAGGCCGCGCGCGGGCGTCTGGCGAGGCTGCAAGAGGATTACGTGGCACAGGAGACGCGCCTCGCCGCGCTGCGCGGCCGCCAGACGGCGGCACTGGTCGTGGCCGCCGACGGCGAAACGCAGAAGGAGCTGCCGCTCGGGCAGGTGCTCGACGTGTCGTTTCCGAACGCGATGGGCCCCGTGGCGAAGGTCGGCCGATACGTGGCCGGCGTGTGGGAGTTCGTCTCCGACAACCCGCGAGAGTCCAACACCGAGGGCGGCGTGTTTCCGGCGATCTTCGGCACCGTCATGATGGTCATGCTGATGTCCATCATGGTCACGCCGCTGGGAGTGCTGGCCGCCCTCTACCTGCGCGAGTACGCACGCCAGGGGACGTTCGTGAGCGCCGTTCGGATCGCCGTCAACAACCTGGCCGGGGTGCCGTCGATCGTGTTCGGCGTCTTTGGCGTGGGGTTCTTCATCTACGCCGTCGGCGGCACCATCGACCGTTTGTTCTACGCCGAGGCGCTGCCGACGCCGACCTACGGAACCGGCGGCATCCTGTGGGCCTCGCTGACGCTGGCGTTGCTCACGATCCCGGTGGTCATCGTGGCCACGGAAGAGGGCCTGGCCGCCATCCCGGGCGGGACCCGCGAGGCGTCGCTGGCGCTCGGCGCCACCAAGCTCGAGACCACGCTGAAGGTCGTATTGCCGGCTGTCATGCCCTCGATCCTCACCGGACTCATCCTCGCCATGGCGCGCGCGGCGGGCGAGGTGGCTCCGCTGATGATCACGGGGGTGGTGAAGCTCGCCCCGGCGTTGCCGGTGGACGGGTTCTGGCCGTTCGTGCACCTGGACCGGAAGTTCATGCACCTGGGGTTCCACATCTACGACGTGGGCTTCCAGTCGCCCAACGTCGACGCCGCGCGGCCCATGGTGTTTGCCACGACACTGCTGCTGCTCGCGATCGTCGTACTGCTCAATCTCTTCGCCATCGCGACACGCAACCGGCTCCGTCGCGCGTACGCGACGGCGCCGGTATAGGAGGATCCACATGCCCGCGATCATGGAAGCGGCCATGGTCGAGATCGACAGGCTGAGCCTGTGGTACGGCGCCAAGCAAGCGCTCAAGGACGTGACGATGTCGGTGCCGAAGCACCGTGTCACCGCCTACATCGGACCGTCCGGGTGCGGCAAGAGCACGCTGCTCCGCTGCCTGAACCGCATGAACGACCTGGTGGACGGCGTGCGCATCGAGGGGACGATCCGCATCGGCGGCACCGACATCTACGACGCGGCCCTCGACGTGACCGAGCTCCGCAAACGGGTGGGCATGGTGTTTCAGAAATCGAATCCGTTCCCGAAGTCGATCTTCGAGAACGTCGCCTACGGCCCGCGCATCCTGGGCGTGCGCAACCGCACCGACCTCGACGGTCTCGTGGAGCGAAGCCTGCGCGGAGCCGCCCTCTGGGACGAGGTCGCCGATCGGCTGCACGACAGCGCGCTCCGCCTGTCGGGCGGCCAGCAGCAGCGGCTCTGCATCGCCCGGGCGATCGCCGTGGAGCCGGACGTGCTGCTCATGGACGAGCCGTGCTCCGCGCTCGATCCCATCGCGACCGCGAAGGTCGAGGAGCTGATGCTCGAGCTGAAGAACAGCTACACCATCGTGATCGTCACCCACAACATGCAGCAGGCGGCGCGCGTGTCGGACTACACTGGGTTCATGCTGCTCGGGGAGCTGGTGGAGTTCGGCGTCACGCGGCAGCTTTTTACCAATCCGCGCGACACGCGAACGGAGGACTACATCACGGGACGGTTCGGGTAACCCATGCAACGGCACTTCCACGAGGAGCTCGACGCGCTCAAGCAGACGCTGCTGGCCATGGGGGGGCTGGTCGAGGACCAGATCCGCCGGGTGATGATCGCGCTGCTCGAGCGCGACGGCGACCTCGCGCGCGAGGTCATCGAGCGGGACCGGCAGGTCAACGCCTACGACGTCGAGATCGACGAGAAGTGCGTCGAGCTGCTGGCGCTCTACCAGCCCACCGCCGGCGACCTCCGCTTCATCACCACCGCCATGAAGATCGTGACCGACCTCGAGCGGATCGGCGACCAGGCCGTCAACATCGCCCAGCGCACCCTCGAGCTCAACGAGGAGCCGCAGCTCAAGCCCTACCTCGATCTGCCGCGGATGGCCGAGAAGGCCCAGCGCATGGTCAAGGAGAGTCTCGACGCGTTCGTCAGCCGCGACACGGAACTGGCCCGCCGGGTGTGCGGGGAGGACGCCGACGTGGACGCGCTGAAGGAGCAGATCTTCCGGGAGCTCCTGACCTACATGATGGAAGACCCG
>JBIOXS010000077.1:0-16137 GCA_044869815.1 Candidatus Rokuibacteriota bacterium | reverse complement strand
TCATGGACGTTCAGGCGCCGAGGGCGGCCAGCAGGTAGTCGTACGGGGTGGGACCGGCGTCGGCGCCACCGCCCTCGACCGGCTCATCGGCCACCAGCCGATGCCGGCCGACGAGAATCTCCTGCTGAAGGCCGGCGGCGCTGCCGTGCACGGTGACGGTGGTCATCGCGGCACCTCAGGAGCCAAGGATCCGGTCATAGCGGCCGTACTCGCGCGCGGCCTCCATGAACCAGGTCACGCAGTCGGGATTGGCGCGGGGCGGCAGCTCGCACGAGGTCGACAGCACGAAGCGCGAGCGCTTGCCGGCGGTGTCGATGCAGCGGCGCACTTCCGCCTCGATTTCGGCCTTGGTGGCCCGCTCGAAGATCGTCACGTCCACGTTGCCGACGGCCACCACGCCGCGCTGATTGCCGAGCGTGATGAGCTTGTCGAGCTGATCGACCTTCAGCGTCGGGTCCGCCTGCTGGTCGAGATCGATGGTGATGGCCACGAACCCGACGTCCACGAGATCCTCGTGGATCTGATGCGTGGTCCCGCAGATGTGGATGGTGGTGCCAACCTTCTTGGCCTTGAAGTAGTCCACCAGCTGCTGGTGATACGGCTTGATGAACTCCCGGTACGTGTCCGGCCCGACGAGCGAGCACGACGCGGTGGGGTCCGTGTACGAGAGCCCGATCTTCGTGGTAAGCACGGCGTCGCCGAAGCGCTTGGCGTACTCGGTGGCGAAGCGCATCAGCTCGTGAACGAAGGCGGGGTCGTCGATGGTGTCGAGACACATCAGCTCGGGGTTCCGCATGAGCATGGCGATGGTCCACGGACCGACGAGCACGGCCCCCAGCCCGCTCGGAAACTTCGCGGCGGACAAGGCCTCGCATTGCTCGAGAAAGGCGGGCAGACGACCGTCCTTGTATGGATCGGGGATGTCGAGCCGCGCGAGCCGCGCCTTGTCCTCCTGCAGCACGTGCTGATCGATCGACGGCACGACGTAATCGGAGTACTTCACGTGGCAGCCGATCGCCTCGGCTTCCTTCGCGAGATCATTGAAGGCGATCATGATGTCCGGCTGGTAGCGATCGTAGTAGTTGAGCATCGCCTTGACGGCCTTCTTCGGATTGGTGCAGTACTCCTCGATGCTCAGGCCGTCCAGGCAGCCGGCGAAGGAGCCGGCGATCGGATATGCGGGGACGCGGTCCGCGAACTGTCCCTTGTACGCGGCCGCCACGCGGTCACGCGGCCTGATCGGCGCTGATGGCTCCATGGCGTTCTCCTACTCCGACGCGCGGGATTGTAGCATCGGCACGAAGGTGTCCAGGGTGAGCGCCAGCTCGTCCGCGGGCAGCGACGGCCGGAACAGCAGGCCGACGGTGGCGGCGCCGGCGGCATGCCACCGCGCCAGCCGGCGGCGCGCTTCGGCCGGCGTGCCGTAGACGATCAGCTGCTCCAGCAGCTCCTCGGCGTCGGGCGGCACGATGCCGGCCGACTTGCCGCTGTTGGCCGCCAGCACCGACTTCACCTCCTTCTCGAAGCCCTGACGGGTCAGCGAGTCGCGGTAGAACGTCCCCATCGTCGTCAGATAGAACGACACGAACCAGGCGGCGCCCTCGCGCGCCTTGGCCGCGTCCGTCGCCACCACCGTCGGCACCGACGCGCAGATCACGGGCAGCCGCTCGGGATGTCCGCCGCGCGCGGCGCCCTCGCGAAGCCGCTCGATCCCCTCGGAGAGCAGGCGCAGCGGATAGAGGAACGGCATCCAGCCGTCGGCGACCTCGCCGGCGAGCCGCGTCGCGTCGTCGCCGAGGGCGGCGAGATAGATCGGCACCTCCGGCCCGGGCGGGACGTTCAGCTTCAGCGGCCGCGCGCTCGTGGCCACCGCGAGCGGCACGCGATCGCCGCGCAGCAGCGCGCGCACCTGGTTCACCGTGCGGCGCATCCGGCCGAGGGGCGCCGTGAACGGCACGTCGTGCAGACCCTCGGCGAGCTGCGGTGTGCTGGCGCCGAGGCCGAGGAGGAAGCGGCCGTCCGACATCGAGGCCAGCGTGCGGGCCGCCATGGCGATGGTGGCGGCGCTGCGGTTCCAGACGCCGAGAATGCCCGTGCCGAGCGTGATCCGCCGGGTCTTCACCGCCGCCTCGGCGAGCACGACGGTGATGTCGTACACCCAGGTCTCGGGAAGGGTGAAGAGGTCGTACCCGCGACGGTCGGCGGCGATGGCGAGCTCCACCAGCGCCTCGCGGCGGTTCTCGAGCGGCATCACGGACACGCCGATGCGGAGCTGACTCATTCTGTGTTAGTTGTTCTGCGGCAGCGGGACCTTAACAGAGGAGCGCCGTATGATCAAACCGTACACGGCCGTCGGCCTGATTCCGACCGTGCGTGGCATCCGCAAGCGCAGCGACATCAAGCTCAATCTCGAGCACCTGTCCCATCTGGTCAAGGCGGCGTCGTGGCTGTCGGCGCTCGACATTCCGGTGCGCCTGATCGCCTTCCCCGAGGGGGCCTTGCAGGCGTTCAACGACGAGGTCCTGGATCTGGACCACGCCACCTTCGCGCGGGAGTGCGCCATCGACATCCCGGGCGAAGAGACGGATGCCCTCGGAAAGATCGCCAAGGAGTACAACGCCTTCGTCATGGCGCAAGCCAAGGCGAGACACCCCGACCTCAAGGACCGCGTCTTCAACGTCGGGTTCATCATCAACCCGCGCGGCAAGATCATCCTCAAGCACTACAAGGTCTCGCCGCTGTTTCCGGTCGAGCATTCCGTCTGTCCGCACGACGTGTATGACTGGTGGATCGAGAAGTACGGCCGAACCCTCGAGGCGTTCTGGCCGGTCGCGGACACCGAGATCGGGCGCCTGGGCATCATGATGGCCAACGAGGGCTCCTACCCCGAGAACGCGCGGGCGCTGGCCATGAACGGCGCCGAGGTCGTCTATCGCGCGTCCTACCCGCACCCCGCGACCGGCAACGAGATCTTCGAGATCCAGAGCCGCGCCCGTGCCCTCGACAATAACATGTACATCGTGGCCCCAAATATGGGGACTTATTATCTTTTCCCTGAAGAAACAACACCCATCGACACGTTCGGCGGCCGCTCGTTCATCATCGACTACAAGGGCCGCATCGTCGGACGCCAAGACTACGGCGCCGGCTCCACCTACGTCGGGGGCGTCATCGACATCGAGGCGCTGCGCGACCACCGCGCGCGCGCGCAGTGGGACAACTGGATGAAGGACCTCCGGACGGAGCTCTATCAGCTGCTCTACGAGAAGCCGATCTATCCGAAGAATCTCTACCTGAAGCGTCCGCCCATGAAGCACGCGGAGTATCGCGAAAAGGTCATCAAGCGACAGATCCGCCTGATGCACGACCGGGACATCTGGGCGAAGCCCGACCGGTGAGAGATCCCGTGTCAACCTCGAGGCGCGCCACGGCTCCGCCGGGGCGCGGCCGAGCGATGGGGGGTGTGGGGGGCCATGTCGGGGCCCTCCACGCCAACAGCTGAGCGACGTCCCGCGCGTCCGCGTGCGCGAGGTGCGCCTGCTCGAGCGCGACGTGCGCCTGCGCCTGCCCTTCCGCTTCGGCGTGGTCACGCTCACCGAGGCGACGGAAGCGTACGTGCGCGCGCGCGTGGAGCTCGAGGGCGGCGGCGGGGGCTGGGGCTCGGCGGCCGAGATGCTGGCGCCGAAATGGTTCGACAAGGATCCGTCCCTGTCGAACGCTCAGAACGTCGAGCAGCTCCGCCTCTCCCTGCGCGTGGCGTCCGGGCTCTATTGCGAGGGCCGGCTCGCGCGCACGCCGTTCCGCCTCTTCGCGGACAGCTATCATTTCCAGCTCGCCGAGTGCGGCCGGCGCGCGCTGAACCCGCTCGTGGCCGGCTACGGGCCTGCCCTGCTCGACCGGGCCGTGCTCGACGCCGTCTGCCGCGCGCGCGGCATCTCGTTCTACGACGCCATTCGGAACAACGTGCCGGGCATCGATCCCGGGCACTTCCTGCCCGAGTTCGCGGGATTCGATGTCGACGCCTTCCTCTCCGGGCTCGAGCCGGCGCGCACGATCCACGCGCGCCACACCGTCGGCCTCGTCGACCCCATCACGGCCGCCGAGCGTCGCGACCGCCTCGACGACGGGTTGCCCGAGACGCTCGAAGAGGTCGTCGCCGCCTACGGCCACACCTATTTCAAGCTGAAGGTCGGCGGCGACGTCGCTGCCGATCTCGCGCGCCTCACCGCCATCGCCGGCGTGCTCGACGCGAGGCCGGAACGATACTTCGTGACCCTGGACGGCAACGAGCAATTCGAGGGCGTCGACGAGGTGGTCGAGCTGTGGGAGGCGATGGCGCGCACGCCGTCGCTCTCGCGGCTCGTCGATGCCGTCCTCTTCATCGAGCAGCCGATCGCCCGCAAGATCGCGCTGCGCCACGATATGAAGTCCCTCGCCGCGCGCCGTCCGGTCATCATCGACGAGTCGGACGCGGACCTCGACGCCTTCGTCGAAGCGCGCGCCGTGGGCTACCGCGGCGTGTCGAGCAAGACGTGCAAGGGCTTCTACAAGTCCCTCCTCAACGCCGCGCGCTGCGCGCGCTGGAATGCCGAGGCGGGGCGACCCACCTACTTCATGTCGGCCGAGGATCTGACCACGCAGGCGGGGATCGCGCTGCAGCACGACCTGGCGCTGGTGACGCTCCTCGGCCTCACGCACGTCGAGCGGAACGGCCATCACTACGTGGCCGGAATGGCGGCCCGCCCGCCGGCCGAGCAGCGCGCCTTCGTCGCCGCCCACGCCGATCTCTATGCGGCCGTGGATGGCGTCGTGCGCGTCCGCATCGACGGCGGCCGGCTTGCGATCGGCTCGCTGGCGTGCCCGGGCTTCGCCGCCGCCGCCGAGCCGGACTGGACCTCGATGCGCGACATGCCGGAGTGAGGCAGGATGCCCGATCGATCGGGCGCGAACGTCCGCGCCGGACGAGCGCCGATCGCTAACCGGTTGTTCTCGCGCAACTCCCGATCTGGCACGGTCACTGCTCTCTCGGCGCCGACAAGTGGAGGGCCCGCGGCAGTGGGCCTGGGACTCAACAGCCGGAGGGTGCCGGGGAAAGCGCATCCAGAGGTACAGAGATGGCCATGGATGTCTGGTACGAGCTCAGGATCCGCGAGATGTCGGACGTGAACGAAGCGGCCAACGAGCTGGTGCGCGATGCCGAGGAGTCAGCGAGTGGCGCGCCGGATCAGGAGGACGAGGAGTAGCGCCGCCGCGACGACGAGCCAGACCGATCCTTTCGGGAGCTTCAACGCCTCGACGACGGCAACCCCGAACCCGGCGACGATCACCACGGCGCCGGCCACGACCGTCCCCCAGTGCGAGCGGCGGCGGCTCACGCGAGCCGCCGCCGGATCGCCGCCCGAACCGCAGCCACATCGGCCGGCTCCACGCGCGCGCATGTGACCGTCAGCACCTCCGGCTCCGCGGCCCAGGGTCGCCACGCCAGATTCTCCGGCGCGAACAGCACGATCGCCGGCGCCCGCACGGCGGCCGCCAGGTGGCTCACGCCCGAGTCGTTGCCCAAATAAACGCTCGCCAGATGGAGCACCCCCGCCAGCGCCGGCAGCGCCGGCGCGCGCAGTCGAAGGGCGCCGGGCACGCGCGCCGCGAGCGCGTCCACGGCCGCGACGTCGGCGGGGCCCTCGTGCAGGACGAGCGTCACGTCGCGACGCGCGACGAAGTCGCCGAGCGAAGCGGCAAAGCCGTCCGCCGGCCAGCGCTTGCGCGCACTTCCGGCGCCGGGCTGCACGACGACGAGGCGCCGCGCGCCATCCCATCCCGCCGACACGAGCGCCGCGCGCGCGCTCGCCACGAGCGGCGGCTCCACACGGGCGGCGGCGCGCCAGTCGCCGTCCGGCGCGCGCGCTGTTCGGAGCAGATGGTGCCACACGAGCCCCGTGCCGGTGGACGGCGCGACGACCGCTTCGGGTGCCTGCGCGTGCAGGCGCCGCGCGAAATCGGCGTCGCGCGCACCGAACCAGCACACGACCCGATCGGCGGCGGGCAGCCTGGCAGGTCCGTCGCCCGTGAAGAGCGCGTCGAGGCGTAGTGCCTCGAAGTCGTGCGCGGCGTCCGACTCGCCGAGCGCCGCCACCAGCGCCGCGATGTGCCGCTGGGCCGCCAGCCCGACCATACCGCTCGTGGCGCGCAGCGCGCGCAGCGCGGGAATCGCGAGCAGCACGTCACCGAGCGCGCCGGGGTGCACGGCCAGCGCGCCGCGAATGGCCACCGTGCTCACTGCCCGTTCAGGAGCTTCAGCGCGACCTCGTGAAGCCGGCCGTTGCTCACTACCGCGTTGCCGGAGTAAATCGTCGGCCTCCCCGCCACGTCGGTGAAGCGGCCGCCGGCCTCTTCGACGACGATCTTGCACGGCGCGAGGTCCCAGGGCTTCAGGTCGACCTCGACGTAGAGCTCCGCCTTGCCCTCGGCCACCAGCGTGTAGCCCATGTAGTCGCCGAACCCGCGCTGTCGCTCGGTGGCATCGACGAGCCGCACGAATCCGTCCCACACTCCCGCCTCGCGATAGAGGCGCAGCCCCGCGTGCAGCAGGGTGGCGCTCCAGAGATCGCCGACGTCGGAGACGTGCACGCGCTCACCGTTACGATGCGCGCCGCCGTCCCGTCGCGCAGTGTAGAGCTCCCCCGTCACCGGATTGTGGATGACGCCGGCCACGATCTCCCCGCGCTCCTCCAGCCCCAGCAGCGTCGCCCACACCGGCACGTGGCGGACGAAATTCCGGGTGCCGTCGATCGGGTCGATGATCCAGCGCACGTCGGTGGGGCCCTGAGCGCCGAACTCCTCGCCGAGGACGCCCCACTCGGGATAGGCGCGGCGGAGGGCGCCCACGATCGCCTGCTCGGCCTCGCGGTCAGCCTGCGTCACCGGCGTCTGATCCGGCTTGAGGGTGACGTCGAAGCCGCTGGTGTAGTACTCGAGGGCGATGGCGCCGGCCGCCCGCGCGGCATCGGCGGCGACGGCCACTGCGCGATCGAGCGCGGTGGCGTCGAGGCGCGCGGTCATTCTTGCTGGGGGCCCCGACATGGCCCCCAGACCCCCAACGCTCGGACGCGCCTCGGGATCGGAGCAGGGCTGCTCATCGCCCGCCGTCGTCGGCGGGGAACGGCTCGCCGCGCTCGGCGAGCACCTTGGCGTAGACGTCGAGCGCCTCGACGACGACGGGCATGCCGCCATACGTCACCTGCTGGAAGATGACCTCGGCCACCTGCTGGCGTGTGGCGCCCACGTTGAGGGCAGCATGGATGTGCGCGCGCAGCTCGTTGCTCCGATGCAGCACGGTGAGCGAGGCCACCGCGCACAGTTCCCGCTGCGCCTGCGAGATGACCTCGCGGCTGTAGAGGGTGCCGGTGAAGAACATCGACAGGTCCCGGGCGAGTCCCTGGTCGAACCGTTTCCACTGCTCGTACCCGACCCCGCTCTTCAGCGAATGGAACAGCTTCTGTGCCGTCTCGCGGGTCTTCTGCTTGAGCTCGGCCTCGTTCATCACCGCGTCGCCTCCGTGGGGATCTTCTCAAGAATGGCCACCAGGTCGTCGAGCGCCGACAGCATCGGCTCATGAGCGCAGTCCATGTCGACGGGTACCACGCCGAGACGCGCGGCGTACTGCGCCGCCCTCGCCGGCGTCACCGCGTTGTCGCGCAGGCAGCGCACGTACGTCCGCGGGACGGCCATCGCATAGAACTGCCGCATGTCGACGCGCTCGAGCCATGGCCGCAGCGGCTGCGGGGTCATGCGGCTGAGGGCGTCGACCACGCGCGTGTCACCCGCCGGCAGGTCGTTCAACCAGCGCGCCCACTCGACCGCCGCCGGATACTGCACCGCACCGCCGCCGGAGCGGGCGAGTCCCTCGAGCAGGGGGCGCGTCGGCGACGGGATCTGGGCGCCGAGCAGGCTCTCGCCGTCACGCAGCACCACCGCGGCCAGGAAGACGAGATGGGCGACGCGCGTCGGCACCAGCTCGGCGACCTTCGGAATGACGACGCCGCCCATCGAGTGACCGACGACGATGCCGCGCGCGACGCCGGCCTGGATCATCGTGTCCGCCACCGCGCGGGCGTAGGCGCCGACGGAGGCGCGGCCGCGCTCGTGGGCACGGCGACCGTGTCCCGGCAGGTCGAGCGCGATCGCGCGATGGCCGTCCTTCTCCAGGCGGCGGACGAGCCCCTCCCACGCCCAGGCGCCGTGACTCATGCCGTGCACCAGCACGAAGTCCATATAGATGGGGGGCCCCGAAATGGCCCCCCATACCCCCCTGCCTTCGGCGCGCCCCGGCGAAGCCGTGGCGCGCCTCTATAGTCGGTTCCCGCATCGGCTTCCGCGCGCGTCATCATCGCACGAGACGCGGCTCTCCGATGCGCCGCGAGCGCCATGATACGCTCGGCGATGAGAGGACGAACGGCTCATGGCGCTCAATCCCCACATCTTCCGCGCGTACGACGTGCGCGGACGCGTCGGCCCCGACATCAACCCGGACGTCTTTCGGCAGGTCGGCCGCGCCTACGCGTCGCTCGTCCGCACCAACGCCGGGCGGCGCATCGCGGTGGGCCGCGACAACCGCGAATCGTCCGCGGGGCTGAAGGCCGGGTTCATCGAGGGCGTCCGTGCGGCCGGCGTCGACGTCGTCGACATCGGCACGGTGACGACGCCGATTCTTTACTTCGCCACCGCGCACTGGAAGCTCGACGGCGGCGCCAACATCACCGGCAGCCACAATCCCGTCGACTACAACGGCGTCAAGATGGTGCACCGCGGCGCGGCGCCACTCACCGAGGCGGAGATCCAGGGTCTGCGCGAGGCGATCGAGGGCGGTGCCTTCGCCTCCGGCGCCGGCGCGCTGTCGGAGCGCGATCCGCGCGAGGACTACTTCGACACGATCGCAAAGCTCGTGCGCCTGGAGCGCCCGCTCAAGGTCGTCGCGGACGCCGGCAACGGCATCGCCGGCGTCTACGGGCCGCCGCTCCTCCGCCGCCTCGGCTGCGACGTGGTGGAGCTCCACTGCGAGTCGGACGGGCGCTTCCCCAATCACCTGCCCGATCCCGAGGATCCGGAGAACGTGGTCGATCTCCAGCAGAAGGTGGTGGAGGTCGGCGCCGATCTCGGCCTTGCCTGGGACGGCGATGCCGACCGCGTCGGCGTCATCGACGAGCGCGGGCGCCGTCACGAGGCGGACCTGATCCTCGTCCTGCTCGCGCGGGAGCTGCTGCAGCGCCACCCCGGCGCCAAGATCATCTTCGACGTGAAGTCGTCGCAGGTCCTCGTCGACGACATCAAGCAGCACCGCGGCACGCCCGTCATGTGGAAGACGGGCCACTCGCACCTCAAGCGCAAGATGCGCGAGGACAACATTCTGCTCGGCGGGGAAGTCAGCGGCCACATGTTCTTCGCCGACGGCTACTACGGCGTGGACGATGGCATCCTGGCCGCCTGCAAGATCGCCGAGATCGCCGCCCGCCACGGCGGGACGGTCTCCTCGCTCTTCGACTCGGTGCCGCACCTGCACGCGACGCCCGAGCTGAAGGCGCTCTGTCCGGATGGCGAGAAGTTCCGCGTCATCGACGAGCTCACGCGCGAGCTCAAGCAGCGCTACGAGACGATCGACATCGACGGCGCCCGCGTGCTGTTCCCCGGCGGCGGCTGGGGCCTCGTGCGCGCTTCGAACACGAACCCCTACCTCACGCTGCGCTTCGAAGCCCGGACCGAGCGCGAGATCGACGACATGAAGCGCGTCATCTACGACGCGCTCCGCCGCTATCCCTTCATCACCCTTCCCGCGTAACGGCTCGAGCCGGCGCGCGGCCGCCGAGCAGGAACGTCACCGCGTCGAGGACGGTCGGGGCCGCGTCGCAGTCGCGAGGGCCCCAGCAGCAGCCGGGGTCGAGCAGCACCGCGCGCAGGCCGGCGCGCCGCGCGCCGCGGACGTCGATGGAGTAGAAGTCGCCGATGTACGCCGTTTCCCGGGGGCTGACGCCGGCGCGCGCCAGCGCGATCTGGAAGATGCGCGGGTCCGGCTTCTCGACGCCCTCCTCGCCGGAGTCGATGACGAAGTCCAGCCGGTCGATGAGGCCCAGGCGGGTGAGCAGCGAGCGGATCGTGCCGTTCGAGTTCGAGATGACCGCGGAGCGGACACCGGCGGCGTGCACGGCGTCGAGCGCGGCGGCGGCGTCGGGGTCGGCCGTGTTCCAGAGGCCGACGGGCAGGTTGTAGGCGCGCCGCCACGCGTCGATCGCGCCGATGGTGGCCTCGTCGGTGATCCCCAGGCCCTCGAGGATGTAGCGGAGATAGCGCAGGTGCGTCTCGCGGCTCTCGGTGGAGTTCGCCTGCGCGAGCACGTCGGCGTCGAGCCGCACGCGCGCCGACCACTCCGCGCGCTGGACGTCGGCCGCGGTCGCCGTCACGCCATGCCGTCCGAGAGCGGCCGCGATGTCCGCATAATTCATCCGCAGCAGCGTGTTGCCCGCGTCGAAGAAGATCGCGCGGAGGGTCACTGTGCGACCCGGAAGGTGAAGTCTCCTTCCGTCACGTGACCGTCGACCGACAGCACGCGCCAGGCGACCTTGTAGCGGCCGGCGGGCAAGGCGGGAAGCGACACGCGCAGGAGCGTGCGATTGTCCGGATCGACGCGATTGTCGCCCAGGTCGACACGCCGCCCGCCGCCATCGAGCACCTGGACCCGGCTGTAGGCCGGCTCGATGGCGCCGGTGAACTCGAGCCGCACCTGGCTGGACGCGCTCTTGACGGTGCTGCCGCCGCGCGGGTCCGTGCGCCGGAGCGCGCCGTGGGCGGCCGCCGTCGAGGTGAGGCTCAGGAGGCACAGGGCGACGAGCGCGCGGGTCATGCGACCACTGTAGCAGCGGTCGAAACCGCCACGCAGGGTCCGGGGAAGGACGTCCGCCGGTTCCCGCTGTCTCGTGTAAGATCCGCGCATGTGTCCGGACGATGATCGGGCGCGCGCCTCGAGAGGAGTCGTGTCGGCGCTGAGATGACCGCTTACTCGTCGCTGGTGCGCTCGACGCCGATCGTGGCGTCGCTGCTGCTTCACGTCGCCGCCTACGGCGCCATCGGCATGGTGCCGAAGTTCACGTCGGAGCGCGAGCGGGTGCTCGTCGCGTATCTCGTCGAGCCCGACCCGACGCCGCCGGCATCGACGATGGCGCCGCCGCCACGGAGGACGCCGGACCGGCGGCCGCTGACGCTGTCAAAGCCCGTGGAGCGGCCGACGCCGCCGCCACCGCCGGAGCCGAAAGTCGAGGACGAGGCGCCGAGACCGATCGTCCACGAGCCGGCGCCCACGGCTATCGAACCCGCGGCGCCGGCCGTCGCCGCCGCACCGCGCGTCACGGCGCCAATGGATGCGCCCGTGACGACGAGCGCGGAGGCGCTGCCGGAATCGGCACCGGCTCCGACGGCGGGGCCGAGGGTGCCGTCTGGGCTCACGGTCACCGCGCTGCCACCCGACGGCGTCACGCAGACGGCGGTCCCGCGCGGCGGCTACCAGGTGCGCCCCTCGTATCCGCACAACGCGCGGCGTCTCGGGATACAGGGCACCACGCTGCTGAGTGTGTTCGTCGCCGTCGACGGGCGTGTCGCCGACGTTGTCGTCAAGCAGTCCGCCGGCCATCCCGATCTGGATCAGGCGGCGGCGGACGCGGTGAAGCGCTGGCGGTTCGAGCCCGCGCGGCGCGGGAGCGAAGCCGTCGCCATGTGGGTCCTGCTCCCGGTGGAATTCCGGCTGCGATAGGAAACGCGGTGGGAGCTCAGAGGGCTTTCTCTCGTCAATGCCGTAAGTTAGTGGAGGCTCGGTGAGACTCGACACGAGAACGCTGACGACCCTTGTCGTGCTCGGTGCCTGGGCCATTGCGACGAGCACCGCCGCCCAGCACGCCGGGCACGGCGCTCCACCGCAACCGCCAGCCGCGGCCGCGAAACCGGGGGCGCCGATCTCGATGGAGGAGCTCCACCGCCACGGCGGCGTGCCGCGCGGCTGGAGGTTCACGCTGCCTGCCGGCAACCCCAAGGCAGGACGAGAGGTCTTCGCCAAGCTCGAATGCGGCAAATGTCACGAGGTGAAGCCTGACTTTCCGCGTGGCGAGCGCGCCGCCGGCGACGTCGGCCCCGAGCTCACCGGCATGGGCGACCGCCACCCGGCCGAGTACTTCGCGCAGTCCATCGTCGCCCCGAACGCCGTCATCGTCGCCGGCACCGGCTTCGTCGGCGCCGACGGGCGCTCGGTGATGCCGGACTATCGCGACAGCCTCACGGTCACCGAGCTGGTCGATCTCGTCGCCTATCTGAAAAGCCTCGGCGGCGGAGCGCACGGCCACCACGAGGCCGCCACCCCGGCTCGCGAGCAGACCGCGGGTCCCTACCGCCTTCGCGTCGAGTACCACGCCCGCGCTCAGCACGCACACGACTCCGCCGGTCGCGCGACGCCCGCAGGCCACCTGATGGCCTTCGTGACGGACACGGCCACCGGCGAACCCGTGCCGTACTTGCCGGTGAGCGTGGTGATCAAGGCCGGCACGGCCGCGCCGCAGACCGTCCGGCTTCAGCCGATGGTGAGCGATGATGGTTTCCACTACGGGGCCGATGTCACGATGCCTCAGGGTACGACGAAGCTGACGCTGAACGTCGGCGGCGCCGTCATCAAGACGATCGGCGCGGCCGGACGCTTTGCAAAACCGGTGAGGGTGAGCTTCGACTGGAGTGAGTGAGCTCGGGCTTCTCGCCCGCTGGGTCCATCTCGCGGCATCGATCCTCCTCGTCGGTGGCGCCGGCCTCGTCGTGATGGCCGGCCACTCCGACCGACCCACCGCGCGGTGCTGGCAGGCGCGTGTCGGTCGACTCGCCGGTGCGCTGGTTCTCGTCGCGCTCACCGCCGGCGTGCTCGCGCTGGCGCAGCAGGCGGCGACCCTCGAGCAGCGTCCGGCGGCGGCGCTCGAGCCCTCGGCGCTGGTGCGCGTGGCGCTCGAGACGCAGGCCGGGATCGTGTGGACGGTACGCCAGAGCCTGCTGCTGCTCCTCGGCGCCTTCCTGCTCGCGCGAGCCGATCTCTCCCGGCGCGCCGACTGGAGCGCCGCACGCGCGTACGGGCTGCTGCTCGCGGGCGCCGCCCTCGGCCTCCTCGCCGCCGCCGGCCACGCCGCCGCTGTCGAGTCGGGCGCGGCCGCGGCTATCGCCGTCGACGTCGTCCACCTGCTCGGCGCCGGCCTGTGGGCGGGCGCCCTGCCCGCGCTCGCGCTGCTGCTGGCGGCGGCCTCGACCGAAGCCGGTGCGGACGCGCGCCCGTACGCCGTGCTGACGGCGCGCCGGTTCTCGCGCGCCGCGCTGGCGCTCATCCTCGTGCTCGCGCTCAGCGGCAGCGCCAGCGCGCTGAGCCAGATCGGCTCGATCCCCGCGCTGGTCGGCACGCCATACGGGCGGCTCTTGCTGCTGAAGCTCGCCATTCTGGCCCCGACCGTGGCGCTCGCCGCGCTCAACCGACGGCTCCTGCCCGCTCTCTCGGGTGAGGCGGTGACGGTGGGGCGCCCGGCCATGCGGCGATTGCGGCTCTTCGTCGGCGCGGAGGCGGGACTGGCGCTGGTGGTGCTCGTCGTGGTGGCCGTCATGGGCGTGACGGCGCCCGCACGCCACGAGCAGCCGGTGTGGCCCTTCGCGTTTCGCCTGGCGTGGGCGGCCATCGCCTATGCGCCCGAGTCGTGGCCGTTCGTGCTCGTGGGAAGTCAGGTTGCCGTCCTCGGCCTCGCCGCGGTGCTCGCCTCCCGGCTGGCGAGGCGCGCCGCGCGCCCTGCGGTCCTCGCGGGCGGCGCGGTGCTCGTGCTGGCGGGCCTGGCCATGGCGCTTCCGCCGCTCGCGACGGATTCCTATCCGACGACCTACCAACGACCGGCGGTGCCGTACCAGGCCGGCTCGATCGCGGCCGGCGCGAGCGCGTATCGCGAGCACTGCGCCGCGTGCCACGGCCCGAGCGGCGCCGGCAACGGCCCCGCCGGCGCCGCGATGTCGCCGCCGCCGTCGGACCTGCGCGCCCACCACGCGGCGCTGCACACGGCCGGCGATCTCTTCTGGTGGATCACGCACGGTCGCCGGCAGATGCCGGCCTTCGGCGAGCGGCTCGACGCCGAGCAGCGCTGGGATCTGGTCAATTTCATCCGCGCGCTGGCGGCCATGGACACCGCGCGCGCGCTGACGCCCGCCGTGCAGCCCGAGCGGCCGCTGGTGGTCGCACCCGACTTCGTCTTCGCGGTCGGCCCTACGCCGCCACGAACGCTCAAGGACTATCGAGGCCGCCGCAGCGTGCTCGTCGTCGTCTACACGCTGCCCGCCTCGCGCGCGCGGCTGGCCGCGCTGGCCGCGCGCTATGATGTCCTGGTGCCGCTCGGCGTCGAGATCGTCGCGGTGCCGACCGATGCTGCGCCCGACGCCATCAAGCAGCTCGGCGCCGAGCCCCGCATCCTCTTCCCGGTCGTCACCGACGGCGCGGCCGAGATCGTCGCCGCGTACGGATTGTTCGCGCGCGGACCGCATGCCGAGTTCCTCGTCGACCGCCAGGGGTATCTGCGCGCGATCGACACGCGAGCGCAGGACACCGACACGCTCGTCACGAACGCGGAGGCGCTGAACCGCGAGCGCGTGCTGGCCGCCCCGCCCGCCGAGCACGTGCATTGATGGCCGTCTGGCGCGTGGTGATCCTCCTCGTGCTCACGCTCATGGTGGGAATCGGCTGGGGATATCTCTGGTGGGGTCGCGAGGTGACGCGGCTCACGCGCGAGCTCGGCGAGGCGCGCGCCGCCGCGAGCGGACCGCGCGAGTACCGCGCGGAGGGCGTCGTGCGCGCCGTCTTGCCCGACATCAACGTGATCGTCATCACGCACGAGGAGATCCCCGGCTACATGCCGTCGATGACCATGGGCTTCCGCGCGACGTCGGCGAAGATATACGAGAGGGTGGAGGTCGGAGACGCGGTACGATTTACGCTGCGGGGAACGCCCCCGAACCTGGCCGTGGTGGCCGTCGAGAAGGTCAGCTCTCAGTAAGGAGGAGTCGCGCGTGAAGTCCGGTCTCGCCCTCGTGGTCGCCCTGGTGCTGGCCGCCGCCGCGCCCGCGTCGGGCGCCACGCTGCTGATCAGCAACACCAAGTCGGAGTCGGCGTCGGTGATCGACACCGAGACGCTCGAGGTCGTCGGCACCATTCCGCTCGGGAAGGGCAAGCCGAACCGCATCGTCTTCCATCCCGACGGCAAGCTGGCCTGGGTCGTGTACGACAAGAGCCACGACCTCGGCATCATCGACGTCGACGCCCGGCGGCTCGTGAAGCGGGTGCGGATCGGCGGCAACCCGTACAACCTCGCGTTCACACCGGACGGCAGTCACCTCGTCGTCCTCGACTGGACCAGCGACACCAGCACCGACGAGGTCATCTTCTACGACCTGAGGGGCGAGAAGGTGGACTGGCGCGTGGAGGTCTCCACGTGGCCCGCCCACGCGATCTTCTCGCGCGACGGCAAGCTGCTGTACGTCTCCGGCGAGACGGCCGGCGATCTCACGGTGATCGACATGACGAAGCGCGAGACGGTGGCTCGGATCGTCCACGGCGGCGGCGATGCCATGGGCCTCGCGCTGAGCCCCGACGGCCGCGTGCTCTATGCGGCGGCCGGCGAGAACAAGGCCGTGATCAAGATCGACACGGTGACGAACAAGGAGATCGCGCGCATCAAGCTGCCGGGCATCGTCCACGAGGCCACGCTGACCGCCGACGGCAAGTTCATGTACACGACGCTGCGCAAGGCGAACCGAGTGGTCGTCGTGCGCACCGCCGACGACAAGATCGTCGCCACCATCCCGCAGAAGGGCTATCCCGATCTCGTCACCATGGAGCCGAGCGGTCGCTACGCGCTGGTGACCAACCGCTACGCGGATCACGTCTCCGTCATCGACCTCGCCACGCACACCCAGGTGCGGGCGATACCGGTCGGCAAGGCGCCCCACGGGATGGCGCTCCGGCCGCGGTAGCCATGCGGTTGCGGTTGTCGAGGCGCGCCCCGGGTCCCCCGGGGCGTGCCGAGCGTTGGGGGGTGTGGGGGG
>JBIOXS010000076.1:0-8533 GCA_044869815.1 Candidatus Rokuibacteriota bacterium | reverse complement strand
AGCGTGGATCCCGCGAATGCGCTCATCCGGCTCGATGACGGCACGCTCGTACGCGTCACCCCGGCGACGAAGCTGCGCATGAGTGATCGAGACCTGCTGCTCTCGGACCTCCGGCGAGGCGACGAGGTCATGATCTCGACCCGGCCTCCGGTCGTCACGGACTCCGGCGTCGCTGTCAGCGCGTTGCCGCGGGAGGCACTCGGCGCGGTCACGCTCGACGCCTCCGAGATCCAGGTCATGCGGAGGGTGCAGGCGCCCTGAACCTCCGCCGGCAGCGACGCTCAGACCTTCTCGACGATGAGGGTCAGGCCCTCGGCGTCGCGGACGATGACGTCGCTGCCGGCGTCGATGAACGGCGAGGGGTTAGCGGACGGGTTAGCCGCTAACCCCTTGCCCTTTAGCGAGCCTAGCGCCGCGCTGTCGTCGGCGGCACGATTCCGTTCATTCGAAGATAGACCACGAGTTGACCATGGTGGTTGCGGATCTGGTACAGCGGAGCCTGCCAGAACGTGAAGCGGGTGACCGTGCGGTCCCCGAACGGAAACTTCACAGGCTCCAGCAGCTGGGCGTCAGTCACCTGCGCGATGCTCTCTTGACCGCTCTGGAACGTCTTCTTCAGCAAGGCGATGACCTCGGGTTTCGCCATCGCGCCGTGATGCCCGGCCTCGGTTTTCGTTCCCTTCGAGGTATCGACAAACCGCTGGACGATCCCGGCGACGTGGACGAGTTGGTCACCGAAGGTCGAGATTTCCGGCGTCGGCTTGTAGCTATATTTCTCCGCGGGCATCGCCTCGGCGATGTCGAGGATGTCGTTGGAGGCCCGTTGGAAACCAGCCGCTAGCTCCTTCGTGATACTCGGAGCCGGCGTCTGGGCCCACAGCAACGAGGGCATGGCCACTGTGATCACGACAAGGACTGCTACGCACGCATGGAGCAGCGTTCTCATGGTCGCCTCCCGGCAAGAACGGTTCGCACAGCGTTCACTTCTGGCTCAACGTTCGATAGAGCGCTTCATAGCGCGGCACGATGACCTCGGCAGAGAACCGCTCGCGTGCGCGTGCCTGCGCGGCGCGCCCGAGCGCGTCACGCCGCGCCTCGTCCTCGATCACGGCCTCCAGCGCCTTGGCCAGCGCGGCCACGTCGCCGGCCGGCACGAGCACACCGCTCGCGTTGTCCTCCACCAGCTCGGGAATCCCGCCCACGCACGTCGAGACACTCGGGCAGCCGAAGCACATGGCCTCGAGGATGCTCAAGCAGAAGCTTTCCGCGTCCGAGGTGTAGAGACCGATGTCGGAGATCTGCAGATAGTCCTCGATGGCATGGACCTTCTCGCGGACGATCACGCGGTCGGCCAGACCGAGACGCCGCACGTCGCCGGCGAACGGCGCGAATGCTTCACCCGCGAGGATCAGCAGCTTGAATGCCCGGCGCGAGCGAACGCGCGCCACGGTCTCGAGCAGCAGATCCACGCGCTTGCCGGGCCGGAGGTTGGAGGAATGCACTACGAGAAGCTCGTCGTCCAGACCGAGCTCGCGGCGGACGGCCTCCGGCGAGCGGCTGGACGGCCGCGGGGCGAAGAAGTTGTGGATGACCTCGATGGGGCCGTCGAAGTCGAGCACGCGCTGCGTCTCGCGTTTGAGCGACTGCGACACGGCGGTCACGGCATCCGATGCGGCGAGCGCGTGCTTGATGGCGGGCGCGTAGCCGGCGTCCTGGCCGAGCAGCGTGGTGTCCGTCCCGTGGAGCGTCGTGACCACGCGAGGCCGCTGGTCGGGCGGCAGCATCGCGCTGGCGAGGATTGCCGCGGTCGCGTGAGGCACGGCGTAGTGGACATGCAGCACGTCGAGCCGGTGGTCCCGGCTCACCTCCGCCATGCGCACGGACAGCGGCAACGTGTAGTCCGGGAATCGGAAGAGCCCGTACTCGTTGATGGCGACAGGATGGAAGTGCAGGCGTGGCGCGTCCGAGGGCAGCCGGAACGGGCGCTCGTAGGCGATGAAGTGCACGTCGTGTCCGCGCGTGGCCAGCTCTTCGCCGAGCGCAGTGGCCAGCACGCCGCTCCCGCCGACGGAGGGGTAGCAGGTGATGCCGACGCGCAGCGTGCCGGTCACCATGTCAGAGACGGTCCGGAGGCATCGTCTCAGCCCGACAGCTCGGTGAATGCTTCATCCGACCGCTCGATGGTCTCCCGTTCCACGTAGGTGATGCCCGGTGCCTCTTCCCGCCGAAGATACGCCTGTTCACCGGCGCCCGTCACGTAGTGGGTGCACTGGATCACCGACTGCATCCAGCGCAGCCGCGTGTCACGCGTGGGGCTGATCTGCTCCTTGCCGAAATGGGACGCCGGCCCGGGTAGGGTGACGTACGAATCACCCCCTGCGTGCAGGGACAGCGTCCCGTCGCGCACGCGAGCCCGGACGATCTCGCCCTGGTACGGGACGTCAACGAAGAAGTCGTCGACGCTGCACGCGCGGCGGCGCACGGCCGGGTCACTCGAGAACACGACCTCGACGCCGTCGAGCAGGCCCATCCCGCGGTACATGGCCAGGCAGAACTCGGCCACCGTCTGCGCCGACGTCCGCCGAAACAGCTCGATCATGGGATGGTCGACGTAGTTCGGCAGCTGCGCCAGCGTCCTGTCGTGCCAGTCGCCGGCGATGCGCTTGGCGTACAGGGGCGAGAACTTGCGCTGCAGCTTGCTGCCGACCGCGAAGTTGAGCGACGCGGGTTGATCGGTTGTGCGGTGGCGCAAGATCGTACGTGTCTCACGCGGATCGTGGTCGCTGTCGTGGCAGAAATAGACGACACGACCGCCGATCTGCGACTGCAGGCGCCGCGCGGTGCGGATCTTCGCCACGAGAAATCGTCGCGGAAAGAACCCGCAGGGCTGCTGGCCGAAGGCGATCACCGGCCCCATGCTCATCTCGCGCGGCCGCCGGCGCGTCGGGGCAGGATGGCCTGCAGCGCCAGGCTCAGGACGATGCACGCCGCGCAGCCGATGAGGTTGTACCAGAGGTAGCCGATGTTGAGCGAGAAGTACATCACGATCACCAGTGTCTGCGCGGCGATCGCCGCGAAAAACACGGCGCTGCCGCCGACATGCCGCAGGAAGAAGGCCACGAGGAACAGGCCCAACAGCACGCCGTAGAAGATCGACCCGAGGATGTTGATGGCTTCGATCAGGTTCTCTGCAAACCCGGCGAAGAGCGCGAAGGCCACCGCGAAGATCCCCCAGAGTGCCGTGAAGCGCCGCGCCACGCGCATGTTGCGCGTCTCGTCGGCTGCCGCCAGCGGGCGGAAGTGACGCCAGAAGTCGATCGTGGTCGTGGTTCCCAGTGCGGCCAGCTCGGAAGCCTTCGACGACAACGCGGCCGCGAACATCACGGCGAGCAGCAAGCCGATCGCTCCGTGCGGCAGCTGCGTCACGATGAACGTGATGAAGACGTAATCGGAATCCTTGACCTTGGCGCGCGGATCCGCGGCGAGCAGGGCCGCCCTCGCGTCGGCGCGGATGGTCTGGGCACGATCGCCGGCCGCGACCATGGCCGCCCGCGCGGTCGCTTCCCGTGCGGCATCGTCCGAGCCGCGCGCCTGTACCCAGGCGCGAATTGCGAACTGACTCTGCGCGAGTGCCTGCGCATGCTCGGCTTCGATGGCGCGAAACCGACCGTCCTGCGCGTGACGGCGCCATTCCGCCTGATTGAAGAAAACCGGGTGCGGCGCGAACTGGTAAAAGACGAACAGCAGCGCGCCCACCATCAGGATGACGAACTGCATCGGGATCTTCAGGACGGCGTTGAACATGAGACCCAGGCGGCCTTCGCGCAGCGAGGACCCGGCGATATAACGCTGCACCTGCGACTGATCCGTCCCGAAATACGAGAGCGAGAGGAAGAGCCCGCCGAAGAGGCCGGTCCACACCGTGTAGCGCCGGCTCGGATCCAGTGAGAAGTCCACCGCGTGCAGCTTGCCGAGCGCACCGGCCGCTGCCACGCTGCCGGTAAATCCGAGCCCGTCGGGCAGGCGCAGGACCAGCAGGATCAGGGCCGTCACCATGCCGGCGGCAATCACCGCCATCTGCCAGCGGTGCGTGAGGGCAACCGCCTCGCTGCCGCCGGTCACCGTGTAGACGATGACGAGCAGCCCGGTGGCGACGATGACCGGATCGAGCGGCCAGCCCAGCACGGTGGAGACGATGATCGCCGGCGCGTAGATGGTCACGCCGGCCGCGAGACCGCGCTGCAGCAGGAAAAGACCAGCACCGAGCAGACGCGTCTTCTCGTCGAATCGCTCACCGAGGAACTGGTAGGCCGTATAGACGTTGAGCCGCCGGTACATCGGCAGGAACACGGCGCACACGATAATGAGCGCCAGCGGCAGGCCGAAATAATTCTGCACGAAGCCTATGCCGCTTTCGAAGCCCTGGCCCGGAATGGACAGGTAGGTGATCGCGCTTGCCTGCGTGGCCATCACGCTGAGGCCGATCGTGCCCCAGCCGGTGGACGCCTTGCCGCGCAGGTAGGTATTGAGGCTGCGCACCTGGCGCGTGCGCCAGGCGCCATAGGCCGCGATGCCCACGATCGTGACGAGCAGAACGATCCAGTCGGCGACGTTCACGCGAACATCGTCGTGAACACGGTCAGCAGCACGACGACGAGCACGAACCAGCCGAGGACGAAGAGGTAGACGGCGCGCCACGTGCCGAAGCCGGGAACGTCCGGTGACTCGGTCTCAGGGGACCTCTCAGGCCGTGGCGCCGACGTCACTTGCCGAGCGAAACGAGGTTCGCGAATAGCCGGTAGGCGCCGGGGACGCCTTCGGGGAGCTGTCGGAACCATGCGAGGCTGGTGTAGACGAAGTAGCCGTTTCCGTGCCGCGCGACGAGCACACCCCCCTTCAGCGGCGTTTCGCCCGGGTCGCTGCAAGCGAGGATCGGGATGAAGCGGTCGTCCCATCGGTCGGGGAAGTACAGACCACGCTCCTGCACCCAGCCGTCGAAGTCCGCCGGCGTGATCTGATTCGGCGCCGTGAGCACGGGATGCCCGCGAGCCAGGATGGTCACCGGCGCGTGCTCGTCGGTCACGCGGTCGCGTGACAGGCGAAGCTGAAACGGCGCCAGCCAGCTCTCGGAGAGCCGGTCCCGCGTGTTGTACTGCGCGACGACCGTGCCACCCGCCTCGACGTACGCGAAGAGCGCGGCCAGACGCTCGGCGAGATCAGTCCTCACGTTGAACGCGCGGACGCCGATCACGACGGCGTCGAGGCCGCGCAGGCGCTCCGGCGTCAGATCGGCGCCGGTCAGCGGCGTGACGGCATAGCCCATCTGCTCGAGCGCTGCCGGCAGCTCATCGCCGGCGCCCGGCAGGTACCCGACGCGGTGGCCGCGAGTCGCCAGATCCAGCGCCAGGACCTTGGCACGCGCCGGCGGCTGCAGGAGCTGAAGCGGCAAGTGATCGTAGCGGACCTCCACACGTTGCTGGGCGAAGCGCCGGCCGTTGATCTCGACGCTCGCACCGAGCGCCGTGGTCATGGGCCGCGGCGGCGCCGTCACCGTGAACGTGAAACGTGCGTGCTCGCCCGGAACGCCGAAGCGAAACCGTTGCGAGCCCGGCGTGACGATCCAGCCGGTCGGCGTGTCGAGATGCAACGTGCCGGCGGCGCCCGCGCGCGCGGCGGTGACTTCCACAGCCACCGGACGTGTCGCACCGGGCGAGAAGAGATGCACACCCGCGATGAACCGCAACGAGACCGGAGCGATGATCGAGAACCGCCGGCGCAGCGCGGGATTGACGGGATCGGCGACCGTCGTCGGCTCGCCGCCGATCACGAGGTTCTGCCCGCCGACCTCGAAGACATACTCGAGCTGAATGACGGGCGGGTTCTCGGCCCGGCCGATGAGCGAGGGATCCTCGACCGCGAAGGTCCCCGCCGTGCCTTCGCTGCGCAACCAGTACGGCTGACTCGGCGGTGTGCCGGTCGGCACGATCGACGAAGTCTCGCGAACGACCGGCTGATCGGGGCGCAGATCGACGGCCTTGCCGAGCGCGCCGTGCCCGCCCGGAAGCCGCATCGCGGTCCAGCGCACGGGCACGCGTGAGCGCACCACGACCCGGTGACGCAGCTTCACGGTCTCGCCGGGAACGGCCTCGGCGCGATCGACCACGGTGTCCACCTCGAGACGGACGCATGACTGGATGATGCGATCGAGCTGCGCGAGCTTATCAGCGACGAGGGGATCGGTCGGCAGCGCGGCGAGCCGATGTCGGACGGCGAGAAGCGCGGGCACAGAGGCGGAGACGTCCCGTGCATCGAAGCTGGCGATCGCCTCGTCGATCGACCGCGCAACCTCGCCGCTGCCCGGGATGCGGGCCCATGTCGTATCGATACCCTCGAAGAGGTCGCGCGTCGCCATGTCGCCGGCGAGGTGCACGAAGGGTTCGACGCGCGAGCCCTCGTTCAAGGGCGGAGTGGAGATATCGAAGCCCTGCGTCTTGTGCATGCCGCGGCTGCGGGCCGCGATCGACCCGAACGACTCGCCGGACGCCGGATCGCGGCCGCCGACGTCGAGCTTCGCCACACCCGGACCGTCCGGCACGTCGGCCGGCAAGCCGGCGACCGCCATGCCGGCGGCGGGATTCGCCGCGGTGATGCCCCGCCCAACGTTGTGGACGATGCGGCGGGCCTGCCACGGCTTGAGGTCTCCGAGCTGGTCGGGAAATGCCGTGGGATCGGCGGCGAGGCGGAAGGCCTCGACGGCCAGGACGGCCGACGCGGTGTGATGGCCATGCGTTCGCGCAGGTCCCGGCGGGAACCGGGTGATGATCACGTCCGGGCGGAACTCGCGGATCACGCGGACGATGTCGCCGAGAACGGCCTGCCGATCCCAGACGCGGAGCGTCTCCTCGGCGTTCTTCGAATATCCGAAATCTTTCGCGCGCGTGAAGTACTGTCGTCCGCCGTCGAGCCGGCGCGCCGCGAGCAGTTCCTGGGTGCGCGCAACGCCGAGCGCCTCGCCGAGCTGGGGCCCGAGCAGGTTCTGTCCGCCGTCGCCGCGCGTGAGTGACAGATAGGCGGTGCGATATCCGCGGCCGCGCGCGAGGTAGGTGATGACCTGGGTGTTCTCGTCGTCGGGATGCGCGGCGACGTACAGCACGCTGCCCGTCGTGGCGAAGCTGCGTAGCTCCTGGAGGATGACGGCCCCCGTGCCCGCCTCGGCCGCGTCGCTGATGTTGGATCCGCTCGCCAATAGGGCCGTGCCCACGATGGCCCAGACAGGCACACTCCGCAAGCTGGCGCGCACGACGAGAGACAATGCCATCGGCGGTTCAACACGATAGCACGGCCCATCGAGCACGTGACCAAGGTCGTCGGGGCGGCAATCGACGGCGCCCGCGTATGCGACATCGAGGGTATGCTTGCGCAGCCCATACCATCGAAGGAGAGCGCAATGGCGCGAACCGCGATCCAACCCACCGACATGGCCGATCCTCGGCCCCGTTACACCCATGGCTGGCGCGTCGGCAACACCGTCTATGTGGCCGGGCAGCTCGCGCTCGACAAGGCAGGCAAGCTCGTCGGGCCGAACGACATCGCCGCGCAGACACGCCAGATCTTCCAGAACCTGGAGCGCATCCTGAAGGGCGGCGGCGCCACCCTGCGGGACGTCGTGAAGGTGACGGTGTTCGTCACCGACATCCGCTACCGGGAACCGTATGGCGAGGTCCGCCAGGAGTTCTTCCCCGCCAACGCGCCCGCCAGCACGCTCATCCAGGTCGCCGCCCTCGCGATCCCGGGAGCGCTGATCGAGATCGAGGCGGTGGCCGTCATCGACTGAGCGGCGGGGCGAGCGCACGGAGCTCATTCGTCGGTCTGAATGACCTCCTCCTCGCCGGTGCCATCCGCCTGACTGACCAGCTAGGGATGCCGATGACGACGCCGCGATAAGATGCGCCGCATGGATCATCGCGCTCGCTCGCTGATCGGTGTGGTGGTTGCGGCCGTATTGCTGGTCTCTGCCGTCGCTGTTTCCGCGCCGCCCACTCCAGCACCGCCCTCGCCCGAGCGCTTGCTGGACGACGTCAAAGCCCTCTCCGCGCCCGCGATGGCGGACCGGCGGTCGGGCACGCCGGGCGCGGAGGCCGCCGCCCGTTACATCGCACGGGCGTTTCGGTCGGCGGGGCTCGCGCCGGCCGGCGACGCGGGCGGCTACGAGCAGGCGTTCGACGTCCCGACCGGCGTGCCCCTCGGCGTGCCGAACTCGCTGGCGATCGTCGCGCCGGCCGCGCGGACGCTGGCGCCGGGCCGAGACTTCACGCCGCTGACCGTGTCCGGCGACGGCGCGCGCAGCGGTGAGGTCGTCTTCGCCGGATACGGGATCACTGCGCCGGATCTCGGCTACGATGACTACGCCGTCCTTCGGCCCCTGGCGGACGCGTTGCTGGCCTCGTCGGGGACGTCGCTGGCCGCGGCCGCGGAGGCGATCGATCGCGCGCTGGCGCCACGGTCGTTCGTCGTGCCGGGTGTTCGCGTCGCG
>JBIOXS010000075.1:0-3641 GCA_044869815.1 Candidatus Rokuibacteriota bacterium | reverse complement strand
CGCGTGCCGGCGTGGGTGCTCGGGCTCGTTCCGGTGCTGTTGATCGCGGGCGGTCTCGCGCTCTTCGCGGCGTTCGACGCGCCCGGCCTGGGTGAGCGGCGCGGGCCGCCGGCCGAGGAGCTGGCGGTCGAGCGGACGGTGCTCTCGCCGGGATTGATCGAGCTCACGGTCCGCAACGACGGTCCGGACCCCGTGTCGATCGCGCAGGTCGTCGTCAACGACGCGTTCGCGCAGTTCACCGGCGCGGACGATCCGATCGGGCGGCTCGAGACCGCGACCGTGCGGGTGACGCAGCCGTGGGTCGAGGGCGAGGCGTACGAGGTCGCGCTCGTGACGTCCTCGGGCGGGACGATCGTGCACGAGATCCCGGTCGCGGTCGAGACGCCGGAGGCCGACGCGGGCTTCTTCGGGCTGATGGCGCTGCTCGGGGTGTACGTCGGCGTGATCCCGATCGCCTTGGGGATGCTGTGGCTGCCGTGGCTGCGGCGCGTGCCGGCGGAGTGGCTGCGGGCGCTGATGGCGCTGACCGTCGGGCTGCTCGCCTTTCTGGCCGTCGACGCGACGCTCGAAGGCCTCGAGCTGGCGGGCGAGGGCTCGCAGGCGTTCGGCGGCGCCGCGCTCGTGTTCCTGGGCGCGGCGGCGGCCTACCTATTCCTGGCCGGCGTGTCGGGCTGGCTCGGCCGCCGCGCGGCGGCGGGCTCGGCGGTCCTGGTCGCGTTCGGCATCGGGCTGCACAATCTCGGCGAGGGCGTGGCGATCGGTGCGGCCTACTCGGCCGGCGCGCTGGCGCTGGGCGCGTTCCTGGTCATCGGGTTCGCGATCCACAACACGACCGAGGGGCTGGCGATCGTCGCGCCTTTGGCGCGCGAGCGCGCCTCGGTGCCGCGCCTGGTGGGGCTCGGGCTGCTGGCGGGCGCTCCGGCCGTGCTCGGCGCGTGGATCGGCGCCGGCGCCTACAACACCTCGATGGCCGCGTTCCTGTTCGGCTTCGGCGCGGGCGCGATCGTGCAGGTGATCGTCACACTGATGCCGTCGGTGCGCGACGACGGCGGCCGCGTGCTGCACCCGGCCGCCGTGACGGGCATCCTAGGTGGCATGGCGATGATGTTCGCGACCGGCCTGCTGGTGGCCGTGTGATGGTGGCGGCCGAGCACGCGCGTCCCTCTGAGGCGATCGAGGATTACGCGAAGGCGATCTACTCCCTGGCTCGCCAGGGCGACGGAACCGCGGGCACGAACGCACTGGCCGAGCGGCTCGGCGTGACGCCGGCGTCGGTGTCGGCGATGGTCAAGAAGCTCGACGAGCGCGGGCTCGTGCGGCACGTGCGCTACAAGGGCGTGGCCCTGACGCCGGCCGGGGAGCGCGTGGCGCTCGAGGTCATGCGCCACCACCGGCTGCTCGAGACCTACCTGGCCGAGCACCTCGGCGTGCCGTGGGATCGCGTCCATCAGGAGGCCGAGACCTTGGAGCACGTGCTCTCGGAGTACCTCGAGGGCCGGATCGCGGCCAAGCTCGGGCACCCGACCCGCGACCCGCACGGCGACCCGATCCCGAGCGCGTCGCTGGAGATGGAGGAGGACGAGTCCTCGCGCCTGTCCGATCTCGAGCCGGGCGACCGCGGGCGCTTCGTGCGCGTCTCGGATTCGGACCCGGCGATGCTGCGCTACCTCGACGAGCGCGGCGTGGCCCTCGGGGACGAGCTCGAGGTCCTCGAGCGCCAGCCGTTCGACGGGCCGCTCACGGTCCGCTTCGGCGACGACCTGCAGGTCCTCGGCGGGACCCTGGCGCGCGCGATGCGCGTCGAGCGCGCTCCGTAACGCATCCGTAGAGCTGGCCGTACCCTGCGCCGATACCCCTGGCGGGTATAGTGCTGCCTAGAAGCCGATACCCCTAGGCCGTATACTGTCTCCCAGTGAAGGGTGCTCCCATGACTTTGATCTACCGCGTTGACGGCATGAGCTGCGAACACTGCGTCGTGGCTGTGACCGACGAGGTCGGCGACGTCGCGGGCGTCGAGTCGGTCGACGTCGATCTCGCCAGCAAGCTCGTGCGGGTGACCGGCAGCGGCATCGACGAGGCCGCGGTCGTGGCCGCGATCGACGAGGCCGGCTACGACGCGGTGCCGGCATGAGCACGCCGCTGAAGCTGGCCGGCTTCGCCGCGCTGCTCGCGCTCGTGTTCGGCGTCGCGGCCGTGGCCGGCGGCGCCGTCGGGCCGGACCGCGACGGCGCCGCGAAGGCACGCGCGCAGAGCGGTGTGGGCCACGGCGGCGACGCGGCAGGCGCCGACGCCATTGGCGGCCACGCCACGGACGGCGACGAGGCCACCGCGAACGGCGACGATGCCGCAGGTCACCGCGACACCGCCGGCCACGGCGCGGCCGATCCCGTGCGCGGCCTCGCCGTCTCCGACCGCGGCCTTCGCCTCTCGCTCGCGGCCACGTCGCTCCCGCGCGGTCGCGCGGCCTCGCTGCGCTTCGCGATCCGCGACGCGCGCGGCGCCGTGCGCGACTTCGAGCTCGAGCATGACAAGCGGATGCACCTGATCGTCGTGCGGCGCGACGGGCGGGGCTTCCAGCACTTGCACCCGACGCTCGACGCGAGCGGGACCTGGGGCACGCCGATCACGCTGCCCGACGCCGGCGCCTACCGCGTGTTCGCCGACTTCAAGCGCGGCGGTCGCGCGTACACGCTCGCGGCGGACCTGACCGTCGACGGCGACGCCGAATACGCGCCCATGCCCGCGGCGAACACCGTCGACGAGACCGACGGGTACACCGTGAAGATGAGCGCGCGCGGCTCACAGCTCCGCTTCGCCATCACGCGCGGCGGCAAGGCCGTCAAGACCGAGCCCTACCTCGGCGCCGGCGGCCACCTGGTCGCGCTGCGCGAGGGCGATCTCGCGTTCCTGCACGTGCACCCGACCGAGCACGACGGCGTCGCGTTCGAGACGGATCTGGACAAGGACTCGCGCCATCGCCTGTACCTGCAGTTCAAGCACGGCGGCCGCGTCCACACGGCGGAGTTCACGCGATGAGCCAGACGATCGAACTGCCGATCACCGGCATGACATGCGCGTCGTGCGCGAACCGCATCGAGCGCAAGTTGAACAAGCTCGACGGCGTGCACGCGAGCGTCAACTACGCCACGGAGAAGGCGACCGTCGACTATGACCCGGCGGCGGTCGCGCCCGAGGCGCTGATCGGCGCCGTCGAGGCCGCCGGCTACCAGGCCGTGCTTCCGAGCCCGGAGCAGGAGCCCGAGCAGGCCGACGAGACCGCGCCGCTGCGGTTCCGGCTGATCCTGTCGGCGCTGCTCTCGCTGCCGGTGCTGCTGGTCTCGATGATCCCCGCGCTGCAGTTCGACAACTGGCAGTGGCTGGCGCTCAACCTGGCCACGCCGGTCGTGCTCTGGGGCGCCTTCCCGTTCCACAAGGCGGCGTGGACGAACCTGCGCCACGGCACCGCGACGATGGACACGCTGATCAGCCTCGGCACGCTCGCGGCGTGGCTGTGGTCGCTGTACGCGCTCGTCCTCGGCGACGCCGGCATGGCCGGGATGCGGATGAGCTTCGATCTGATCCCTGAGCAAGGTGAGGGCGCCGACCACATCTACCTGGAGACAGCCGCGGTCGTCACCACG
>JBIOXS010000074.1:0-18640 GCA_044869815.1 Candidatus Rokuibacteriota bacterium | reverse complement strand
AAGGGTCATGGCCAGCCAGGTCGCCGTTCTCCGCACGCATCCCGAGACCGTCGTCGGCGACTACGGGCGGCTCATGCGGCTCGTGAAGTACGACCAGGTGCTGCCCCGCGACCAGGACCTGATCGTCAAGCTCAACCTCTCGTGGACGAAGTACTTCCCGGCCTGCTCGAGCCAACCCTGGCAGGTCGACGGCGTGCTCACGACGCTCATCGAGGACGGCTACGACCGCCGGCGCATCGTTCCCGTCGAGAACAAGACGGTCGTCACCGATCCGGTGGAAGGATGCCGGAACAACAAGTGGTATCCGGTGCTCGAGCGCCACGGGCTGCCGTTCATCCCGCTGCCGGACGTCGAGTGGACCGTCTATCGGTTCAAGAGCCCGTTGCTGAAGCTGAACCACATTTTCCCGGAGGGCATCGAGATCCCGAGGATGTACGTCGGCAAGAATGTGCTGCACTGCCCCTCCGTGAAAGTTCACGGGCATTCCGTCACCACTGGCGCCATCAAGAACGCATTCGGCGGTCTCCTGAAGGAAGTCCGTCACTACGCGCACGAGTTCATTCACGACGTGATGGTCGACCTGATGTACATGCAGCGCGAGCTCCACCCCGGCGTCCTGGCGGTGATGGACGGGACGGTGATGGGCGACGGCGCCGGGCCGCGCACGATGATCCCGCGCGTCGGCAATCTCATCCTGGCCTCGAAGGATCAGGTGGCGATCGACGCGATCGCCGCACGGATCATGGGCTTCGACCCGCTGTCGATCCCCTATCTCGCGATGTGCCACGAGCGCGGGCTCGGCGTGGCCGATCCTCGCGACATCGAGATCGTGGGCGACGTCGAGGCGGCGGCGACGAACATGGGGTTCAAGACCCGCCGCTCGCTCGTGATCTGGGGCGATCAGCTCATCCGGCGCGGTCCGCTGCGTCCGCTCAAGCGTCTGCTGCTCCATTCGCCGCTCGTGGTGTGGGCGCCGTTCGCGTCCAACGTCTATCACGACCTCCTCTGGTATCCGACCGTCGGCCGCGCGCGCATCCGCGGCTTCGCGGCCACCGACTGGGGTCGGCTCTTCGAGCGCTACTGACCGGCATGGCCAGCGCCGTCCGCGTGCGGTTCGCGCCGAGTCCCACCGGACACCTGCACGTGGGCGGCGCCCGCACGGCGCTCTTCAACTGGCTCTTCGCGCGCCACCACCGCGGGGCCTTCGTCCTGAGAGTGGAAGACACCGACCGCTCCCGGTCCACCGACGAGAACATCGACTCGATCGTCGACGCGCTCCACTGGCTCGAGCTCGACTGGGACGAGGGGCCGCCCACGCCGGGCTATCGCCAGACCGAGCGCTTCGAGCTCTACCGCGCCCACGCCGCCCGCTTGCTGGCGGCCGGCCGGGCCTACTACTGCGACTGTCCGCCCGAGCGGCTGGAGCAGCAGCGCAAGGCGGCCGAGGCGCGCAAGGAGACCTTTCGTTACGACGGCCGCTGTCGCGACCGCGGCCTCACCGCCGGCGCCCTGCGGCTGCGCATCCCCGCCAGCGGCGCCACCGTCGTCGACGATCTGATCCACGGGCCGGTGACGTTCGAGCACGCCCAGCTCGACGACTGGATCCTGGTGCGCAGCGACGGCACGCCGACCTACAACTTCAGCGCCGTGGTCGACGACGTGACCATGCGGATCACGCACGTGATCCGGGGCAACGACCACCTGTCGAACACGCCCAAGCAGGTGCTGTGCTACGACGCCCTCGACTACCAGGTGCCGGCCTTCGCCCATGTGTCGATGATCCTCGGCGCCGACCGCGCGCGGCTGTCCAAGCGCCACGGCGCCACCTCCGTGCAGGCGTATCGGGAGCAGGGGATCCTGCCCGAGGCGATGGTGAACTACCTCGCCCGGCTCGGCTGGTCGTCCGGCGACAAGGAGATCTTCTCCCGCGCGGAGCTCGTCGAGCGCTTCGACATCAAGGACGTCTCGTCCGCCGGCGCCATCTTCGACCAGACCAAGCTCGAGTGGCTGTCGCACGAGCACATCAAGAGCGCCGACGGCGCGCGGCTGGCCGCCCTGGTCGGCCCGTTCATCGAGGCGGCCGGGCTGATCGCCCCCCCGCCGGGGCGTCTGGTGCCGATGCTCGATACCCTGCGCGAGCGCGCGAAGACCCTGCGCGAGCTCGTCGAGGTGGGCTGCTTCTACTTCGAGCGGCCGCGGAGCTACGAGGACAAGGCGCGCGCCGGGCTCCTCACGGCGGTGGGGGCGGAGCGGCTGGGCATCGTCGAAGAGCGGCTGGCCGCCGTGGAGCCGTTCACGGCCCCGGCCATCGAGGCGCTGTACCGCAGCCTCGTGGAGGCGATGGGGTTGAAGCTCGTGGATCTCGCCCAGCTCACCCGCCTCGCGGTCACGGGCCGCACCGCGTCGCCGCCGCTGTTCGACGTGCTGGCGCTCCTCGGAGCGCGGAAGTCCTCGAGCGCGTGCGCGCCGCCCGCGCCGTCGCGGCAGGCTCCGCGTGAGACTGCTGCTCGCGCGCCACGGCCAGTCGACCTGGAACGCCGAGCGGCGCTTCCAGGGCACGACCGACGTGCCGCTCTCCAGGCTCGGCATCGAGCAGGCGCGCGCGCTCGGTGTCGCGCTGCGTGGTCACAGGCTGGCCGCCGCCTATGTGAGCCCGTTCCGCCGCGCCGTCGAGACGGCGGAAGTCGCACTGGAGGGTACGGGCGTTCCCCTGGTGCCGCTCGAGGCGCTGCGCGAGCTGTCGCTCGGCGAATGGGAAGGCTGCACGGTGGAGGAGATCTCGGGCCAGGCCGGCGATCCTTACAAGGCCTGGCTGCTCGCCCCGCACGACTGCCCGCCGCCGGGCGGCGAGCCGCTCGACGCCGTGAGCTCGCGCGTCCGGGCCGCCATCGATCGCATCGCCGCCGCCCACGCGCCGCGCGACGACGTCGCCGTCATCGCGCACGGGGGCGTCATCAGCGTCTACGCGTGCTGCCTGCTCGGCTGCTCCTTCAACCAGCTGTGGCGGCTGCGGGTCGACAACGCCTCGCTGACGATCGTCCGCCCGCCGCGGCTCGTGTCGCTCAACGACACCTCGCACCTGACGGGCGCGCTCCGGCCGACCCATCTGCAGCGCGTGCCCGCGCCCGCGCGGACGGCGCCATGACCGTCCTCATCGGAATGTTCGGCGGCATGGCGCTGCTCCTCTATGGGATCAGGCTCAGCGGCGACAGCCTGCAACGCGCCGCCGGCGGCCGGCTGCGCCACCTCCTGACCGGACTGTCGCGCCACCGGCTGTTCGCGGTGTTCTCGGGGGCCGCCGTGACCGCGATCATCCAGTCCTCGGCGGCGACCACGCTCATGCTGATCGGCTTCGTGTCGGCGGGGTTGATGAGCTTCCGCCAGACGCTCGGCATCATCCTCGGCGCCGACCTCGGCACGACGTTCACCGTCCAGCTCATCGCCTTCCGCGTGACCGACTACGCCGCGCTGCTGGTCGGCATCGGGTTCCTGATCACGTTCATCGCGGGCCGCCGCCCGCTGAAGGACGTCGGCCAGGCCGTGCTCGGCCTCGGCCTGATGTTCCTCGGTCTGAAGCTCATCCTCGACGGTGTCGCCCCGCTGCGCGACAACCCGCTGGCCGTCCAGATGATCGAGGCGGTGGCGTCGAGCCCGATGATGGCGGTGCTCGTCGCCGCCGCCTTCAGCGCCATCGTGGCTTCCTCGGCGGCCACCATCGGGGTCGCCCTGGCGCTGGCGAGCGGCGGGCTGATCACGCTCGAGGGCGCCGTCGCCATCGTGATCGGCGCCAACATCGGGACCTGCGCCACCGCGCTCACGGCTTCGGTCGGCGCCACCGCCGAGGCCAAGCGCGTGGCCGTCGCTCACATCGCGTTCAAGGTGCTCGGCGGCGCCATGATGCTACCCTTCATCGGCCCCTTCACCGGGCTCGTGGCCATGAGCGCCACCGATCCCGCGCGCCAGGTGGCCAACGCCCACACCTTCTTCAACCTCGGCATCAGCCTCGTGTTCCTGCCGTTCATCCCGTGGGCGGCACGGGTGATCGAAGCGCTGGTGCCCGACGATCTGACGGCGGAGACGCCGTTCCGGACGCGCTACCTCGACGAGCGGGCGCTCGATCAGCCGTCGCTGGCCCTCGGCCAGGCGCACCGCGAGGCGCTCCGCATGGCCGATGTCGTGCAGGGTATGCTGCGCGACACGGTGGCCGTCTTCCGCACGGACAACCAGGCGCTGCTGGAGGAGGTCGAGAAGCGCGACGATCAGGTGGACTTCCTCGAGCGCGAGATCAAGCTCTTCCTGGCCCGCCTGGGACGGGAGGCCATGGGCTCCGAGCTGTCGCGCAAGGAGATCGGCCTGATCTCCTTCATCGGCAACCTCGAGAACATCGGTGACATCATCGACAAGAACCTGATGGAGCTCGCCCGCAAGAAGCTCTACCAGGGCCGCCGCTTCTCGGAGGCGGGCTGGGCGGAGATCCTGGACTTCCACGGCCTGGTCGGCAAGAATCTGGAGCGCGCCATCGCCGCCTTCGCGGCCAACGACAAGACCCTGGCGCAGGAGGTGCTGGACCAGCGGCCGCTCATGCGCGCGCGCGAGCGCGAGCTGCGCGAGTCGCACCTCGGAAGGCTCCGCGCCGGCCTGGCGGAATCGATCGAGACGTCGGAGATCCACCTGGACGTGCTCACGAACCTCAAGCGCATCAGCAGCCACGTCTCCGCGCTGATGTTCCCGATCCTGGACGAGGTATGACGCCATGAAGAAGATCGAGGCCATCATCAAGCCCTTCAAGCTCGACGACGTGAAGGAGGCGCTCACCGAGATCGGCGTCATCGGCATGACCGTGACCGAGGTGCGCGGCTTCGGCCGTCAGAAGGGCCACACCGAGCTGTACCGCGGCTCCGAGTACACGGTGGATTTCCTGCCGAAGGTGAAGATCGAGGTGGTGGTGCCCGAGCACCTGATCGACAAGGTCACCTCCACCATCGTCGGCGCCGCCAAGACGGGCTCCATCGGCGACGGCAAGGTGTTCGTGCTCCCGATCGACGAGTCGATCCGCATCCGCACCGGCGAGAAGGGCGAGTCGGCCGTCTGAGCGCCGGCGATCGGCTCGAGCGGCTCGGCTTCGCCGACCCGGCCGCCGCCGCCGCGAACCTCGAGAGCCTCACGCCGACGCCGCGCGAGGCCGAGCTGCTGGCGCCGGCGCTGCCCCGGCTCCTCGCCGAGGTGGCGGCGGCGCCGGACCCCGACATGGCGCTCAACAACCTCGAGCGCTACGCGGCCGCCGTCGACCGCCCTGTCTTCTTCGGCACGCTCGCCTCCCATCCCGGCGCCGCGCACCTGCTGGCGCGGGTCTTCGGCGCCAGCCAGTTCCTGGCCGACGTGCTCCGCCGTCGCCCCGCCACGCTGGCGTGGCTGCTCGAGCCGCGCACCATGCGCGCGTGGCTTCCCGAGGATCTGGCCGACGACCTCGCGCTGTCGCTGCGGCCGTTCGCGGGCCGCGAGGCGCGCATGAACGCGCTGCGACGCTTCAAGTACCGCCAGCTCCTGCGCATCGGCGCCCGTGACCTCCTCGGCGACGCCGACATGAGCGCGACCACCGAGGAGCTCTCGCGTCTGGCCGACGCCTGCCTGGCGACGGCGTGGCGGGACGCCGACGCCGACGCCCGCGCGCGGTTCGGCGCCCCCCTCGACGCCGGCGGGCGCGAGACGGGCCTGGCGGTGGTCGGAATGGGCAAGCTCGGCGGCGAGGAGCTGAACTACTCGTCGGACATCGATCTCATGTTCGTGTACGGGGCCGAGGGCGACACGGCGGGCGGCGCCGACGGCCGTGTCGCCAACGGCGAGTACTTCGCCCGCGTGTGCCGCGACCTGGTGGCCCTGATCGAGGCGGTCACGGAGGAAGGATATGCGTTTCGCGTCGACCTCCGATTACGCCCCGAGGGCCGAATGGGTCCGGTGGCGATGTCGCTCGACGCCTTCCGCAACTATCACGAATCCCGTGCGGAGCTCTGGGAGCGCCAGGCGCTCCTGAAGGCGCGCGTGTGCGCGGGCGATGCGCAGGTGGCGGCGCGGTTCGTGGAGTGGGCGCTGGCGGTCGTGTATCGTCCCGGGCTCGACGCGCGCGTGGTCCCGGCCATCCGGCGGATGAAGCGGGAGATCGATCGCGCGATCGGCCAGCGCGCGGGCGCGGCCAGCGCCACCAACGTCAAGCTCGGGCGCGGCGGCATCCGCGAGATCGAGTTCCTGGTGCAGGCGCTGCAGCTCCTCTACGGCGGCGACGACCCGTGGCTGCGCGAGCGCAACTCCCTGAAGGCGCTCTTCCGCCTCACCGAGCGCGGCTACCTGGCCCCCGACCTCGGCCGCCGGCTCTCGCACGCCCTCGTGCATCTGCGCACCGTGGAGCACCGGCTGCAGATTCTCCACGAGTTCCAGACGCACACGCTGCCCGCCGATCCGATGGAGCTCGGGCGCCTGGCCCGCCGCGTCGGCATCACTGCGCCGCCGAGGGCCGCCGCGCGGCGGTTCGTCGCCCAGCACCGGGCGATGAGGCGCGACGTTCACGCCGCGTTCCGCGCCTTCTTCGGCGAGCGGCCGTCACGCCCCCCGGCGCGGCTGCGGCTGCCGAGCCGCATGGCGCTCGCGGCCACCGGCTTCGCGGATCCCGAGCGCGCTCTTCAGAACTTGAAGCTGATCGTCGAGGGGCGGCCGCTGGTGCCATGGGCGGCCGCCCTGCGCACGGCCCTCGAGCGCTTGATTCCGGGCCTGCTCGACGCGTGCTGGAAGAGCCCCGACCCCGACGAGGCGCTCAACCAGTTCGAGCGCTTCCTCGCCGCCGCCGGCCCCCGCGCCGGCTACGTCGAGCTGCTCGCCGCCGACCCCGAGCTGCTCCACGGGCTCGTCCGGCTCTGCGCCGGCGGCGATCTGCTGACGCAGCTCCTGGTGGCCCAGCCCGATCTGCTCGCGTCGCTGGCCAATCCGGGCGTGCTGCGCGGCCGGCTCCGCCGCGACGGCTTCCGGGCCGCGCTCGCGCCCGTCTTCGCCCCCGCGGTCGAGGCGGCGGAGCGGCGCGACCGACTCCGGCGGCTGAAGCAAGCGCAGGAGCTGACGGTCGTCTGGCGCTACCTGCTCGGGGTGACCTCCATCGACGGCTACGCGCGCGAAATGACGGCGCTGGCGGAGGCGACGCTCGACGCCGGCTGGCTCCTCGCCGTGTCGGCGCAGGTCGAGCGCCACGGCGTGCCGCGGGATGCCGCCGGCCGCTTCATCCCGGCCGTGATCGTGGGGCTCGGCAAGCTCGGCGGGCGGGAGCTGACCACGGGGTCGGACCTGGACCTCTTCGTGACATTCGGCGGGGCGGGGAACGCCGGCAGCGATGGCATGACCGACGGCGGCGTGCCGGTGGACGCGCACACCTTCTACAGCGGCGTCGTGGAACGGCTCGGCAGCGCGCTCGGCGACATCACGCCGGCCGGCATCGCCTTCGCCGTGGATCTGCGGCTGCGACCGGGCAGCAAGGGCAGCGGCTTCGCCGCCGGCGTCGACGCGCTGGAGCGCTATTACCAGGAGCACGGCGATCTCTGGGAGCGCCAGAGCCTGACGCGCGCCCGGCTCGTCGCCGGCGACGAGAGGCTGGCGCGTCGGGTGCGGGCGACCCTGCGCCGACTGGTGTACGGCGCGCCGCTGCCCGAGGGCGCGCTGAAGGAGATCCGTGACGTGCGCCGTCGCATGGAAGTGGAGCTCGGCAAGGAGACGCGTGGGCGCTGGCACGTGAAGCTCGGACGTGGCGGGCTCGTCGACGTGGAGTTCCTGGCGCAGGGCCTTCAGCTCGTCCACGGCGCCACGCACCCCGAGGCGCGCCAGGCCGGGACGACGGCGGCGCTGCGCGGCCTGGCCCGCGCCGGCGCTCTCGCGCCGGACACCGCGCAGGCGCTCGCCGAGCACTATCGCTTCCTTCGCCGTGTCTCGACGGCGCTCCGCCTGCTCGGCGCGCGCCCGACTGACACGCTGGAGCTCGCCGGCCCGATGCCCGCCCGCGTCGGCAGCGCGCTCGGTCTCCCCTCCCGCGACGCATTTCTCGCGGCCTACAAGGACCACACCGAGTCCATCAGGAGGACGTACGATGAGCTCATGAACGCGAGTCCTCCCCATGCCTAGCCGCAGCCTTTACATCGTCGACGGGCACTCGCACCTGTTCCGGGCGTACCACGCGGTCGGCTACCTCTCGACCTCGCGCGGCGTGCCGAGTCACGCCGTGCTCATCCTCAGCACGATGCTCTGGAAGCTCTTCCGGGAGGAAAAGCCGGACTACCTGGCCATCGCGCTCGACCCGCCCGGGCCGACGTTCCGCGACACGCTCTTCAGCGACTACAAGGCCACGCGCACGGCGATGCCGGACGACCTCGCGCGGCAGCTGCCGTACGTCAGGCGGCTCTTCGAAGCGCTGAAGACCCCGATCATCGAGGTGCCCGGCTACGAGGCCGACGACGTGATCGCGACGATCGTGGAGCAGACGCTGAAGCTCGACGACCTCGACGTCGTGATCGTCACCGGCGACAAGGATTTGCTGCAGCTCGTCGGCCCGCGTGTCCGCGTGCTGTCGGTGCTCGGACGCACCGGCGAGCGCGTCGTCTACGACGAGGCCAAGGTGCGCGAGCGCTGGGGCGTCGACCCCGGGCAGATCGCGGACGTGCTGGCCCTCATGGGCGACTCGATCGACAACATCCCCGGCGTCAAGGGCGTGGGCGAGAAGACGGCCGTGAAGCTCGTCGACCAGTTCGGCTCGGTCGAGCGGCTCTACGACAACCTCACCCTCGTCCAGGGCAAGCTGCGCGAGACGCTCGCGGTGAGCCGCAAGCAGGCGCTGCTCTCACGCGAGCTGGCCACGGTGAGCCGCTCGGTGCCGCTCACCTTCGAGCTCGAGACCTACCGTCGCGTCGAGCCCGATTGGGTCAAGCTCCGCGCCCTCTGGATGGAGATGGAGTTCTCGCGGCTGGTGAAGGAGCTTCCGGCGCCCGCGCCCGCCGCGGATACGGGGCCTGTCGAGACGCTGGCCTCGCCCGGCGAGCTGGCCGCGTGGCTGGCCCGCGTGCCCTCGGACGCGGCGATCGCGCTCGACTGGGCCGGCGACGCCCGGCCGCCCCGGCCGCGCCTGGCCGCCGTGGCGTACTTCCATCCCGCGGCAGGCGCGGTCGCGCAGACGCTCCCGTCTCCCACGGACTTCGCGCAGACGCTGGCGGCGACGCCGCTCGCCGAGCGCGAGCTGATCGTGCACGACGCCAAGCCGGTGATCGAGGCGGCCCTCGCCGCCGGCACGCCGATCCGCAGCGTGCAGGACACCGCGCTCGCCGCCTACCTGCTCAACCCGGCGCGCGCAACGTACCGCCTCGAGGAAGTGTGCATGGAGGTCTTCAGCGAGTGTCCGCCGGCGCTGGTGGGCGTGGAGGCGGGCGAGGCCACCGTGCGCGCGGTCGGGCAGCGGGCGCAGTGGCTCCAGCGCTTCTGGAAGCACGCCAAGGCCGAGCTGGACGCGCGCGGCCTCACGCGCATGTACGAGGAGATCGAGCGGCCGCTCGTCTCCGTGCTGGCCGAGATGGAGCGCCACGGGATCCGCGTCGATCCCGGGCGGCTGGAGGCGTTCGCCAAGGAGCTCGAGCGCGATCTCGACAATCTCACGCGCGAGATCTACGGCCTCGCCGGCGAGGAGTTCACGATCGCCTCACCGAAGCAGCTCGCGCACATCCTGTTCGAGAAGCTGAAGCTGCCCGCCGTGCGCCGCACCAAGACCGGCTATTCCACCGATGCCGACGTCCTGACCGAGCTCGGCCTCGCCCATCCGTTACCGGCCAAGATCCTCGAGCATCGCAGCCTGTCGAAGCTCAAGGGCACTTATGCCGACACCCTGCCGGCGCTGATCAACCCGGAGACCGGCCGCATCCACACGACGTTCAACCAGCTGGTGGCGGCCACGGGGCGGCTCTCCTCGCAGGACCCCAACTTGATGAACATCCCGATCCGCACCGAGCTCGGCCGGCGCATCCGCGCGGCCTTCATCCCGGCCGAGGGCTGGCGGTTCGTCGCCGCCGACTACTCGCAGATCGAGCTGCGGATCCTCGCGCACATGTCCGGCGAGCCGGCCATCATCGAGTCGTTCCGGCGCGGCGAGGACATCCACACGCGCACCGCCTCCGAGGTCTTCAAGGTGGCGCCCGCCCAGGTCACGTCGCTCCAGCGCACGATCGCCAAGAGCGCCAACTACGCCATCCTCTACGGCGTCTCCGCCTTCGGCCTGTCGCAGGCCACCAGGATCGACCAGAAGGAGGCGCAGCGCTACATCAGCGAGTACTTCGCCACCCACCCGCGCGTCCGCGCCTTCATCGACCGCACGCTGGCCGACGGCCGCGAGCAGGGCTTCGTGGCCACGCTGCTGGGTCGGCGCCGCTACCTGCCCGATCTGCGCTCGGGCAATCCGGTGGCGCGGAACGCCGCCGAGCGGATGGCGATGAACGCGCCGGTGCAGGGGACGGCCAGCGACATGATCAAGATCGCGATGATCCGCATGCGGGCGGCGCTGGCCGAGCGCCGGCTCGAGACGCGCATGCTGCTGCAGGTGCACGACGAGCTGCTCTTCGAGTCGCCGCCCGACGAGGTGGCGACGGTGGAAGCGCTCGCGCGCGAGGTCATGGAGGCGGCCCTGCCCCTCGAGGTGCCGATCGTCGTGGACGTCAAGAGCGGCCGCGACTGGTCCGAGGTGTGACGGCGCCGCGCAAGTTCCTGCTCGTCGGCCTCACCGGCGGCATCGCCACCGGCAAGAGCACGGTGGCCGAGATCCTGAAATCCCTGGGCGCCGAAGTCATCGATGCCGACCAGCTGGCGCGCGACGTCGTCGCGCCCGGCGAGCCGGCGCTGGCGGAGATCGTGCGCGAGTTCGGCGACGTGCGGCACCCGGACGGCACGCTCGACCGCAAGAAGCTCGGCGCCATCGTCTTCGACGATCCGGCGCGCCGCAAGCGGCTCGAGGCCATCACCCATCCCGCCATCCGCCGGCGATTCCTCGACCGGCTGGCGTCGCTCGAGGCCCGCGGCTACGCGGGGCTGGTCGTCTTCGACGCGCCGGTCATGATCGAATCGGGCAACTATCGCACCATGGACCGGCTGGTGGTGGTCTTCACCGACGAGGCCACGCAGCGGCGCAGGCTGATGGCGCGCGACGGCATGGCGGCGGGCGAAGCGAGCCGCCGCATGGCCACGCAGATGCCGGTCGTCGACAAGGCCAAGCTGGCCGACTACGTCATCGACAACACCGGGGACCGTGCGACCACCGAAGCGCGGACCCGCGAGGTCTTCGAGGCGCTGCTCGCCGAGCTGCGCGCGCGTGACCACGGGTAAGCGGCGGGCCCTCGGCCAGCATTTCCTGCGCGACGCGGGCGTGGCGCGCGCGATCGTCGATCTGCTGGCGCCGACGGCGGCCGACCTCGTCGTCGAGATCGGGCCGGGCGAGGGCGCACTGACCGAGCATCTCGCGCGGCGCGGCGGACACGTCATCGCCCTCGAGGTGGACCGAGCGCTCGTCGACCGCTTGCGCCGCCGCCTGACGACGGTCGACGTGATCGAAGCCGATGCGCGCACCTGGGACTACGGGGCGCTTGCCCGGCCGCCGGGCGGCCGCGTGCTCGTCGCCGGCAACCTGCCGTACAGCGTCGGGAAGCCGATCCTCCAGGCCCTCGTCGACGCGCGGACGGCCATCGACGAGATGGCGCTGATGCTGCAGCTGGAGGTGGCCGAGCGGGTGGCGGCGGCGCCGGGGAGCAAGACGTACGGCAGCCTGTCGATCCTCACCCAGATCTACTGCGAGGCGCGGATCGTCCTGCGCGTGCCGCCGGGGGCCTTCCGGCCCCCGCCCAAGGTGGAGTCTGCCGTGCTCCGCCTGCGTCCACTCGCCGTGCCGCGCGTCGAGGCCGCCGACCAGGGCCGGTTTCATGCCGTCGTCCGGGCGGCGTTCGCCCAGCGCCGGAAGACGCTCGCTAACGCGCTGGCGGCCGGGCTGGCGCTGTCGGCGGGCGCCGTGCGCGAGGCCGCCGGGAGCGCCGGCGTGGATCCGAACCGCCGGGCCGAAACACTCGATATTAAAGAGTTTGCCGCGCTGGCCCGTCGACTATAGTAGAGGTGCATGGCGCGTCGCTCTGTCCTCGTTGCGGTGCTGGCCGTCGAGCTCGCGGTGGGGACGATTCTCCTCGGAGCGGGCTACCTCTGGCCTCACCCCGTCGTGTCCGATTTGCCGCCTCTCGAGGTGAAGGCCTATCCCGCGCCGCCGCGCGTGCGGCCGGTGGACCTCCGCCGCGGCGACACGTTCGTCAAGGCGCTCCAGCGCGAAGGCCTGTCCGCGAAGGTCGGCCACGACATCGCGAGCGCGCTGCGCGAAGAAGGGGTGAACCTCCGCAAGCTCACGCCGCGTCACGGGCTCGCCATCGAGTGGACGCTCGACGGCCGGCCGAAGAGGCTCCGCTACGAGCCGAGCCCGTGGCTCGGCTACGCCGTCATCTCCACCGATGACGGCTGGAAGGTGGAGCGCGCGGAGACGCGGCCCGACGTGCGCGTGGAGCCGGTGAGCGGCGAGGTGCGCCGCTCGCTGTTCGAGGCGGTCGAGAAGACCGGTGAGTCGGCGCAGCTCGTCCTCGACCTCGCGGATATCTTCTCATCCGACTTCGACTTCACGGCCGACACGCGGGCCGGCGACCGGTTCCGCCTGCTCGTCGAGAAGCGCTATGCCGCGGGCACGTTCGTGGACTACGGGCGAATCCTGGTCGCCCAGTACGTGAGCGATGGACGCACGCTGACCGGCGTCGGCGTCGAGGACGCGCGCGGCCGCTACACGTTCTACGACCCCGCCGGACGCTCGCTGCGCAAGAGCTTCCTGAAGTCTCCGCTCCAGTTCTCGCGCATCACGTCCGGGTTCACGCATGCGCGTCTGCATCCGATCCTGGGCGGCGTGCGGCCGCACCTGGCCATCGACTACGGCGCTCCGGTGGGCACGCCCGTGTGGGCCGTCGCCGACGCCACCGTGAAGCGCGCCGGCTGGGACGGCGGCAACGGCATCTCGGTGACGCTGAAGCATCGCTCCGGCTATTCGACGATGTACAACCATCTCTCTCGACTCGGCCCCGGCGTGCGGCCGGGCGTGCGCGTCGAGCAGCGCCAGATCATCGGCTACGTCGGCTCCACGGGTCTCTCCACCGGTCCCCATCTCGACTATCGCATCGCCAAGAACGGGCAGTTCGTGAACCCGCTCAGCGAGAAGTTCATCCCCGGCGATCCCATCCCGGCCGCCGAGCGTGCGGCCTTCGTCGCGCGCGCCAAGGAGCTGATCGAGCGACTCGAAGGGGGGCTTCGCCCCCCATCCTCATCGGAGAGGGCCTCGACGGCCCCCTCCGAACCTCACCCCCGATAGGATTGCGCCGGCGGAGCCGGCGCTCGAAAGCGGCAAATCACAGGCACATCGCGGTCATTCCGGCTGCCCTCAAAATTCGGGGGGTGGGGGGGCGGGTGCTACCATGGCGGCGCTAGAAGGGTGAAAGGACCGGTTTGGAGTCGGTGAACGAACCTGCGGTTCGGATCATTCCGCTCGGAGGCCTCGGCGAGATCGGCTTGAACATGATGCTCGTGGAGTGCGGCGATGACGTGATCGCCGTGGACTGCGGGCTCATGTTCCCCGACGACGAGCTGCCGGGAATCGACTACGTCATCCCCGACTTCTCGTACGCGCTGGCCAAGCGCGACGGATTCCGCGGCGTGGTGCTCACCCATGGGCACGAGGACCACATCGGTGCGCTGCCCTACCTGCTGAAGTCGGCCCGCGTTCCCGTCTACGCCACGGTGCTGACGCAGGCGCTGGTGGCGGAAAAGCTCCGCGAGCACGCGCTCGGCGAGCTGGCCGATCTGCGCACGATGCGGCCGCGGGCGCCGTTCACCCTCGGCCCGTTCACGATCGAGCCGATCCGTGTGACGCACTCGATCGCCGACGGCATGGGGCTCGCGATCGGCACCCCCGCGGGCACGATCGTCCACACGGGCGACTTCAAGCTCGATCCGAGCCCGCTCGACGGCGAGCCGGCCGACACCGCGCGCTTCGCCGAGCTCGGCGAGCAGGGCGTGGCCCTGCTCTGCTCGGACTCCACCAACGTCGACCGGCCCGGCCACACGCGCTCCGAGATCGAGGTCGGCGCCGCGCTCGCGGAGCGCTTCGACGCGGCCGGCGGCCGCATCATCCTCGCGACCTTCGCCTCGCACATCCACCGGATCCAGCAGGTCCTCACGCTGGCCGCCGCGCGCGGCCGGCACGTGGCGCTGCTCGGGCGGTCGATGGAGAAGAACGTGGCCATCGCGGCCGAGCTCGGCTATCTCACGCTGCCGGCCGGACTGCTGCGCCCGCTCGAGGAGCTGGTGAGGCTGCCGCCGGCGCAACAGGTGATCCTCTCCACCGGGAGCCAGGGCGAGCCGAACTCCGCGCTGGCCCTCATGGCCGCCGGCGAGCACAAGTACGTGCAGATCGCGCGCGGCGACCTCGTCGTCATCTCCGCGCGGGTGATCCCCGGCAACGAGCGCACGGTGGGCCGCGTGATCAACGCGCTCTATCGGCTCGGAGCCGAGGTGCTCTACGACGACAACGCGTTCGTCCACGTCTCCGGCCACGCGAGCCAGGAGGATCTCAAACGGATGCTCAAGCTGACGAACCCGCGCTACTTCGTGCCGGTGCACGGCGAGTACCGGCACCTGCTCGGTCACGCGCGGCTGGCCGCCGGCGTCGGGCTCGATCCCGAGCGCATCTTCCTCGTCGAGGACGGCACGGGCATCGAGGTGACGCCGACGACGGCGCGGGTGGTGCCGGGCTATCCCACCGGCCGGGTGCTCGTGGACGGCAAGGGCATCGGCGACATCGGGGCCGTCGTGCTGCGCGACCGGCAGATCCTCGCCGACGACGGCGTCATCGCGGTCGCGGTGACCTTCGACCGGAGCGGCGCGCTCGTGGCCGGCCCCGAGATCGCCTCGCGCGGGGTCGTCTACGTGAAGGAGAACGAACCGTTTCTGGAGGACCTGCGCTCGGCGGTCCGCGTCGCGCTGGCGGAGCGCCCGGCCGACGAGCCGTGGGACCGCGACGCCGTCGCGGCCCGCGTCCGGACGGCGGTGCGCCAGCTCGTGAACCAGCGCGTGCAGCGCAAGCCCATCGTGCTGCCGATCATCCTGGAATCGTGATGCGCGCCACCGTGTCGACGGACGTGAAGTCGGAGCGGGCGGCGGGCGGCACACGCACGCGACGGCTCCGGCGCGGCGCCCAGCCGCGGCGGTGGGTGCGCGAGGTCCAGGGGATCAGCGCGGTCGCGGTCGCCGCGTTCCTCTTCGTGGCGCTCGCCGTGTTCGATCCGGCGATCGCGCCGGGCCACCAGGCGGCGCTGGTGGGGCCGGTCGGCATCTGGCTGGCGTGGGGTGTGTTCCGCTCCTTCGGCTACGCGGCGTTTCTGTTTCCGCTGATGGCCGGCGTGTGGGGCCTGTCGGCCTTCGTGCGACCGCTCGCGACGCGCGGCTGGGTGCCGATCGGCGGTCTTCTCCTGTTGCTCCTCACCGCAACCGGTCTCCTGCATCACGCGACGGACACCTTCGCCGCCGCCCGGATGACGCGGGGTGGGATGGTGCAGGCCGGTGGGTTCATCGGCTGGGGCATCGGGGCCGCCCTGCATACCACGATCGGCAACGCCGGCGCCTGGCTCGTGCTGGTGACCGCAGTCCCCGTCGGGGCCCTGATGGTGACGCAGACCTCGTACACGGCCCTGCTGCGCCTCATGGGCACGCGGCTCATGCGGCTGCATCGCGGTCGGCCGAGCGGCAAGCCGGCGCCGTTCCGCGCCACGCTCGAGCTGATCGAGGTCGACGCCGAGGCGCCGGTCGACACCGCGAGACCCCAGCTGCCGACCATCGTCGAGCCGAGCCGTCCGAAGAGCACGCTGATGGAGAAGGGGCTCTCCTGGCAGGAGACGTTCGACTTCGGCAAGGGCGGAGCCGAGTCGTTCCAGCTGCCGCCGGTGGGGCTGCTCCAGCCGCCGCCGCCGTCGGAGCTCAAGCGCACGCGTGAGGAGCTCCAGGACAACGCCGAGATCCTGCGAAAGAAGCTCGGCGACTTCGAGGTGGACGGCCGCATCGTGCAGGTGAGTCCCGGACCCATCATCACCTCCTACGAGTTCGAGCCGGCGGCCGGTGTGAAGGTCTCACAGGTCGTCAACCTCGCCGACGACCTGGCGCTCGCGCTGAAGGCCGCCTCGGTTCGCATCGTGGGCCCGATCCCCGGCCGCGGCACCGTGGCCGTCGAGGTCCCGAACGATCAGTCGGCGACCGTGTACCTGCGCGAGATCTTCGTGTCGGGCGAGTTCGCCGAGTCGAAGGGCAAGCTGCCGCTGGTGCTCGGCAAGGACGTCAACGGCATGCCGGTCGTGGCCGACCTCACCGCGATGCCGCACCTCCTGGTCGCCGGGGCCACCGGCAGCGGCAAGTCGGTCGGCCTCAACTCGATGATCTGCTCGATCCTCTACAAGGCCACGCCGGCCGACGTGCGCTTCCTCATGGTCGACCCCAAGCGCCTCGAACTGTCCGTGTACGAGGGGATCCCGCATCTGCTGTCGCCGGTCGTCACCGACGCGCGCGAGGCCGCGGCACGCCTGCGGTGGATCGTCGGCAAGATGGACGAGCGCTACAAGCAGCTGCAGCTGAAGCAGGTACGCAACATCGAGGGCTACAACAAGGCCGTCCCGCCGGAGGAGAAGCTGCCGTACTGGGTCGTCGTCGTCGACGAGCTCGCCGACCTGATGATGGTCTCCGCCGGCGAGGTGCAGACGTCGCTCGTGAGACTGGCCCAGATTGCTCGAGCGGTCGGGATCCATCTGATCATCGCGACGCAACGGCCGTCGGTCGACGTGGTCACCGGCCTCATCAAGGCCAATTTCCCGACGCGGATCGCCTTCCAGGTGGCGTCCAAGGTGGACTCGCGCACGGTGCTCGACGGCAACGGCGCCGAGCAGCTCCTCGGCCGGGGCGACATGATCTACGTGCCGCCGGGGGCCAACAAGCAGATGCGCGTGCACGGCGCCTGGGTCTCGGACGACGAGGTGAAGGCGATCTGCGAGTTCCTGCGAAAGCAGGGCACCGCCGTCTACGAGGAGGTCGTGCTGCCGTCGTCCGCCGACGATCCGGAGGGTGGCGAGAGCGCGGACCGCGACGACCTCTACTGGGACGCCGTCCATCTCGTGATCGGCCAGCGGCAGGCGTCGATCTCGTTCCTGCAGCGGCGGATGCGACTCGGCTATCCGAAGGCGGCGCGCTTCATCGACATGATGGAGCAGGACCGCGTCATCGGCCCCGGCGACGGCGCCAAGCCGCGGGAGGTGCTGGTCGGGCCGGAGTATCTCGCCAAGCGCGGCAAGTAGCCGCCGGCGCCCGCCGGCCTGTCCAGATGATCAGACATCGGCCCTGGCGGCCGCTCGCCGTATGATCGGGCGGTGGCCGACGCGCGACGGGTATTGATCGCCGACGACGAGGAGTCGGTGCGGCAGATGCTCACCGCCTTCTTCGAGACGACATATGGCGATCGCGGCATCGTCGTCGAGACGGTCGCGGACGGCGCCGCCGCCATCGACGCCGTGCGGCGCGCGACACCCGCGCTCGTGTTGCTCGACATCGAGATGCCGGGCGTCGACGGCGTCACGGCGTTCCGCGCGATCCGGGAGATGCACCCGCGCCTGCCCGTCATCATGGTGACGGGCGACGAAAGCCGGCGCACCGCCGCCGAGCTCACCGCGCTGGGGGTCTTCTCGTACATGCCCAAGCCCGTCCGCCTGACATACCTGCAGCACGTGGTCGGCGCCCTCTTCGATAGCCCCCGCGCCCGCCGCTGGATCCGCTGAGGCACGCCGTGCTCAAAACCGAAGCCGCAGGCGGTAGACGAGCTTGGAGGCGCTTTCCTTCGCCACCGGGATCGTGAAGCGGAGCGTGTGGGCCTCGGGCTTCTCCCAGGCGTGCGTGGAGGTCAGCACCTGCCAGTCGCCCGGGACCGGCTCCATCACGGTGACCGTCTGGTCTTCCTTCTTGTGGTTGCGCAGGGCGATCTCCCACTCGACCTCGTAGAGGTTCGTGCCGATCTTCCGCCAGTCCTTCTGCGTGCGCTCGCCGACCACGTCGAAGGCCTCGCCCATCTTGATCCTGACCTTCTCGTCCTTCGGCGTGTGATCGATCCAGTCCTCGCCGATCAGCTGCTGGCTGCCGGAGGCGTCCGCCTTGTAGACGCGGATCTTGCCCTTCGGCAGCGGCACCCCGAGCCGCTGGTCCTGGCTGTTCTTCCACTCGAGGTAGACGCCCACCTTCTGGTTGGACATCGGCATCCCGTAGGACGTGCGGTAATAGTCCTGGGCGCCGTAGTAGATCAGCTGCTTCTGGACGACGACGCCGTTGGCGGCCATGAGCGTGAGCTGCTTGGTTTGGTTGTCCTTGAGCGTCGTCCGCCCGTCGAGCGTGTAGAGGTGGTACTCGAAGAAGCCCTCGGACTTGAAGTCGCGCGAGGCGTCGGCCATCGACGCGGCCTTGGACGCCAGCTCGAGGGCGCGCG
>JBIOXS010000073.1:0-7326 GCA_044869815.1 Candidatus Rokuibacteriota bacterium | reverse complement strand
CACGGGTACTCGAAGCGGTTCGGGATCGTGCACGTCGACTTCGAGACCCAGACGCGCACGCCCAAGGACAGCGCCGGCTTCTACGCCGACGTCATCGCGTCGAACGGGCGGGTACTGAGCGACAAGCCCTCATAGCTCGACCTCGATCGCGGTCGTCGCTTCGGAGAGCGCCAGCCTCGCCACCGGTACGCGCCAGCCGCCGGGACGGTACGGGTTCTCCTCGCGGGTCTCGAGCGGTACCGGCGCGCTGTCGACCGTGATTCGCGACGGGCCATGGACGGCGGCGCCACGGACGCGATAGCGGATCTCGACGGGCCGGCCGTGCAGGTGCAGCCGCGCGACCAGGCCATCCAGGCTGCGCGGCAGCACGGGATCGAAGACCACGTCGCCGAACGATTCGCGCACGCCGAGCAGCGCCGCGCGGATCGCGTGCAGGTAGAGACCGGGCCCGCTCGAGTAGAGCCGCCAGCCGCCGCGCACCGCGACACCGCCGGTGCGCAGCTCGTTCCAGCGCGCCGCCGCTTCGAGGCGATCCGGGAAGTCCGGGTCCGAGCTCGAGAAGTACACGTTGCCCTGGCGCGGCGCCGCATGGGGCACGGTCGCGGTGAGTCCCACCGGATTGGCGACTTGCAGCGCCCACCAGAGCGCGTCGGCATCGCCGGTCTTCGCCATGGCCTCGGCGTATCGGAGGTGGGCATGCACGTACATGAGGCCGATCTCGCGTCCCACGTTGGCCGCGGTGTCGGCACGCCTGAAGAGCTGCTGCCGCCCGCCGTGATACGCGGACGGCTCGCTCATCAGCCGGACGCCGTCGGGGAAGCGCAGCTCGCGCGCGACGATGTCGAGGTGGTGCCGCGCTTCGTCGGGCGTGAAGAGCTCGGCCAGCACGGCCCGTGTCATCGGCAGCAACCGATAGCGGATTCCGGTCACGCGATCGGTCGGATGCAGGAGCGGGCGGAACGTGCCGCCGGCCTCGCGGACGACGAACCCGGCGACCGTGCCGCCGGGCATGAGATGGCGGTGAAAGTCCGCCCGGATGCGTTCGAGCAGCACGTCGAGCCGCGACGCGCGCGCGTCGTCGCCGCCGTGCCGGCACACCCCCGCGAACCGCCGGAACGTCTGATACGCGAGCGCGACGGTCCAGGCGCTCACCATGCGCGTGCGCATCGCCGGGTCGGCCGGCTGCAGCGTGTCGTCCCAGTCGCCGTCACCGTAGTTCACCAGCGACGTCCCGTCCGCGAAGCGGGCCTCGCAGTGCGCGACCACGCGGTCACAATGCGCCCAGAGCGTCTCCCGCACGCCGGTCGGCTCGAACCGCTCCGGATCGGTATAGCCGATTTCCTCACCGACAAAGGCGAGGTCGTTCGTCGCTTCGACATAGTCCGACAGCGCCTTGACCGGCCAGAAACACACGTCCCCGTGGCTGTGCCGTTGCTGGGTCGCGTGGAACGGACGGTGCATGAACCACTGCGGCCATGCGCCGTGCGGATACTGCTGGGCGAAGACGGTCGCGAGGAGCCGGCGAACAGTCGCGAACTCGCCCGCCGCGAGCAGCCATTCGGCCGATCCCTGGCAGACGTCGCGCACACCCCACGCCGCGCCGCCATACTGCTCGAGCCCATGGGGAGCCGAGAAGTGGATGCCCGCGTTGTGGGTGAACCACGGAAGGATCTCGTCCACCCGCTCCACGGCCGGGTCCGTCGCGCCCGCGAGCCGCACCGGCGGATCGAGTGCGTCAGCGATCGGACCGCCGCTGGCGTATTCGCGACGCCCGGCCGCCACCGCGGCGGGCAGTGCCGTCGTACCGTCCAGCGAGCCCACCAGCACAACGCCGCATCGACTCACCACCTTCGTCTGCACCACGGCATACGGCCCGCCGCGAGCGAGGTGATCGGCGTGGAGGAACTCGTCGCCGCCGAGCGAGGCGACCGCCAGCGGCTCGGCGGCCGCGATGGCGAAACAGAGGCCCGGAAGGTGCATCGCGGCGACGCCGTCCGGAGCGAGGGCGCACTCGATCCAGGCTGCATCGTCGTGGATCACGAGCTCGCCGCCCGCGTCGAACTCGTTGACACCGAGCGCGAGGTGGTGCGACACGAGAAACTCGCGGGGCGGCCCCGCCGTCACGCGCAGATCGAGGAAGGCGGCGGCCCGATGCCCGGAACACCACGCACGCGCTTCGACGATTCCGTCGTCGAGACGATAGATCCAGCGCGCATCCCCGGGCGTCATCGCGAACGCCGAGGGTACGCCGAGCTGGCGCCACTCGCCGCGCTCGACCACGAAGACGCGCATGCCGCTGGCGCGCGCGACGTTCAGGTGGTTCCGGACGACCGACAGCAGGCGCGCGAGGTTGGGATTCCCGACGTACACCTGTGCGGCGAAGATCCCCGCGGCATAGCACGTCATGCCGAGATGGCCGGCATCGACCGAGCGCGGCTCGCCGCTTCGGAGCACGTGGCCGTGCGGGCGCAGCACGGAGGCTTCCTTGGCGTGCGCCACGACGTGCGTGTCGGCGCCATGAAAAAAGGCGAGCAGGGCGTCGTCGTCGGCTCGCTCCTCATGGCGTCGGACGCCCGGAAACCACGCGTCCCACTCGGCCGCCGTCGGCGCCGCGCCGTGGAGCCAGGACGCGTGCGTGAACAGCGACGTCGAGCCGCCGGGCGACTTGCACGTCCGATGCCGCACGAGGTTCCAGCGCGCGGCGATGAGCGCGCGGATGCGTTCGACGTCATCGGCGTCGGAGGCCGCGGGATGATCCGCGAGATACGAGGCGCAGAACGTGATTTCCACCGCGGCATCCGGCGCCAGCTCGACGCCGCGGCTCTGGAGTCCCGCGATGGCACACTCGTATTGCAGCCGCCGGGACGGCAACGACGGTGTCCGCAGCGCGAGCGGTTCGCCGGATGCACGATGATCGTCGCCGAAGAATTGCCAGCCGTCGGTGCAGAACGCCCCGGCGCCGGTCGCGCAGCCGACCGCGAGCCACGGATGACGGCCGCCGGTCATCGCTTCGTTCTGGCGCGCAAGGATCATCCATCCAAGCGCGGGATCGGCGACGGGAAGCAGGTCGAGGTATTGCGAGATGTAGGCCTCGTTGTCGCGCACCGCCGCCTCGTCTGCGAGGCCGAGGTCCTGGGCATGGAACACGTCGACCCCAAGCGCGGATCGCGAGACGTTCCGCAAATGAACGCGCCATGTCCATCCCGCGAGCTCAGGGTGCAGCGCAAACGTCGTCGTGGCGGCGAGCCGTCCGGCCCCCGGGGTCGCCCAGGTGACGGCGCGCCGTCCGGCTCGCGCGAATGCGAGGCCGGGCCCGACGAGCGGCGCCCACGCCCGGTCACGGTCCACGCCCGCCTGGCCGTGCGCGCTCCAGCGCACGACGAGCCGGAACAGGCCGTTCTCCGCCGGACCGGGCAGGAGCCGGTTGATGAGGGTCGAGTCGTGGCGGAGGGCGAAGAGGACGCCCGTGGGCAAGAATTCCGCGCGCACACCGCTCCGCGATTCCAGCCGGATCAGGCCGAAGCCGTTGGCGTCGACGACGCGGCGGCGCACGATTCAGTGTGCCACGTCCGCGGCGGCCCCCGGCTGTGACGTCGTCATGCGACGCGAAGTCAGAGGCACATCGGATGCATCGCGATCCGCCGGGGGACAGGGCCATGCCAACCGACCAGCTCTTCATCGACGGCAAGTGGCGCACGCCAGCTTCAGGCGAGACGTACGCGACGATCAATCCCGCGACCGAGGCGGAAAGCGCGCGTGTCGCCCGCGGCGACGAGCGCGACGTCGACGCCGCGGTGAAGGCCGCGCGGAAAGCCTTCGAGACGGGATCGTGGTCGAGGATGGCGGCGGCGGAGCGCGCGCGGCTGGTGTGGAAGCTCGGCGACCTCATCATGGCGAACCTCGACGAGATGGCGCGGCTGGAGAGTCTCTGCACGGGCAAGACGCTGTTCGACTCCGGCAAGGTGGAGATCCCGTTCGCGGCGGAGGTGTTCCGTTACTACGCGGGGTGGGCGACGAAGATCCACGGCGAGACACTGAACCTGCGCGAGGGCGCCTTCACATTCACGCTGCGACAGCCGGTCGGCGTGGTCGGCGCGATCGTCCCCTGGAACTTCCCCTTCCTGCTCGCCTCCTGGAAGATCGCCCCGGCGCTCGCCGCGGGCAACACCGTGGTGCTCAAGCCGGCGTCGCTCACGCCGCTCACGGCGCTGAAGTTCGCGCAGCTGTGCCAGGAGGCGGGGCTGCCGGAGGGCGTGCTCAACGTGGTGACCGGGCCGGGCGCAGCGGTCGGGATGGCGCTGGTGCGGCATCCGGGCGTGGACAAGATCGCGTTCACGGGATCGACGGATGTCGGCAAGCAGATCATGCGCGAGGCAGCCGGGTCGCTGAAGCGCGTGTCGCTGGAGCTCGGCGGCAAGTCGCCGAACATCGTGTTCGCGGACGCGGACATGGAGGCGGCGGTCAAGGGCGCGCTGACCGGCATCTTCTACAACAAGGGCGAGGTCTGCGCGGCCGGCTCGCGCCTCTTCGTGGAGCAGCGCGTGCACGACGACTTCATGGCGCAGCTCACCGAGCGCGTGAAGGGTTTGAAGGTCGGCGACCCGATGGACCGCTCGACGCGCATAGGCCCGGTGATCTCGAAGGCGCAGATGGAGACCGTGCTCGGCTATATCGAGGCTGGTAAGCACGAGGGCGCGCGGCTCGTCGCCGGTGGCGGGCGCGCCAGCGTCGGCGACGGCAAGGGCTACTTCGTCGAGCCGACGATCTTCGACGGCGTGTCGAACCGCATGAAAATCGCGCGCGAGGAGATCTTCGGCCCCGTGCTCTCGGTCATCCCGTTCCGGTCGGTGGAGGACGGTATCGCGGAGGGCAACGAGACGACGTACGGCCTGGCGGCCGCCGTGTGGACGCGCGACGTCGCCAAGGCGCTGCGCGCGGCGCGCGCCATCCGCGCCGGCACCGTGTGGGTGAACGCCTACAATCTCTACGACGCCGCGCTGCCCTTCGGCGGCTTCAAGGAATCCGGCTTCGGCCGCGAGCTGGGCGCGGCGGGGATGGATCCGTACACCGAGGTCAAGAGTGTCTGGGTGGATCTGTCCTGAGGGGAGGTCTCGGTAGCGGCGAGGCGATCGTCACCTTCATCGCGGCAGCTCGATGGGCTCGTCGACGAAGACCGTGTACTTCCGCGGCTTGCTGCCGGCGTCCTTCGGGTCGACGTACATGATGGAGCTCTGGCCGCGGATCTCGCGCGGCAGGATGGAGCAGCGGATGAAGCTGGTCGGCTCGGTGGCCGATGCCTTAGCGTAGACGGGCTCGCGGCCGCTCTCGAACCAGGCCTCGCCCGGCTTGATGACGCGGTCACGCTCGCCCTCCACGCGCAGCTCCATCGTCCCCTGCACCAGGCAGCGGATGCCGCCGCCCTTGTGGCGATGCGGCAGCGCCTCGGAGCCGAGGTCGAAGTCGACGCGGTCGCAGCGCATGAGATAGGGCGCCTTCGGATCGAGCGCGATGTCGTGGGCAAGCAGCGGCTTGCCGGGCGCCGGCCCGGCCTTGCTGACGAGCTCGTAGCGCAGCACCGTCGCGCCGCCGGGTCCGGCCACGGCCGAGCACGCACCGGCGCCGCGCCACGCGCTGTTCACCGGCACGCTCTTGCCGTCGACGGTGAGGGCGCCGTCCAGCAGGTAGAGCACGCGGTTCGTCGCCGGGAACGCCGAGCACGCTCCCGGGTCCAGCCGATCACGGATGAGACGCAGGACGTGGCCGGGCATCTACCCCTGCCCCTTCGTGTAGTCGGTGCCGGCGCTCATGGCTTCCTCCGGATCAAAGTGCTGCGCATCTTAGCGCCGCGGCGCAGGCTGTCCAAGACACCAGATCTGCCATTCTTCGATCGTTCGTTCACGCGATGAAGATCAAGTACTTCAAAGCGTGTCGGTATCCTTGCGATCTGAGTGTTCTCGTCGAGATCCTTCGTCTCGACGACGGCATCGCGCCTCAATTCGATGTAACGGTTCGTCGCCGACGGCGAGGCGTGACCGTATCGAATGCTGGGCGTTGACAGCGGGGCGCGCGACGCGCGTACCATGGCGGCGTGGCGACGGACGTCGAGATCACCAGACGACGGTTCACGGTGGACGAGTACCACCGGATGATCGAGGCCGGAATCCTCAATGAGGACGACCGGGTCGAGCTCATCCGCGGGGAGATCGTCCAGGTGGCGCCGATCGGCCGGGACCACGCGTCGTGCGTCGCGCGGCTGAACCACGTGCTGCTCGGCCGACTGCACGGCCGTATCGTGTTGTGGCCGCAGAATCCGCTCGTCATCCTGCCTGATTCGGAGCCCGAGCCCGACATCATCCTGCTCGCCTGGCGAGATGACTTCTACCGTCAGGCGCTCCCCGGGCCGGCGGACGTCGCGTTGCTCATCGAGGTCGCCGACACGTCGCTTCGTTACGACCGGCGCCTGAAGGGCCCGCTGTACGCACAGGCGGGCGTGCGCGATTACTGGATCGTGGATCTCGATGGCGATGCCGTGGAGGTCTATCGGGATCCATCCACCGCTGGCTTTCAGCGGACTGAGCGCCTTCTCCGTGGCGCGACACTCGCGCCCCTGGCGTTTCCGGACGTCACGCTTGCCGTCGCCGACATCCTCGGCGCTACGCTGGCGGCATGAAGCAAGCGCCCTTCACGTCGAGGCGGTGGCGGCGGGTGGAATACGAGCGGCTCGTCGACGTCGGCGCCTTCGAGCGCGAGCCGCTCGAGCTGATCGGTGGCCAGCTCATCGTCGCGGAGCCGCAGGGCAGCCCTCACGCGACCGCGGTTGGCATGGCGCAGGATGCGCTCGGAGCGGCCATCCCCGCCGGCTGGATCGTCCGAATCCAGGCCCCACTGGCCCTCGACGACGAATCGGCGCCCGAGCCCGACGTCGCCGTCGTCCGTGGAGCGCGGGCCGATTACCGTCACGCTCATCCCGCCCGGCCAGCCCTCATCATCGAGGTCTGCGAATCGAGCCTCTCGTTCGACCGCGTGCAGAAGGGCAGCCTCTACGCGCGTGCCGGCATCGCGGATTACTGGATCGTGAATCTCGAGGACGGCATCGTCGAGATCTACCGCGACCCCGGCCCTGATCTCACCGCGCCGTTCGGCTGGCGCTACACCGCGGTCACGCGCTTGCGTCCGCCGGAGTCGGTGACGCCGCTCGGTGTGCCGGCAGCACCGGTTCCCGTCGCCGCGCTGCTGCCGTAGCGTACGGCGTCACGCGGCGGGCATGCCGTTGGCCTTGCGGATCTTGGCGATCTGCCCCGCGTGGTCGTTCCAGTGGTAGTCGAA
>JBIOXS010000072.1:0-32842 GCA_044869815.1 Candidatus Rokuibacteriota bacterium | reverse complement strand
ACAGCCGCAGCATGCGAGCGATCTCGGCGGGCGTCATCGAGCCATGGCGTTCCAGCACGAGGCGAACGTCACGATCGATGTCGTACCACCAGCTATCCATCGCGTCCTCCTTCGACATTGCGGATTCGTTACCATAGCCGGACCGCTTCGCCTCCACAACCCCGGAAAACATTTTCCTGACGCCGTTGTGAGAGTCGCCATGAATGCTGCGCCGCGTGACGGCGCAATTTTTGCTCTGGACCACTGGTATGACAATTCTCCCGCGAGACTCGGACGTGATCGGAGCTGCGCTGCTGCTGGCCGTTCTGCTCGTGAGCGGGATCCGCGCGCTGCTGTAACGCCAAAGCCCGCGGCGGCGGATGACGTACGCTCTCCGCCGTGACCTCGCTTCGGTTCGGTCAGGCCGCTCCCGACTTCACCTTGCCCTCGACATCGGGCCGGGCGGTGTCGCTCGGGGAGTTTCGCGGGCGCGCCGACGTGGTGCTCCTCTTCTACTGCTACGATTTCGGTCGGATCTGAAGCCCCGAGCTGGGCGACCTGGGCCAGGTCGCGACGAAGATCAGCGAGCGAGGCGCAACCGTCCTCGGCATCAGCGGCGACAGTCCCTTCTGCCACGCGGCATTCGCGCGGGCCGCGCGCCTTCCCTTTCCGCTGCTGAGCGACGTCCACCGAACCGTCATCGGTGCCTATGGCGTGCTGGATGAGGAGCGGAACGTCGCGTATCGGTCGACCTTCGTCGTCGACCGGGACGGCATGCTGCGCTGGGGTCAGGCCGGCGAGCGTGAGATGGTCCGCGACGGCGCCGAGATCCTTCGGGTCCTCGATCTGGTGGCCGCGCGCCGCGGCGGCCGCTGAGCCGCCGCGGTGGACGAGCCGCTGCGGACACCCACACGGCGTCTGGTCTTCATCGTCTCCCCCGCGCGCCGGGATCTCTACGAGAAGCTGCGCGAGGCGCTGATCCGCGAGCCCGACGTCGACCTCATTCTCGACCGGCGCGTGGCCGACCGGCGCGTCGCCGACTCGGCCATCGAGCGGGAGCGTCGTGGTGGGCAGCGGCGGGAGCGCCGGGCCATCGAGGCCGAGGTGCGCGAATGCGGCTGGGCGGTGCTCAGGCTTCCCGGCGCGCCTCGCCGTTAGCCGCGCGCCTTCCGAAACGCACGCTCGAAACCCGGCAGCGCACGGATCACGGTCTCCCGCTCGACCGTGAGCGAGATGCGGATGTGACCGGGCGCGCCGAAGCCCGAGCCGGGCACGGTGAGCACACCCTCGCCCGCCAGCAGGCGCACGAAGGCTACGTCGTCGTCGATCGGCGTCCGCGGGAACACGTAAAACGCGCCCTGGGGCTTCACGCACTGATAGCCGATGCGCGTCAGTCCCTCGTACATGAGGTCGCGCTTTTCGCGGTACGGCGCCACGTCGATCGCCTGGTCACCCACTTCGGCCACGACCCACTGCCAGAGCGCGGGCGCATTGACGAAGCCGAGCACGCGGCTGGTGAACGTGCACGCCTCGAAGAGCGCCGCCGCCTCCGGCATGCGCGGCGAGAAGGCCAGATAGCCGATCCGCTCGCCCGGGATCGCGAGCGATTTCGACCACGAGGTCGCGACGACCGAACGCGTCACCAGCGGCGGCACCTGCGGCGGCACGACGTCGTCGAAGACGAGGGCGCGGTACGGCTCGTCGCTCACGAGCACGATGGGGCGGGCGGCCCGCGTGAGCAGACCCTCGATGGCGACGAACGTCGACTCCGGATAGATGACGCCGCTCGGATTGTTCGGCGAGTTGAGCAGGATGACGCGGGTGCGCGGCGTGACGGCCGCCGCGATGGCGTCGATGTTCGGCGTCAGATCGGCGTTCGGCGCGGCCACCACCAGCCGGCCCCCGTGGTTCTCGGCGTAGAACGTGTACTCGGCGAAGAACGGCGCCACCGTCAGGACCTCGTCCCCCGGGTCGAGCAGGGCCTTGAGCACCGTATTGAGCGCCGCGCCGGCGCCGACGGTCATCAGCACGTGATTCGCGGTGTACGGCAGCCCGGTGGCTGCGCGCAGCCGCTGCGCCACCGCCTCGCGGACACGCGGATGGCCGGCGTTCGGCATATAGGCGTGCAGGTGCGGCGCATCGCTGTCGAGCACACGCCGGGCGGCCGCGAGCACCGCCGGCGGCGGCTCGATCTCCGGGTTGCCCAGCGTGAAGTCGAAGACCTTGTCGGCGCCCCGCTCGTGTTTGAGCCGCGCGCCCTCCTCGAACATCCGGCGGATCCACGACGCCTTCTGGAGATTCTCGGTGACGGCGCGGGAGACGATCACGCGAGGAGTATAGCGCCCGCCGCCTCGGAGAGTCGTGGAGGACGGTGGCGGCGCGGCATGTGCTCAGCCGGCGCGCCGCCGGAAGTCGCGATCGAGGTTGCTGGTCTTCGGCGACGGCTTCACGTTGGGGCGCCAGCGCCGGCCGTTGCGCTTCATCGGCCGCAGCGGCGGCCGTTCCGGCTCGGCGCGGTTTTCCCGACGCGGCGGGTCTGTTGGCATATAATCCCCCGTCGCAAGCGCAATGCCATCGCGCCGGGCGACGCCAACACATGCCGCGATTGATCCTCGTGGTCGAGAACGACCCTCCGCTCCTCCAGACGCTTGCCGACACCGTCACCGCGCTCGGGTATGACGCGACCCTCGCCACCACGGCGGCCGACGGCGTCACACTCGCGGAAGTGGCGCCGCCGGCGGCGATCATTCTCGACATCGCCGTCCCCGACATCACCGGCATGACGACGCTGGACCGGCTCAAGACGGCTCATCCGGGCGTGCCGATCATCATGGTGGCCCCGCTTACGGCGGAGAGCTTCGCGCGCGATACGTTGAAACGCGGCGCCTTCGATTACGTCACGAAGCCCTTGAACGTCGTGCACCTGACCGAAGTCCTCCGGGCCGCCGTCCGGCGATCGCCGGAGTGAGCAGCCGCCGATTGACCGTTAAACTTACCTATATTGCCCCGCATGGTTTATCGTGAGATTCAATGCCACGCGTGCTCATCGTCGAGGACCAACAAGAGATCGCCGAGATCCTCGGTGAGATCGTCGAGGCGCTGGGACATGAAGTGCGCTTCGCGCCGACCCTCAACGATGCCATGGCGAGGGTGCGCGCCGACGCACCCGACGCGATCCTGCTCGACATCGTGCTCCCGGACGCCCGCGAGACACAGGGCCTCGACGAGCTGAAGGCCGCCGCCCCGACGATCCCGATCATCATGGTGACGGCGAACGTCGACGAGAACCTCGGCCGCGAGCTGCTCAGGCGCGGCGCGTTCGACTACATCATGAAACCGTTCGATCGCGACCAGCTCGACCGTGGGCTTTCGGCGGCACTGGGCGGCGCGCCTTAGATCCGAAGTCCTGCTGCGATAGATCGATCGATATATTGACGCTGTTCGCCTGGCCCCTTCATGCTCGCGCCCACTGATTAGATGCCTCCGGCACCCGAGGCGGCTGCCGCCTTCGTCCGTGCCGGTCGATGCTCGCAGCGGGCCCCTTTGACGGTGACGGGGGTATTTGATGCCGCTTATGCCCGGAACGCAGAGACGTACTGCCCGGAAAGCGAGAACGTATGCGGCGGTAACCGCTTGCATCGTGGTGCTGCTCGCCAGCGACGCGCTGCTTCAACGAGGCACCGTCGCTCAGCAATTGCCACCTGCCCGCGCGAGCGAGCCTCAGCCGCAGGCTTCCGCCATCCCCCGTATCGTCGCGATCAGCCGCACGCCGGAAGGCTTCCGGTTGGGAGCGCGCAAGGCGGAAATCTTCGACCAGATGCGGACGAAGTGGGGCATCGACTACATGCCCTTGAATGTCGTGTGGGATCGATACTGGTATCCGAGCAACGTGCGGACGTCGTCCGGGCGCTTCACGATGCGTCGCTGCATCGGAGACCTGAACATCCCGATCTGCGAAGGGACCGTCCTGCGAAGCACGACCGCCAGCATGATCGAGATCGTCGCCTTTCAGGATCGCGTGTTCCGCATCTCCATCACCCTGCCGGCCGCGTCGGACTACCGCCTGCAGGCCGAGAACATGCTGGCGCTGCTCCGACAGAAGTACGGGCCGCCAGCGCAAGGGCCGCGCTGGCGCGACGAGGTGACCGAGTTGATCTTCGATCGACCGATCGTGAGCCCCGGCTGGCCGCCGACCCTGCATTACGTCGATGTGAGCCGCAACGCTGAAGTTCGATCGACCGCCGAGAAGCTCATCCAACAGCGAGACGCCGAAATCCGGGCGAGAAGCCTGCTCGTGCCCAGGGGATACTGACGCAGTAACGATGGTGGGCGGAGCAGGGATCGAACCTGCGACCTCAGCCTTGTAAGGGCCGCGCTCTCCCAGCTGAGCTATCCGCCCGTCGAAGATACGAGGATCGCGTCGATCGTACCATCCGCCGGACGTGGCATCGGGTCGGCCGGCATCACGCCGAGCGCTAGATCGTTCGATACCTCGCAGTCAGACGCCCAGAAAAGAGGCATGTCACGAGCGCAATACCGGTGCTGTAGGCAGAATATGGGTTTATACGGCGTTCCAAATCCCCCGGAACTGTGAACAACCGTGGGATTGCGGTGGATAAGGTGGCCAGTGATCGAGACCGTTCGATAGCTGCGCCGCCTTGACGCTTGCAGTCGGCGGCCGCTACTCTCGCCGCGACGTCCGGGCCCTCGAGCCACACGCGTGCGAGCGCCGGCGCCGTCGCCATGACTGCTGACCCCATATTCTTCCGCGACCTCGCCATCGTTCTCGTCGCGGCCGTCCTCGGCGCGGCCGCCGCCTGGCTCGTGCGCCAGCCGCTCATCCTCGGATACGTTCTCGGCGGCCTCCTCGTCGGGCCGTTCACACCAGGCCCCACAGTATCCGACCTCCATACGTTCGAGCTCTTCGCCGAGATCGGGGTCGTGCTACTGATGTTCTCGATCGGCATCGAGTTCTCTCTGACCGACCTCCTGCGCGTGAAATGGGTGGCGCTCATCGGGGGGCCGGTGGGCATCCTGCTCTCGGCGGCGCTCGGCGTCGGCGCCGCCGCGCTGATCGGCTGGTCCTTGCTCCAGGGCGCCGTCGTCGGCATCGTCGTCTCGGTCGCGAGCACGATGGTGCTGGCGCGCCTGCTGATCGACCAGGGCGAACTGCACTCGCGCCACGGGCGCGTGATGATCGGCATCACGCTCGTGGAGGACCTCGCGGTCGTGGTCCTTACCGTGCTGCTGCCGGAGCTCGGGGCGCTCAACCCCGAGCGGCTGGTCGCCATCGCGGCGGCGCTGGGGCGGGCGGCGCTGGTGCTGGTGCCGTTCGCCTACCTGGCGGCCAAGGTGATCCCGCGCGTCATGACCCGGGTGGCGCGGACGCAACACGACGAGCTCTTTCTCATCGTCGCGCTCTCCATCGGCCTCGGCACGGCGGCGCTCACGCAGGCCGTCGGGCTCTCGTTGGCGCTGGGCGCCTTTCTGGGAGGCCTGCTGCTCGGCAATTCCGATTACTCGCACGAGGCGCTTGCGCGGCTCCTCCCTCTGCGCGACGTGTTCGTCGCCCTGTTCTTCGTGACGGTGGGCGCTCTCGTCGATCCGAGGAACGTCCTGGACAACCTTCCCATGCTCGGCGTGATGCTGGCGCTGATCGTCGTGGGCAAGCTCCTCATCTGGACGGCGGTCGTGGCGGCATTCCGCTACGCATGGTCGACGGCGTTGCTGGTCGGCGCCGGGCTGACGCAGATCGGCGAGTTCTCCTACATCCTCGTGCAGGTCGCCCGCGATACGGGCCAGGTCGGCGGCGACGTCTACAACGCCACGCTGGCGGCCTCCTTGCTCAGCATCCTCATCAATGCGCCGCTCGTCCGCCACGCACCGCGCTGGCTCACTGCGCTCGGGTTCCTCGACGCGCGCGGGACGGCGGCGTCGCGCCCACCCGCTGGCGAGGAGCGCGGCGGCCACGTGGTGCTGTGCGGCTTCGGCCGCGTGGGCAGCGCCGTCGGCGAAGCGCTGGCAACCTTCGGACTGCGGTACACGGTCATCGAGCGCGATCCCGACGTCGTGAAAGGGCTCATCGCGCGCGGCGTGCCGGCGCTCTACGGCGACGCCGGTCGCCGCTCGACCCTCGAGCGCGCGGGCGCGCGCGACGCCGCGCTTCTCATCGTGGCGCTCCCGGACGTCGAACACGCCCGGCTGGCGGTCCGGGCGGCGCGCGAGCTGAACGGGGACGTCGCCGTGCTCGTCCGCGCGCACGGCCGCGCCGAATCCGATGCCCTCCGGCGCGACGGCGCCAGCGAGATCATCCAGCCCGAGCTCGAGGCCGCCGGCACGCTGATCCGACACGCGCTGGCGCGGCTGCAGCTGCCGAAGTCCCTGGCGCTGGCCTATCTGGAGCGCTTCCGCGACGCGATGGAATCGGGGCAAGCCCCTCCGGCCGGGGCGGAGACGATGCCGGAGGTGCGCGAGGTCGCGGTGGGGAGCGACGGCGTCGCCGATCAGTCGCTGCGCGAGTCACGCATCCGCGAGCGGTTCGGCGTGACGGTGGTCGGCGTGGTGAGGGCGGGTGACGTCATCCTGAATCCGCCGCCGGACACGATGTTGCGGCCCGGCGACCGGGTGAGGCTCTTCGGCCTCCCCGCCCAGATCGACCGCTTCGTGCGCGAGACGACGGCGCAGCGCTAACGCCAGAGCTTGCGGCCGAGGTCGCGGACGGCGGCCTTGAAGTCATCGCCCGCCGTGGCGAACCCGCCGCGGATCGTCTTCCAGTCGTCGCGGAGCTTGCCGCCGAGCTGACCGTCATCGGGCTTCGCCACCGCGGCGCCACCATCCGCACCCCGCGCCGGCGCCTCGATGGTCGCTCGCCCGGACGGCGGCGGCACCCGCGGGCTCGCCGCCGGCTCGGGCGCGCGCGCCGCCGTGGATGGCGCGCGGTGCACGACCGGATCGGCCGCGCGAGGCCGTGGCGCGACCGCTGGCTCCAGCATGGGCGGCGGCGTGGACGATGGCGGTGCCGGCGTGACGGTCGGCACGTCGGCCGCGACCGGCGACGGCGGTGGCGCCTTGATCTCTTTCGGCGCAGGCTCCGGCGCGGCGGCGCGTCGCGGGAGGGCCGCGATCGTCCGCTCGAGCTGCGTGGCGCGGGCGCCTATCGAGCTCACTTCGTCGCCGAGACGTCGCGCGGCGCCGTCGACGACCGCCACGCGTGCTTCGGCCTGCTCGAGCCGCGTCGCCATCGCCTTGAGCTCGGCGGCGAGCGCCTGGAGGCGCGCTGCCGCGGCGGGGTCCGGCTCGATCTTCACGACCGTCGGCGGGACCGAATGCGGCTCACGCGTCGGGGCGATCAGAACGACGACGGCGAGAATCCCGGTGGCGGCGAAGCAGACACCCGCGAGCGCATGACCGAAGCGGGTGAAGAGGAGGCCACGCTCGGCGTCCGCTCCGCTGGCCGGGTTGAGGCCGTAGCGGGCGACGAGAAGACACATGACGAAGGCGCCGAGCGCGCTGGCCACGATGCTGACGACGAGAGCAGTGTGGGCGGACGGGGGCATAGATCTCCTCCAGCCCCTGTACCCTCACTGTACCAGACCGAACTAGCCGCTCCGTCTATCGAGGCTATCGAGGCGCGCCACGGCTTTCGAGGCGCGCCACGGCTTTGCCGGGGCGCGACGAGCGTTGGGGGGTGTGGGGGGCCATTTCGGGGCCCCCCACGTCACCAGACGCCGAGCGCCGCCAGCCGAGCGCGGGTCGGCACGCCGTCCGCGTCCCAGCCACGGAGGCCGTAGTACGCGTCCAGCATCACGGCGAGCTCGTCGGGGGGACAGAACATTCCCGCGGACGGCCCGTCGGGAATCGGCTCGTGCATCACCCGCCACGGCAGCGCGTCGTCGCGCCGGCGGACACCCTCCCGCACGTTGAACATGCGTTCGAGGTTGACGATGCGCTCGCCGGTGCGCTCGAGCTCCTCGGCGGTGACCTCCCAGCCGGTCACCGCGCGCACCATCGCCGCGTACGGCTCGCCGACGAAGAGCCCGAAGCCGCGCTCCGACGTGAAGCGACAGAGCACCAGCGAGTCGCCGACGGCGGTGAAGTGCTGGCTGCGCATCGCGAACTCCGGCTTGTCCTTGGTCCCCCGACGATCGAACGTGGGCGCGTACTGCGGCGTCGGCCGCGTGTCGTGATGGCTGCCGCCGCGGGTGGCCGTGGCGTAGCCGATGGAAAGCCCTTTGAGCGCGCGCGCCGAATGGGCCGGCAGCTCGAGCCGCTTGACCGCGTACACGAGGTTGGTCGCGTCGGGCCCGATGGACTCCGCCAGGCGCCAGGCGCCCTCGGCCAGCCGCGCGCCGAAGCCCTCGCGCGCCGCCGTCATCTCCACGAGGCGCAGCATGCCGCGCCAGTCGCCCCAGCCGAACGGCACCCCGACCTCGCGCGCGTCGAGCCAGCCGCGCTCGAGGGCCTCCGCCACGAAGGCCAGCGTCACGCCCATGGAGATCGTGTCCAGGCCGAGCAGATCGCACAAGTCGTTGGCGAGGATGAGCGCCTCGGGATTCGCGATGCCGAGCATCGGCCCCAGCGCGAAGATCGTCTCGTACTCGGGCATCTTCGCCCGGCGGCCGGCGAACTCGCCGGCGCCGATCGCGTACTGCTTGCCGCACGCCACCGGGCACTTGAGACAGGTCGTGTCGCGCTCGTGGTAGTGCGCCTTCATCTCCTCGCCGCCCACCGCCCGCGCCTCGGCAAAGACCTCGGCTCGAAGGTTATAGCTGCCGAGCGCGCCGAGAGCGTTGATCGGCCCGACGAGAAACGGCGTGCCGAACGTCGACAGCGCCTTCGTGCCCGTCTTCAACGGCTCGCGTGTCTCGTCGAGCAGCGCCTTCAACGCGGCGGCATCGGCGACCTCGGTCTTGCGCCCGCCGCGCGCGACCACCGCCTTGAGGTTCTTGCTGCCGAGCACGCCGCCGATGCCGCCGCGGCCAGAGACGCCCTCGCGGTTCTTCCAGTAATGCGCCATGGCGGCGAAGCGCACGCGCCGCTCCCCCGCCGGCCCGATCGCGATCGCGTCGGCGTCGGCGCCCTCGATGGCTGTCAGCGCCGTCACCGCATCGCGCGTGGTCCGTCCCCACACGTCCTCGGCCGGCTTGATCTCCGCCCCGGACTCGGTCACGAGCAGATAGGACGGCCGTGCCGCGCGGCCGGTGAGGAAGACGGCGTCGAAGCCCGTGCGCTTGAGGGTGGCCGGAAGGCGCCCACCGAACGTGGAGTCGAAGAAGAGACCGGTGAGGGGCGACTTGGCGGCGACACAGGCGCGACTGTTGCCGGGCACGCTCGTGTCGGTGATCGGCCCCACCGCGAAGACCACCGCGTTGCGGGGATCGAAGGGATCGACGCCGGCGGGAACATGATCGGACAGGAGCCGCGCCGCGAGGCCGTTGCCGCCCAGGAGGGCCCGCGCCGTCGGTTCCGCCAGCGTCTCGACGTGCGTCGCACCTCGAGTCAGATCGACAAAGAGGAGGCGGCCGCCGTATCCCTTCACGGCCGTCGGAGGCCGGCGAGCTCCTTGCGAGCGGCGTCACGGACGTCGGCCGGCAGATCCGTCTGCGCGAGGAGCTTGCGGTACGCCGTGGCCGCGGCGTCGTCTTGCTTTCCGGCCGCGAGCGCGCGGGCCGCCGACAGCAGGCCGCGGCGGCCGGCCGGCGTGTCCGGCGCCACATAGGCGGCCGTCAGGTAGTACTCCGCAGCCGCGAGGTGATCGCCATCACCGCTGTAGGAGTCCCCGATCCCCTGCGCCGCGTCGACCACGACCGACGTGTCCGGGGACTTCAGGAGGCGATCGAGGACGCCGCGGGCCTGGTCGTAGCGCTTGTCCTGCAGCAACAGGCGGGCGTGGCTGAACAGCGCCTGCCGGCTCCACTCCGGGCCCGTGGTATCGCGCGGCGCCTTCGAATAGGCCTCGAGCGCGCCGCCGCGGTCGCCCGCTTGCTCCCTCACGCGGGCCAGCGCAACCCATGCACGCCCGACCCTCGGATCGCTGGGCGAGCTGGCCACGAACTGCTCGAGCGAACGGCGAGCGTCCGCGGGACGCCCCGTCTCGAGCTGCGCCTCGGCGAGTCGCAGAGTAGCCCCGTCGGCCAGCGGGCTCTGCGGATACCGCTGGCGGAGCAGGATCGTGCTCTCGTAGGCGATCGGCCACGCTGCGGCCGCAGCCGCGCCGGCCCCGACGCGCTCCAGCGCGTCCGGCGTCGCCTCGTACGCCGCATAGTCGGTCGTGAGACGTCGCGCGTACCCGAGCGCCGTCGGCCAGTCCTTCTCCTCGACGGCAATCGTGGTCAAGACGTAGAGAAGAGCGCCGGCGCGGCGGGCCGCGGTGGGACCAGGCGTGACGGCGGCCAGGCTCGTGAGCGCCGGTTGCTTGAACTCCTTCACGGCGCCCTTCTGGAACGCGGCCGCGGCCAGCCCGTAGGTCGCCGCCGCCGCCTCGGCGGGCGTGCCTCCGTCGCGGGCGGACTTGAAAGCCGCCTCCGCATCGTCGGTGCGCCGGCGCGCCAGCGCCGCGGAGCCGAGGCCGAGATGGCCGAATGCCGTGAGACCGTCCTTCTGGGCGAGGCTGAACTCACGCACGGCCTCGTCGAGGTTGCGCTCTTCGAGCAGCGCCGTGCCGAGGGCGGCGTGCGCGCGTCCGAACAGCGCCGGGAACGGCGAGCGCGCCAGCCAGTCGCGCAGCGCCACCGTCGCCCCCGCCGCGTCGCCGTTGCGCAGCTGGACGAGCCCGCGGTTCAGCCGCGCGAACTCCGCGCGCGGATGCGTCGGGTAGGTCGTGATGATGCGGTCCAGCAGCTCGCGGCCGGCGGTGAGATCGCCGGCCTCGAGCGCGAGCTCCGAGGCGAGCACGAGGCCGTCGGGGGCGTGGGGATGATCGGGCGTCAGCCGGGCGAACTCGAGCAGCTCGCGACGGGCGTCCGACTTCTTGCCTTGTCGCAGAAGTGACCACGCCACGCCCAGGCGCGCGGCGGGAGCCTGGGGATCGTTCGGGAACTCCGTGAGCATACGCCGGAACGCCGCGGTGGCGGCGACGTGATCCCCGGCGTGATAGGCGGCTTCGCCCTGCAGCAGCAGCGCCGGCCGTCGCACCTCCGGCGGCGTTCGCGTGTTCACGACCGGCGTGAGCTCGGAGACCGCCTGCGCGAACTCGCGCAGCTCGAAGTTCACGAGCGCCTCCCGCACCGCCGCCTGCCGCGCGATCATCGAATCGGGATCGGCCTTCTGCGCCAGGTCGAATTGCGTGCGCGCCTCGTCGCGGTTGCCCTGGGCGCGGTCGCTCTCGCCCTTGACGAGCAGCACCCAGGCGCGCGCCGACGCGGACAGTGGTGTGCCGAGCAGCTGCTGGAACACAGGCCCGGGCTCCGCACCCGCGGGCGCATCGGCGGCGGCGCGCGCGAGCCGGAACAGCATGGGCTGCGCGAGGGACGAGCGGCGCGCGGCGAGGCCGGCGACGATCTTCTGCGCTTCGGCCCAGTCGCCGCCTCCGAGGAGCGCCAGCGCGAGGCCGGCCTCGGCCCAGTCACGCTCGGTGGCCGTGCGCTGGGCGAGGTAGACGCGGAAGGCCGCGTCCGCGTCGCGGGGACGACCGGCGGTGAGGCTCCACCATCCGAGCCGGAGCTGGCCGGGCAGCAGGAGCGGATGGGGGCCGCCCTGCGTGAACTGGCGCATCAATGCCTCGGCCCGCGCCGAGTCGCCCTTTCGCCCGACCGCCTCGGCATGCCAGAAGGCGACGTCGCGCGCGATCGCCGGCGGTATCGGGCGCGCCTCCAGCGCCGCCCACGTCTGATCGGCCTCGTCGTAGCGGCCGAGCGCCATCAGCGCGAGGCCGAGCCCGTGGCGGCCCCAGGCGTCCACGGAGGCGGGGTTGGGTCCGGCGAGGAGCTGGGTGAAGGCGTCGCGCGCGCGGCCGGCCTGCCCCAGGCGCAGCGCGGTCCAGCCGCTCGAGTGCAGCGCCCACGCGCCCCAGTCCTGTCGTGGCGAATCCTGCGCGACCTGGCGGAAGAGCCAGTCGGCCTGCTCCAGCTTGCCGAGCTCCCAGTACGTCTCGCCGAGCCAGTAGCGCGCCTCGCGCAGCAGATCGCGCTCCGTGCCGCGCCGGACGGCCGGCTCGAGCGCCTTGGCCGCCTCGTCGTACTCACCGCGCTGGTAGCGGGCGCGCCCGCACTCGAGCGACTCCGTCGCGATGCCGAGCCAGGCGCCGACGCAGGGCAGCTTGCGTGGCGCCTCGATGAAGGCCACCGGCTTGGCGGCCGCCGGCGGCGCCACGGCGATCAGCGGCAGCGTCGGCAGCTCGACCGGAGCGGCCGGAAGCGGCAACTTGACGGCGAGCGGTGGCTTGTCGAGCGGCGCGTTGGCGAAGGGAACCAGCTTGGCGAGATCCGGCCCCGGCGGCTCCGCCGGCCGCGGTGCGGCGCCGAGCAGCGCCAGCCACAGCACGAGCAGGCCCAGCGTGCGCGTCCTCACGACTTGCCCTCCTTCTTCGGCACCGGCTTCGGCGCCGCCGGCGCGGCGGGCTTCGCCAGACGCGCCTTCATCGCCGTCGCCCGCTCGCGCGCCCAGTCGCGCAGCGTCGCGTCGGGACTGCGGCTGACGACCGATTCATAGGCGGCGAGCGCCGCCTTCCAGTCCTGTTGCTCTTCACGGGCGAGGCCGAGGCCGGCGAGGGCCCGGTAGCGCACGCCGGCGTCGACGTCGCCGAGGCTCTTCACCGCCTCGAAGGCCTTGGCGGCGGGGGCGAAGCGCTTTTGCTTGAGCTCGGACTCCCCGACCAGCAGCAGGGCTTCGGCTTTCACGCCGTCGTCGTCGCTCTTCGCGGCCTGCTGCGCGAGGGTGGTGGCCGCCCCCCAGTTCTTTTCCTTGAACGCGGTGTTGGCGCGGTCGAGAGCCGCGCGCCGCGTGAGCGCGTGGTTGGGAAACTCACCGTTGAGCCGTTTCCACGCCGCCTCCTGATCCTTGGGACGCCCCAGGCGCGTGGCGATCTGCACGGCGTTGTACAGCGCGTCGGCGGAGGCCGGCTCCTGCTCCATCAGCACCTTGTAGGCCTCCGCCATCTCCTCGCGATCGCCGTTACGCGCCATCGCCTGCGCGATGATCTTGCGCGCGGCCGGGGCCTGCTCGTGCGACGGATTGGCGGCCACGAACGCGCGCAGATCGGCGAGGCCGCCCCGCGCGTCCCCGGCGTTCGTCTTCGCCCAGCCGAGCAGGAACTGCGCGTCGGGCGCCAGCCGCGAGCCCGGGTACTTGGCGGCGAACGACTGCAGCACCGCCAGCGCCTCGCTGGGCTTCTTCTCGTCGGCCAGGATACGGGCGAGCTGCAGGGTGGCCGAGGCGGCCTGCGGATGCTCCGGCCACGTCTGGATGAACTCGCGAAAGCCCGCGATCGCCGGCTCGGGCAGCTTCATCTCCAGATCGCTCCACGCCCGCCCGTAGAGCGCATCCGGCGCGAAGGGCGACGCGGCGTCGGTTCGGAGGACGGCGTCGTAGGCACCGCGCGCCTCGACGAAGCGCTTGAGCCGGAAGAGCGCCTCCGCTTCCCAGAAGCGGCTTTCTTGCGACTTGCCCGGCGGCGGTGACAGCGTCTGCGCCCGCTTGAAGGCTTCCAGCGCGGCGTCGGCGTCGCCGGCGCGGAGGCGCGCCTTGCCGAGCAGGAGGACGGCCTCCGAGAGCCGCGAATCTTTCGGATACTCGGCGACGAACCGCTCCAGGGCACGGCGCGCCACGGGATAGAGGCCGTCGGAGAAGCTTCGCTCGCTCACGAGCCACAGACGGTCGGCGTCGTCCAGGGCGGCGGCGGGGGACACGAAGGACAGCGCGAGCACGACGGCGAGGCAGGCCGGAACACACGGCACGCGACCCATCACAGACGAAGCGTACCACGGCTATGGTACCGTCACCGCGTGCGTTTGTGTGTTTTCGACCTCGATCACACGCTGGTCAACTCGCCGCTGGACCTGGCCGCGATGGCGCTCGAGATGCGGGCGCTGATCGAGCATCATTGCGGCCCGCTGCCGGCACGCTCCGAACGCTACCGCGTCGGCGAGCTCATCCGTCACTGTGCCGTCGAAGCGCCGGCGATATCGGCACCGGTGTGGGCGATCGCCCTCGACCACGAGCGGCGCGCGCTCGAGGCGGCGCGGCTCGAGCCCGGCGCGCTCGAGGCGCTTACCGGCGCGCGGGCGGCGGGATTCGCGACCGCGGTGTGGACCAACAACGCCCGGGAGGTGACGCTGGTCGCCCTCGAGCGCTTCGGCCTTCACCCGTACCTGGATCTCGTGGTCACCCGCGACGACATGCGCGAGATGAAGCCCGACCCCGACGGCTACCGCGTCATCACCGCGCATTTCGGCCCTGCCCGCGACGCCGTCGTCGTCGGCGACTCGTGGGTGGACGGCGCGGCCGCCGCCGAGGCCGGCGTGCCCTTCGTCGCCTACCGCGCCAAGGAGGCGGACCTCGCGCGCTGGAAGATCACGCCGGTCGCACGTCTGACCGATCTCGGCGCGCTGCCCGCGTGGCTGCGCGAGCGGGCACAGGGAGCCTAGCGTGGAGCTGTTCGAGCAGCCCGCGAGCGCGCCGGGGCCGACGCCGCCGGGCCCGCTCGCGGACCGGATGCGCCCGCGCTCGCTCGACGAGGTCGTCGGACAGGAGCATCTGCTCGGACCCGGCCGCGTGCTGCGGACGGCGCTCGAGCGAGGTGAGCTGCACTCGATGATCCTGTGGGGGCCGCCCGGCTCGGGCAAGACGACGCTGGCCGCGCTGATGGCGCGCGTCGCCGGCGCGCGCTTCGTCGCCTTCTCGGCCGTCCTCTCGGGCGTGAAGGAGATCCGTCAGGTCGTCGCCGAGGCCGACGTGGAGCGCAGCCGCCGGCGCGTCCGCACGATCCTGTTCGTCGACGAGATCCATCGCTTCAACCGCGCGCAGCAGGACGCGTTCCTGCCGCATGTCGAGAAGGGCACCATCGTGCTCATCGGCGCCACCACCGAGAACCCGTCGTTCGAGGTGAACTCGGCGCTGCTCTCGCGCTGCCGCGTGTACGTCTTGCGCCCGCTCGGCGACGAGGAGCTGATGACGATCATGACGACGGCCCTGCGCGATGCCGAACGCGGGCTGGCCGCCACCGGCGTCACCGCCACCGAGGCGGCCCTCCGCACGATCGCGCGGCTCGCCAACGGGGACGCGCGCGGGGCGCTGAACGTGCTCGAGCTCGCCGCGCAGCTCGCGGACGGCGGCGCCATCACGGAGACGACGATCCGCGAAGCCTCGCAGCGACGGACGCTCCTCTACGACAAGAGCGGCGAGGAGCACTACAACCTCATCTCGGCGCTGCACAAGTCGCTGCGCGACTCGGATCCCGACGCCTCGCTGTACTGGATGACGCGCATGCTCGACTCGGGCGAAGATCCGCTCTACGTCGCGCGTCGCCTCGTGCGTTTCGCGTCGGAGGACGTCGGCAACGCCGACCCGCAGGCGTTGCTCCTGACCCTGGCCGCCAAGGACGCCTACGACTTCCTCGGCTCGCCGGAGGGCGAGCTGGCGCTGGCGCAGGCCACGCTCTATCTCGCGCTGGCGCCCAAGTCGAACGCGGCGTATGTCGCGTACGACGAGGCGCGCGCGGACGTCGACGCGGCGCCCGCGGAGCCGGTGCCGCTGCACATCCGCAACGCGCCCACCGCGCTCATGAAGGACCTCGGCTACGGCAAGGGCTATCGATATGCGCACGACGCCCCCGACGCACGCGTCGATCAGGAGCACTTGCCCGAGTCGCTGCGCGGCCGCCGGTACTACCGCCCGGTGGAGCGTGGTCTCGAAGCCGAGCTCGCCCGGCGCCTGGCGGAGTGGCGGCGCTGGCGCGCCGAAAAAAAACCCCTCTAGCGCCGGGGCTCGGTTTGCGGTACACCTTCACGCTATTCAATCGTGGAGGTGTCTATGAGACCGCTCTTCCTCAGTCTGTCATTGCTCGTGTTGCTGACCGAGATTGCCGCCGCGGCCCCCGGCGATCCCCGGCTTTTGAAAGGCACGCTCGAGTGGCCGGCCACTTTGGCAACGGAATCGATGGCTGTCGTCCGGAGCGACGATGGCACCGTCTATTATGTGGACGCGAGCACGGCCGAGCGTCTGGGTACGCCGATCAGCGGGCGGGTGTCCGTGGTCGGGATCGAGGGCATGAAACCTCAGGAACTGTCTGCCGTCATCATCGGAAGCGGCGACAGCGCCCTGACCTCGCTCGAAACGCCGAGCATCCCCGGCGACGTCGCGGCCTCGCCACGGACGGATTCGAGCGACGACCTCTGGCGCGTCGCCGGCAAGGTGCGAGCTGTAACGATTGCCGACATCATCGTCGAGACGCCGCAGGGCCAGTCGGTCCGGGTCGACGCCAGCAAGCTGAGCCCATGGACACGACAGACGCTGCGCCCCGGCGACGAGGTGAAGCTCTACGGAGTGCCGCAGGCGGATCGCCGCCTGGTGGCGAACGGATTCATCCAGTTGATGCCGTCCGTTCCCTCCGCGTCGCCGCCTTCGCGCTGAGGATCGGCCGCCTCGCCCTGCTAGAATGCGGGGCATGTCCGCGCTGCGCGTGGGGGTGATCTTCGGCGGCAGGTCGGGCGAGCACGAGGTGTCGCTGGCGTCCGCCGCGTCGGTTATCGCCGCTCTCGAGCGTCGCGGTCACGCCGTCGTCCCTATCGGGATCGCCCGCGACGGCCGCTGGGTCGTCGGGGGCGATCCTCTCCGCGCGCTCGCGTCGCAGGCTCGCGCCGCTTTGCCGCGAAACGGCGCCTCCGGTGCGGTCAAGAAGGCGCTCGCCGATCGCGCCGAGCGCGTCGACGTCTCCACCTCCGCGGCTCTGGTCCGCACGGAGCCTGCCGGCGGCATGCCGGCCGAGCTGCGGGCCGGGCTCGATGTCGTCGTGCTGATGCTGCACGGGCCGTATGGCGAGGACGGCACCATCCAGGGCCTGCTCGAGCTGGCCGACGTGCCGTACGTCGGCGCCGGCGTGCTGGCTTCGGCGGTCGGCATGGACAAGGCGACGATGAAGGCCGTCTTCCAGGCCCACGGCCTGCCGATCGTCAAGTACACCGTGGTGCTGCGCCACGAGTGGCGCGAGCAGCCGGCCGTCGTCACCCGCCGCGTCAGGGACGTCACCGGCTTTCCCTGCTTCGTCAAGCCCTCGAACCTCGGATCGAGCGTCGGCATCAGCAAGGTGCGCAAGGCGAGCGAGCTGCCGGCGGCGCTCGACGAGGCTGCCCGCCACGACCGGAAGATCGTGGTCGAGCGCGCCGTCAAGAAGCCGCGCGAGGTCGAGGTGAGCGTGCTCGGCAACGACGCGCCCGAGGCGTCGCTGCCCGGCGAGATCACCTACAATGCCGAGTGGTACGACTACGCCACGAAGTACGCCGAGGGGCGCGCCACGATCACCGTGCCGGCGTCGATCGGCGCGCGGCTCACCGCGCGCGTGCGTGAGATCGCCGTCGCCGCGTTCCGCGCCGTGGACTGCGCGGGCATGGCGCGCGTGGACTTCTTCATCGAGGAGGGCCGCGTCATCCTGAACGAGATCAACACGATCCCCGGCTTCACCGCCACCAGCGCGTACGCGCGCCTGTGGGAGGCCAGCGGGATCGCCTACGAGGACCTCGTCGAGCGGCTCGTGGCGCTCGGCCTCGAGCGCTACCGGGACACCCGCGCGACATGATCGTCATCGCCGGGGGCGGCACCGGCGGCCACACCTCCCCCGGACTCGCCGTCGCGGCGCTGCTGCGTGCCCGCGGCATCGAGTGCGCGTGGATCGGCAGCCAGCATGGCCTCGAGGCGCGCCGCGCGCCGGAGGCCGGCATTCGCTATCACGCCATTCCCACGGGCAAGCTGCGCCGCGCGTGGGCGTGGCAGAACGTTCCGGACATCTGCGTCAACACGCCGGCGGGCGTCGCCGCCGCCTGGCGTCTGCTTCGCCGTCTCAGGCCGCGCGTCGTCTTCGCCACCGGCGGATTCGTCGCCCTCCCCGTCGCGATGGCGGCGCGGCTGGCGCGGGTGCCGCTCGTCGTCCACGAGCAGACGGCCGTACCCGGCCTCGCCAACCGCATCGCGGCGCGCATGGCCACACGGGTGGTGGTGACGTTCGCGGACTCCGCGCGACTCTTCGGCGGCGCCGACGTGGCGCTCACCGGCAACCCGCTGCGGCCTGAGCTGCGGCGCGGCGAGCGCCAGGACGCCATCACGCGCTTCCGCCTGGACCCCTCGTTGCCGCTCGTCTACGTCACCGGCGGCGCCCAGGGGGCTCACGCGATCAACCGCGCGGTCGGCGAGATTCTCGAGCCGCTCCTCGGGCAGGCGCAGCTGATCCACCAGTGCGGCGACAACGCCGCCACCGGCGATCGCGCCTGGCTCGCGGAGCGGCGCGCCGCGCTGCCGCCGGGCCTCGCCCAGCGCTACACGCCGATTCCCTGGGTCGGCGACGAGCTGGCCGGCATCTACGCGGCGGCCGCGCTCGTCGTGAGCCGGGCCGGCGCGGGCACGGTCAACGAGTGCTGCCAGCTCGGTCTCCCCGCGCTCTACATCCCGTTGCCGGGCACGCGCGGCGACGAGCAGACCGCCAACGCGCGGCTGGTTGGCCGCGCCCAGGGATGCTCGATCTTGTCGCAGGCCTCGCTCACGCCGGCTCTGCTCCTCGAGCGGATCCAGTCGCTGCTCGCCGACCCGGCACGCCTCAAAGAGATGGGCGAGCGCGCCCGGACGCTGGCCGTCCCCGACGCCGCCGAGCGCCTCGTGACGATCCTTCTGGAAACCGCGCGGCGGTGAGCCTCCGCCGCGCAGCCTTGCCGGCGGCCACCACGAGCGCATGGAACTCGTTGAAGAGGGCCGGGTCGGACGGCAAGTGCGCCTCGATGAACGCGCGGGCCTCCTCGTACCCGGCGTTCGCGGACAGCAGCCGATGGCGGCTGAAGAGGCGCCGCGTGTACGCATCCGCCACGAAGACGGGCCGGTGGGCGGCGTAGAGGAGAATGGCGTCGACCGTCTCCGGCCCGAGACCGGCCACGGCCAACAGCTCGCGCCGCAGCGGTCCGAGCGGCGCCCGTCGCAGCCCGTGGAACCGGCCGTCGAAGCGCCGGACGAGCCACTGCGTGAACGCGCGCAGCCGGCGCGCCTTCACGCGGTACGTCCCCGCTGCGCGGATGACGGAGGCCAACTCCGCCTCGCCAACCGCGGCCAGCCGCGCCGGCGTCAGCAGCCCGCGCGCTCGCAGCGCCGCCACGGCGCGGGCGGCGTTGATCCAGGCCGTGTGCTGGGTGAGGATCGCGCCGACGGCGATCTCGAAGGCCGAGCGGCCGGGCCACCAGTGCTGAGGGCCATGGCGGCGCAGCAGGTCGCGATAGAGCCGCAGCAGCCGCGCCTTGACCGGATCGTGCGGCGGTCCTGGTATGGTCCGCCGCGCCCGCAGCACTGGACGAGCTGAGCGGGTGCCGGGCGTCATCATCCTGCTCCAGGCGCTGACGCTCGCGGTGAGCGGGCCGGCGACATCACCCGAGTATCTTCCACTCCGCGTCGCCGAGGCCGAAGGCTACTTCGCCCGGGAAGGGCTCGCCATCACGCTCAAGACGACGCGCGCCGAGCCGGGCGCCGCCGAAGCCCTCGCCCAGGGCCAGGCCGATCTGGCGGCGACCTCGCTCGAGGCGATCCTTCGCTTCGGGCCCCGCATCGCGAGCCAGTCGCCGCGGCTCGTGCTCGGCCTCACCGCCGCGCCGCCGGTCGTCCTGGTGGTGGCCGACGCGCACAAGACGATCGTCCGCTCCATCGAGGACCTGCCGGGAACGCGGGTCGGGGTGAGCACGCCGGCGGCGCCGGAGCAAGCCTGGTTCGCCTGGCTCCTGGCCCGCGCCGGCCTGAGCGTCGCGCAGATGTGGATGGTGAGTCGCGGCGAGCGCGGCGTCGTGCACGCGGTGGAGACAGGGGACGTCCACGCCGCGCTCGTCCACGAGCCGGCCGCCTCGCGCCTCATCGCCGGTGGTCACGCGCATCCCCTGGTCGACCTGCGTTCGCCGCCGGCGGTGCGGCAGGCGGTCGGCGCCGCGACGGTGAACGCGGCGGTGTTCGTGCGGAGCGACCGCCGGCCGCGGGAGCGCGACCTCATGGCGTTGGCACGCGCCGTGCGGGCGGCCCAGCGTCGGATGGCCGACAGCGACGCCAGCCGGCTTGCGGCGAGGCTGCCGCGGGCGGTGACCGCCGGTCCCGACGTGTTCGAGGCGAGGCTCGCGGCCAGCCGTGAGCTCTACCTGAAGGACGGCATCGTCACCGTCGAGCAGGTCCGGGAGACGCTGATCTTGATCCGGGCGCACCTTCCGCTGCCGGTGACGGCGCGGGTGCCCCGCCCGGAGGACCTCGTTCACGTCGACGCGGCCCGCCGCGCCGTCAGTCAGCCGCCGGGGCGCTGACGGCTACCCCGAAGCGACGCAGCAACGCGGCCGTCGCCTCGAGAGGCAGGCCCACCACGTTGCTCCGGGAGCCGTCCAGGCCTGCCACCAGCGCCCCGCCGGTGCCCTGGATCGCGTAGGCGCCCGCCTTGTCGAGCGGCTCGCCGGTGGCGACGTACTCTGCGATCTCGGCCTCCGAGTAGGCGCGCATGGTCACGCGGCTCGTGACCGTCTGCATGGCCTCGCCGCCCGTCGCGGCGTCGACCACGGCCACGCCGGTCATGACCTCATGGGTCCGGCCGCGGAGTCGGCGCAGCATGACGGCGGCATCCGCGCGGTCCGAGGGCTTGCCGAGCGCCTCGCCGTCGATCACCACGATCGTGTCGGCGCCGAGGACGACTCCGCTCGGTCGCCGGCTGGCGACGGCTCGCGCTTTCCGCAGCGCCAGACGCGCCACGGCCTCGGCGAGCGGACCGGCATCGAGCGTCTCGTCCATGTAGCTCGGCTCGACGGCGAAGTCGGCGCCGAGCGTCCTCAGGAGCTCGTGCCGGCGCGGCGAGGCGGAGGCGACGATGAGAGAGGGCGCGCCGCTCAGAGACGGCGCAGCGCGAGGGCAGCGATCACGATGCCGAGGACGCCGACCACGTTGACCTTGAAGACCAGCCCGAAGGTCAGTGCCAGGAAGCGCAGGTCGAGCGTCGCGGGACTGGTGAGACCGATCGACGGCCCCCGGGTGAAGAACTCCTGGAGCCAGCCCGACGTCAGCCCACCGAGCAGCTCGCCGAGGAGCGAGCCGACGACCAGCCCGGCGATGACGACCAGGAGGACGACGCCGACGCCTCGCGAGGCTGCCACGGGCGGCTAGGTGACGATCAGCGGATTGGCGTCCGTGACGACGCGCATCTGGGCGTCGATGGCGGTGCGGATGTGTCGCGGGAGGCTGTAGACGTGCTGGTGCGTGAGGCCATCCCAGTACTGAAGCCGCGTGCCGGGCAGGCGCTCGGCGGCGATCTTGTCGACCATGGCCGGCGACTGCGTGCGGGGATCGACCTTCCTGGTGGCGGTGATGAAGCCCCATGGCGTTCCGAAGCAGGACATGAAGATCTGGTAGCCGGCCACGATCGGGAAGACCTCGCGCAGGGTCCGGTGGATGCAGGTGTAGAAGTCGAGCTCGCCGAGCTTCGTCATCCCGGCCTGGAGGGTCATGGCACCGCCGGGGGTCAAGCGATCGCGGACGAGGGTGTAGAACTCCTTGGTGAAAAGCATGCAAGCCGGCCCGGCCTCGAGCGGCTCGACCAGGTCGACGCTGATGAAGTCGAAGCGCTCGGTGCTCTTCTCGAGGTAGGCGCGGGCGTCCTCGGTCCGCACCTCGGTGCGCGGATCGTCGAAGGCGCCCTGGTGCATCTCCGGCAGGTGCTGCTTGCAGAGGTCCACCACCTCGGCGTCGATGTCGACCATGACCGCGCGCCGCATGCTCGGATAGCGGAGCATCTCCCGCAGCGTCGCGCCTTCACCGCCACCGATCACCAGCCCCGACTCGGGCCGGTTCTCGGTGGCCAGCAGCCCGGGGTGAACGAGGCCCTCGTGATAGATGAAGTCCTCGGCCTGGGACGACTGGATACGGCCGTCGAGCACGAGGAGCTTGCCGTAGGCGAAGGTGTCCATGATCTCGGCGTGCTGGTACTTCGTCCGGGTCTCCACGATGGTGCGGCGGATGGCGTGGGTGTGGCCCTCGATGCTCGTGGTCGGCTCGAAGAACCACTTGTAGTGCTGCTGGCTGATCAACTGACGGCGACCGAGGCCTTGTTGACGATCGGCGCCGCGGCGTTCAGGAACATGCCGCGCTGGACGTCGACCACCGAGGTCCGCTCGGCGGCGAACTGCTCGACCAGGTAGTTGGCGGCCACCTCCGGGTTCAGCACGTCGCCGCACGAGAAGATGTCGACGGCGGCGTAGCGGTATTCCGGCCAGGTGTGGATGGACAGGTGGGACTCGGCAATCACGACGACCCCGCTGATGCCGAACGGGTTGAACTCGTGGAATACGACGTCGACGATCGTGGCTTGCGCCCGCTTCGCCGCCTCGACCAGGGCGCTCTTCACGGCTTCGAGGTTGGTGATCGCGTCAGGATCGCAATCGAACAACTCCAGAAGCAGGTGACGTCCCAGGGCGTTCAATCCGATGACCCTCCTTTGTCCGTCCCGTCCATCTACCGCACCTCTCCTGCGACGAGCCGTCTCGCCGCCGCTTTTGCGACGAAAATTGTTTCCGCCGCATGCAAAAACTAATTGACTGTAGGGTCCGTTCGTGGCCATTGCAAGAAAAAAACACGCTCGCGCGGGATTTTTCCGTTCGCGTCACCGTCCGACCCGCCGCCGCCGCGCGACGCCGCGCTCGCCGCCGCTGCGCCGCCGCGCCGCGCGACGCTCCGCACCGCCACCGCCGCCGCGCGCGCGACGCTCGCCACGCCGCCGTCGACGGCCCGCCGCTTCCCGGCCGTCGGCGGCGCAGTTTTCTCTTGCATTGGCCCCACGCGTCGGTAAATTGGCAACAGAATTTGTTGTCCCGCGTCGTGCGGGATTCCGATTGGAGGCGAGAACCTCACGGTGTCGAGGAGGAGCGAATGACGGGGAAGGTCACGATGGCGGCGGTGACGGCAGGCCACGCGGAAGGCGGCACCACCCTCAACGCCTTCGACAACGCACTTCTCGCAGCGGGCATCGGCAACGTCAACCTCATCAAGGTCTCGAGCATCCTGCCTCCGGAAGTGCCCGTCATCGATCTCCCCAAGATCAAGCCCGGCGCTCTCGTGCCCACCGCCTACGCGGCCATGACGAGCGAGACGGCCGGCGAGACGGTGGCCGCCGCCGTCGGCTACGCGGTGCCCGACGATCCCGCCAAGAACGGGGTGATCATGGAGTTCCACGGCGTCGCCTCGAAGGCCGAGGCCGAGCGCCACATCAACGCCATGCTCGACGAAGCCTTCCAGGTCCGCGGCGAGATCATCAAGGAGCGGCGCGTCGTCGCGGTCGAGCACACCACCGTGCGGATCGGCTGCGCGCTGGCGGCGATGACGCTGCTGGCGGACGAGGACCTGGTCTAGCGGCGCTCCGCGCCCGGGCAGGCATGCGACCGGTTTCGCCCCGCTTCATCGCCTGCTACGAGCGCCCGCTCGCCGATGCCCGCATCGTCATCTACGGCATCCCGTTCGAGGGCCGCGTCAACCTCCGCAAGGGGGCGGACAGCGGCCCGCTCGACCTTCGTCGCGCCTCCGACTCCATCGAGACCTATTCCCCGTTCCTGGACCGGGACCTCGATGACCTCCGCCTGGCCGATATCGGCGATTGCGAGATGCCGGATGGGGCGGCCCCGCGCGAGCAGCTCGACGCCGCCCGCGACGAGATCCGTGCCTGGTGGAAGCCCGGGCTCATTCCCTACATGCTCGGGGGCGACCACACGGCCACCGTGCCCGTCATCGAGGCCCTCGCACCCTCGTTCCCCGACCTCCGAATCCTCCAGCTCGACGCCCATCCCGATCTGAGGGAAGAGTTCCTCGGCGAGCGGTACAACTACGCCTCGGCCATGGCGCGCGTCATGGATACCGTGCCGCCTGAGCGGGTCTACCAGGTGGGCATTCGGACCGGCGCCCGGGAGGAGTACGCGCGCCACCGGCCCCGGTTCTTCCCCGCCTTCGCCGTCCACCCGGTAGAGGCGGTCCGGGCGATCCTGCAGGAGCTCCGTCGTCATCCGCTCTACGTCACCATCGACGTCGACGTGCTCGACCCGGCCGAAGCGCCGGGCACGGGCTCGCCGGAGCCCGGCGGCCTGCGGGTGCCGGAGCTGATCGAGATCGTCCGGATGCTCGGAGAGTGCGATGTCATCGGTGGCGATCTCGTCGAGGTCGCCCACGCCTGGGATCCGAGCGGGCGCACGGGCATCGCCGCCGCCTGGGTGGTCCGCGAGTCGCTGCTCACGTGGTGGGGCGACCGGCGATGACGACGCGGAGCCGGGAGCGCGAGTACACCGCTCCCCGGCTCTACGAGATCGCCTTCGACATGAACCGCAAGGGCGAGGTCGACTTCCTCGTCCACTGCTTCAAGCGCTTCGCTCGCGGGCCGGTGCGCCGCGTCCTCGACATCGCCTGCGGCACCGGGCCGCACCTGATCCGGCTCGCCGACCGCGGCTACCGGATGTCGGGGCTCGATCTCTCCGCCAAGAACATCGAGTTCCTCCGCGAACGGCTGGCGGGCAAGGGCCACGCGGGCGAGCTCATCGTCGGCGACATGACGGATTTCCGGGTCCAGCGCCCGGTGGACGCCGCCATCTGCATGCAGGACTCGCAGGGCCACTTGCTGACCAACGAGCAGCTGGTGTCACACCTGCGCAGCGTCGCCCGGGCCGTCAGGCCGGGCGGGCTCTACGTCTTCGATCGCTACATGGTCTCGTCGTGGACGGATCCCGCGCGACGCTGGTCGTGGTCGCGCCGCCGCGGGAAGGTCATCGTGCGCGCCTCGTTCTCGGCGCTCAACAACGTCAACCCAGTGAGCCAGGTGTTCAAGGAGCACATGGTGCTCGAGGCCATCGACAACGGCAGCCGCCGGGTCTACCGCCAGACGCATCTGTCGCGCATGCTGTTCCCCCAGGAGCTCAAGGCGCTGGTCGCGCTCGCCGGCGGCTTCGAGTTCGTGCAGTGGTTCTTCGGCTTCAAGCCGCACCAGGTCCTCGAGCGCTCGAAGCACCCGCTGCTGATGGTCGTCGTCCTCCGCCGCACTCGCTGAGCCTCCTGTAAGCTGCGCCCGTGGCCACTGCGGCCGTCCTCCGGCTCAAGCGCGGCCACGACCGCGCGCGCGTTCACCCGTGGATCTTCAAGGGCGACGTCGCCGATGTCGGCGACGTCGAGCCGGGCGCTGCGGTCACCGTGATCGACTCCGGCGGCCGTTTCGTCGGGCGGGGACTCTTCAATCCGCGCCCGGGGCTCTGCTGCCGCATCGTGACCTGGCACGACGAGGCGCTCGACGAGGTGCTCTGGCGGGCGCGCATCGCGGAGGCGGTGGGCCGTCGTGCCGGGAGAGCCGGCGCCACGCGGCTGGTGTGGAGCGAGGCCGACGGGCTGCCGGGCCTGGTCGCCGATCGATACGGCCCGGTGGTGGTCCTGCAATGTCTGACGCTCGGCATGGCGCGCCGCCGCGCGACGCTGGTGGCGGCGCTGCGCGGCGCGCTCGGCGACGTCGCGGTCTTCTCGGCGGACGACGCGGTCTCGGCAACCCTGGAAGGATTTCCGGCGACCTGGGGTTGGATCGACGATCCGCCCGGACCGGCCAGCGTGGTGGTCGACGAGGGCGCCGCCCGCTTCCTCGTGCGGCTCGGCGCCGGTCACAAGACTGGTCTCTATCTCGACCAGACCGACAATCGCCTCCGCATCGGCGCGCTGGCGGCGGGAAGGACCGTGCTCGACGCCTTCGCCTACACCGCGGGTTTCGCCTGCCAGGCGCTCACCGGGGGCGCCACGCACGCCCTCTGCATCGAATCCTCCAAGGAGGCGCTGGCCGGCGCGATCGACAACCTGGCCCTCAACGGCGTGGCCAACCGTGCGGAGGTCCACGACGAGAACGCCTTCGACGCCTTGCGGGCACTCGAGCGCGCCGGCCGGCGGTTCGGCGTGGTGATTCTCGACCCCCCGCCGTTCGCGCGCGCGCGCACCGCCGTGCCCGGTGCGCTGCGCGGCTACAAGGAGATCAACCTTCGGGCCGCCCGCCTGCTCGAGCCCGGCGGGATCCTCGCCACGTTCTCGTGCTCGTATCACGTGAGCGAGAGCGCGTTCGAGGAGACGGTCCGGAGCGCCGCCATCGACGCTCGCGTTCGGCTACGGCTGCTCGCCGCTCTGGGACAGAGCGCCGACCATGCCGCCTTGCTGACGGTGCCCGAGACGCGATATCTGAAAGGCCTGCTGCTGCAGGCCTGCATGGACGAAGAGGCGGTGGTACGCTGAGGTCAGCTGAGCGCCTTCGCCGAGGTGGTTGCTATGGATGTACCGTCCTTCGATCGCGGCCGTTCCGCCGCAATCATCGCCAGATCACGTCTCCGCATCGTCCGCAGCCGCCAGCGCATCCGCGCCTCACGGGCGCTCACGCGTCCCATCGGGGGCGGCGAGGGCTCGGGGCCGACGGTCTCGCCGATCGATCTCCGGCGCCGGATCCGCGAGATGATCGCAGGCGGCCAGCTGCCCGCTCTCGCCGACCGACGCTCGTGGATCGGCCAGGGCCACGGGCAGGCGTGCCTGCTCTGTGACCAGCTCATCACCGCGACGCACTGGGAGCACGAGGTGGAGATTGCGCCCCTCGGCGAGATCCAGGCCCACGGCGTCTGCTTCCGGATCTGGGCCGAGGAGTCCGAGGACCTCCGGAAAATCGCCTAGCTCACCAGGCCCGCGTTTCACCGTGGGCGAGCACCCAGACGCGCGCGTCGGGCAGACCCTGGGCGCGCGCGGCGGCGACGAGCCGGCGCGGCGGCTCCTCGATCGGCTCCTCGGAGAGGTCGAACGTCCCCCAGTGCATGGCGACGAACGTGCGCCCGCGGACGTCGGCGAAGATCCGCAACGACTCCTCCGGCGTCGTGTGCGTGTGCGCCATCACCGACGGCGGCTCGTAGGACGCGATCGAGACGAGCGCGAGATCGAACGGACCCAGGCGCTCGCCGACGCGGCGAAAGCCGTCGTAGTAGCCCGTATCGCCGGCGAAGAAGAGACGGCGGTTGCCGGCCGCCACGGCCCAGCCCGCCCAGAGCCGCCGGTTCATGTCGAAGGGAGTGCGCGACGACCAGTGCTGCACCGGCGTCGCCGTGAAGGTGACGGCGCCGACACGAGCGCTGTCCCACCAGTCGAGCTCCTCGGCGTCCGGGATCCCCACCGACGCGAACCACGCCTTGAGGCCGAGGGGAACGAGAAAGCGTGGCCGGTGCGCCACCGCAAGGCGCTGCACCGTCCGCCGGTCGAGATGATCGTAGTGGTCGTGCGAGATGACCACCGCGTGGATCGGCGGCAGGTCCTCGAACGCGACGCCCGGCGGGTTCAGGCGCCGCGGGCCGGCGAACTCGACGGGGCTCGCGCGCTCGGAGAACTGCGGGTCGGTCAGGATGTTGACGCCGTCGAGCTGCACCAGCAGCGTGGCGTGACCGATCCACGTGATGGTCGCGGCCTGCCGGTTGGCACGCAGCGCGCTGCCGTCGTTCGCCACGCGCGGGAAGGACACCGCCACCGGGCCGGTGACGAGCGCCGCCCACAGGCGTCGCAGCCGGAATGCCTGCAGCGGCCAGAAATCCGGCCGCGCGAACGCCGGGTCCTCGTTGGCGAAGCCGCGCGCGCGATGATGCGCAGGCGCCTTCGGGAGTGGCCCGCCGACGCCGACGCATCCGGTGACGATGAGCAGGACGGCGAGGCCGAGCCCCGCCGCCGCGCTGCGACGGCGGCTCAGCGCACTTCCCCGATCGGCAGCTCCACGATGAAGGACGCGCCACCGTCCGGGCGGTTCTCGGCGTACAGCCGGCCTCCGTGCTGGCCGACGATGCCGTAGGACACGGAGAGGCCGAGACCGCTGCCCTCGCCCGGCGGCTTGGTGGTGAAGAAGGGATCGAAGATGCGCGGCAGGGCCTCGACGGGGATACCGGGCCCGTTGTCGATGACCTCGATGACCACGCGCTCTCGCCGCGGCCGCACGCGCAGGGTCAGCACGCGGTCGCCGGTCTGGCGCAGCAGCGCCTGGTGCGCGTTCTGCACGAGGTTGAGCAGCACTTGCTGGATCTTGTTCTCGTCGGCCCACACCGGCGGGCACGGCGTGAACTCGGTGACCACGCGGATCTTGTCGCGCTCGAGCTGATAGGTCTTCAGCGCCACCACGCGCTCGACCTGATCGGAGATCGCGCAGGGACGCCGCTCGGGCGGATAGTGACGCGCGAACAGCAAGAGATTTTGCACGATGCGGGCCGCGCGCGACGCCTCGTCGGCCATCATCTCGACCCGCTCGCGCACCGGCACCGGGACGTCGGTGCGGCCGAGCAGGAGCTGCGCCTGGCCCAGGATCGTCGTCAACGGGTTGTTGATCTCGTGGGCCACGCCGGAGGCCAGCTCACCGACGGCCGAGAGCTTTTCGGCGTGGACCAGCTCCGAGTAGAGCCGCGCGTTGTCGAGCGCGATGCCGATCTGATGCGCGGTGGCCTCGAGCAGCGCGACCTCTTCCGTGTCGAACGGATCACGCGTCTGGCGGCCCAGCGAGAGCATGCCCAGCAAGCGGCCGCGCGCCTGGATCGGCACCGACACGAAGCCGTGGATGTGATCGCGGCGCACGGCGTCTTCCGCGCTCGGCAGGAGATCGGGCGAGCCCTGCACGTCCTTCACCGTGATCGATTTGCCGGCGGCGGCAGCGCCGCCGATGAGCCCCTGGCCGACCGGCAGCGCGCGATTGACGTCGCGAAGCCGCGGGGACAGCCCGCGGTGACCGCGCAATTCGAGCGTGGTGCCGTCCGCGGAGAGGAGGTGAAAGCTGGCGATCTCGTGGCCGGTGACGTGCGTGAGCGCCTCGAGCGCGGTTCGTAACACCGCCTCGACGTCGAGCGTGCGGCTCACCGTCTCGGCGACGGTGTAGAGGATCTTGAGGTGGGGCTCCATCGCCGCCGGCTCAGGTAGCCGGCAGCGCCCGGCGGGCAGCGCCGGCGATCAGCGCTTCCGCCGCTTCGTCCTCGACACGGAGGCCTTGGCCCTCCATGTCGCGATTTTATCAGGCGGCCTGCCGACCCACCCAATCGTAGACGACGGCGAGTGCGGCATCGAGCTTGCTTGCATCGGGAGCACCCGCCTGCGCCAGATCGGGACGTCCGCCACCGCGACCGCCGGCGGCCTGCGCAACCTCCTGAATCAGCTTGCCGGCCGGGAATCGCTTCGTCAGATCCTTGGTGACGGCAGCCACGAGGCCGACCTTGCCGTCCACGGCGCTGCCGAGACACACGATGCCCGAGCCGAGCCGGTCGCGCAGCGTGTCGGCGAGGGCGCGGAGCCCGTCGGGGTCGAGACCATCGACGCGGCCGGCTACCACCGCCACGCCGTGCACCTGCCGGGCGCCGGCCACGAGATCGTCGGCGTTGGAGCGCGCCAGCTTCGTCTCCATCTCGGCGAGCTGACGCTCGAGCGTCTTCTGCTCGTCGAGGAGCTTGCGCAGCCGCTGCGGCGCGTCCTCCGGTGAGATCTTTAGGATGTCGGCGATCTCCTTCAGCACGCGCTCGCGGCGCGCGACGGCTTCCACGGCGGCCGCGCCGGCCACCGCCTCGATTCGTCGCACGCCGGCCGCCACCGCGCCTTCCTCGGCGACCTTGAAGAACCCGATCTGTCCGGTGGTGTCCAGGTGCGTGCCGCCGCACAATTCCGTCGAGAAATCCCCGATCTTGATGACACGCACGCGGTCGCCGTACTTCTCGCCGAAGAGGGCCATCGCGCCCGCCGCCAGCGCCTCGCGCAAACCCATCTCGGCGTCGGTCACCGGCGTGTTGGCCTGCACCTGCTCGTTGACGAGCTCCTCGACCTGCTCGACCTCGCGATCCTTCACGGCGCCGCCATGCGAGAAGTCGAAGCGCAGATGATCGGGCGCCACCAGCGAGCCGGCCTGGTTCACGTGCGTGCCCAGAACCTTGCGCAGCGCCGCGTGCAACAGGTGCGTGCCGGTGTGATGTTGCCGCAATCCCTGCCGGCGCGGCGAATCGACGGTCACGGCGACGTCCTCGTTTTCGCGGAGGCCGCCCTGGCGGATCTTCACGCGGTGGACGATCAGCTTCGAGCCGCGGTAGTACGTGTCGACGATCTCACCCCGTCCGCCCCGGCCGACCAGGGTACCGGTGTCGCCCACCTGCCCGCCCGACTCCGCGTATCCCGGTGTCCGATCGAGGATGACCTCGACCTCGTCGCCGGCGCTCGCCTCACGGACGCGCCGGCCGCCCGCGATCAGGGCCAGCAGCGTCGCCGGCGTCGTGAGGGTCTCGTACCCGACGAATTGCTGCGGGCGCGCGAGCGCCCCTTGCACCTGCTGATAGAGCGGGACCGTTTCCGCCGCATCGCCATCGACACCGAAGGCCGCCCCGGCACGCGCCCGCTCGCGCTGCGCCTCCATCTCGAGGTCCCATGTCACGTTCGTCTCGTCGGTGACCTTCCAACCCTGGTCGACGAGAATTTCCTCGGCGAGGTCGCGCGGGAACCCGAAGGTGTCGTACAGCGTGAACAGGAAGCGGCCGTCGATCGCGCGGCCGGCGCCCGCACCCTGCACCTGGGCATATTCATCGATGCGGCGCATGCCGTTGTCGAGCGTCTTGGCGAACTGTTCCTCTTCCTGGCGCACGACGTCGACGATGCGGTCGCGCTCGCGTCCGATCTCGGGATAGGCGCGCATCATGATCTCGCCGACCCAGTCGACACCCCGCCAGAGGAAGGGCTCGGTGAGCCCGAGCTTGCGCCCGTGGCGCATCGCGCGGCGCATGATGCGGCGGAGCACATAGCCCCGCCACTCGTTGGACGGCTGGACACCATCGGCGATGAGAAAGGTGGTCGCGCGCGCGTGATCGGCGATGACCTGCATCGAGACGTCCTGCTCGCGCTGCGCGCCATAGCGCTTGCCCGCCAGGCGCGCGACCTGCGCGATCAGCGGCGCGAAGAGGTCGGTCTCGTACGACGAGCGCTTGCCCTGGAGGACGGCGGCGACGCGCTCGAGGCCCATGCCCGTGTCGATGGATGGCCGCGGCAACGGCGTCAGCGTTCCACTCGCATCGCGGTTGAACTGCATGAAGACGAGGTTCCAGACCTCGAGCCAGCGATCGCACTCGCAGGCCGGACCCAGGCACGTACGGCCGGCGGCCTCCTCGGCGCAGGGCAAGTCATCGCCCTGGTGGAAGTGGACTTCCGAGCACGGACCGCACGGCCCGGTATCGCCCATCGCCCAGAAGTTGTCCTCCTCGCCGAGCCGGAGAATGCGCTCCTCCGGCAGCCCCGCGACCGACTTCCAGAGACCGAACGCCTCGTCGTCGTCGGTGAAGACGGTGGCCTTCAAGCGCCCCGGATCGAGGCCAAAGTCCCTGGTGAGGAGTTCCCAGGCGAAGTGGATCGCATCGGCCTTGAAGTAATCGCCGAACGAGAAGTTGCCGAGCATCTCGAAGAAGGTGTGATGGCGCGCCGTCCGGCCGACATTCTCGAGATCGTTGTGCTTGCCCCCGGCGCGCACGCATTTCTGGCAGGTGGTGGCGCGGACGTAGTCGCGCCGCTCGTCGCCGAGAAAGACGCCCTTGAACTGCACCATGCCGGCGTTGGTGAAGAGCAGCGTCTGATCACCGACGGGGACGAGTGGCGACGACGTCACGCACGTGTGCCCGTTCCGCTCGAAATACTTGAGAAAAGCTTCGCGGATGTCAGCGCCGGTCATACGACGATCATTGTACACGCTCGGCTCAGTCTTCCGCGCCGACCCCCGTGGACTCGCGTACGACGCGGATGACGACGGATCCGGTGAAGCCCCGGCGCAACAGGTAGTCGCGTAGCCGTGACGCCAGACGCTCCGGCCGGCCGCGACGCAGCACTGGAAGACGCCGTCGAGCGACCTCGCGCGCCCGTGCGAGCGATGCGTCAGCATCGACGACGCCAAGCGCCGCATCGATGACCGAGGCCGCCACGCCGCGCGCCCGGAGCTCCGCTCGCAAGCGCGCCGCGCCATAGCCACGAGAAGCGCGCGTGGTCACCCAGTGACGAGCGTAGCCGGCATCATCGACGTACCCGCGGGCCACGAGGTCGGCGACGACCTCGCTGGCGACCTCAGGCGGGGCGCCGCGACGACGCAATCGCGCGGTGAGCTCGGCGCGCGTCCACGCGCGGCGGGAGAGCAGCTCGCCCGCCGCGAGGCGGGCGGCCCTGGCGTCGAGAACCTTGCGGGACGCTACGATTTCAGCGGCGCCGGCGCCCTGAGCCCCAGCGTCTCGCGGATCTTGTTCTCCAGCTCGAACAGCGCAGCGTGATTCTCTTGCAGCCACTTCTTGGCGTTCTCGCGCCCCTGGCCGATGCGCTCGTTCTTGTACGTGTACCAGGTGCCCGACTTCTCGACGATGCTCTGCTCGACGGCGGCGTCGAGGATCGTGCCGGCCTTGGAGATGCCCTCACCGTAGATGACGTCGAACTCCGCCTCGCGGAACGGCGGCGCGAGCTTGTTCTTGACCACCTTGACCTTGGTCCGCACGCCGACCGACTCCGTACCGACCTTGATCGCGTCCTGGCGCCGGATGTCGAGCCGCACGGAGGCGTAGAACTTCAGCGCGCGCCCGCCGGTCGTGGTTTCTGGCGAATTGTGGACAACGACCCCATCGGCCAGATAGGTGTGCTGGCCCTCGACCTCGATGTCGAAGCGATG
>JBIOXS010000071.1:0-2359 GCA_044869815.1 Candidatus Rokuibacteriota bacterium | reverse complement strand
GCATGGCGCGATTCCGAACATCCCGATCGTCGAGATCCGCCTGTGAAGACGATATCTCCCGGTCTCGCCGCGCACCTCGCGAGCGGCGCAACGACGCTCGCCTGGTGCTGGCGGCTGACCCGCCGCGACGGCGCCAAGCAGGGCTTCACCGACCACGACCGCGACATCGTCTTCGACGGCACCACCTTCGAGGCGGCGGCCGGCTTCACGGCGAGCGAGATCAAGGACGCCGTCGGCCTCTCGGTCGACAACCTGGAAGTAGAGAGCGCGCTCTCCTCGGAAGGGCTGAGCGAGCAGGACCTCGCCGCCGGCCTCTACGACGACGCGCGCGTCGAGATCTTCCGCGTCAACTGGCAGGCGCCGGAGGAGCGTGTGCTGATGCGCTCGGGCAGCCTCGGCGAGGTCCGCCGCGCCGGCATCGCCTTCGCCGCCGAGGTGCGCGGGCTTGCCCATTATCTCCAGCAGCCGAAGGGGCGACTCTTCCAGTTCGGCTGCGACGCCGACCTCGGCGATCAGCGCTGCGGCATCAATCTGAACAGTCCGGCCTATCGCGGCGTCGGCACGATCGATAGCGTCGCGAGCGCACGCCGGTTCACCGCGGCCGGTCTTGGCGCATTCGCCGACGGCTGGTTCACGCGCGGGCTGGCGACGTTCACCTCCGGCGCCAACAACGGCCGCGCCGTCGAGATCAAGCGCCACACGTTCAGTGACGGCGTGGCGACGATCGAGCTCTGGCAGGAGCCAGGCGAGATGCTTGCTGTCAGCGATACGTTCACGGTGACGGCCGGCTGCGACAAGCAACTCCAAACCTGCCGCGCCAAGTTCGCCAACGTCGTCAACTTCCGCGGTTTCCCGCACATGCCGGGCAACGACTTCGTCACCTCCTTCGCCCGCCCTGGGCGGCAGTAGGCAGTCGGGAGTCGGCGTAGCCTCGTGGCCTCTCCCGACTGCCGATTGCCTACTGCCGACTGCCGATCTCCAATGGACCACTCACGATCTCAAATTGTTGCCACCGCCCGCGGCTGGCTCGGCACGCCCTATCACCACCAGGCGAGCCGGCGCGGCGTCGGCGCCGACTGCCTGGGACTCGTGCGCGGCGTCTGGCGCGAGCTGTACGGCCGGGAACCCGAAACACCACCGCCCTACACGCGCGACTGGACCGAGGCGACCGGCGAGGAAACGCTGCTCGGCGCCGCCGCCCGCCACATGTTCGCTATCGACCCGCGCGCAGCCGCGGCCGGTGACGTGCTGATCTTCCGCCTGCGTTCGGGCCTTGCCGCCAAGCACGCCGCGATCCTCACCTCGGACACGGCCTTCATCCACGCCATGGAGGGCGCGCCCGTCTCCGAGGTCGCGCTGACGCCCTGGTGGCACCGCCGCATAGCCGGCGCCTTCGCATTCCCCGGCGTACCGACGACACCAACGTCACCAGACGGCCCGCAGGGCCGAGCGCGCGACTGCGCGCCGGGCCTTTGGCCCGGACCTCAAACCGGCACACGGTCGAGGTGGGAGCGCGACGGCGCATCGGGTGGCAGGGACAAATAGAGATGGCGACACTCGCTTTGGCCGCTGCCGGCGCCGCGCTCGGCGGCGCTGTGCTGCCGGCCGGTTTCACGGTGCTCGGCGCCACCGTCACCGGCGCGACCATCGGCGGACAGCTGGGCGCGCTCGCCGGCTCGTTCGTCGACCAGGCGCTGTTCGGCGCATCGGGACAGACGCGCACGTATCAGGGCCCGCGCCTCGCCGAGCTGCGCGTCACCGCCTCGACGGAAGGCGCGCCGATCCCCCGCCTCTACGGCCGCGCACGCCTCGGTGGCCAGGTGATCTGGGCAACGCCCTTCGAGGAGGAGACCGTCACCACCGAGACGGGCGGTGGAGGCGGCGGTGGCAAGGGGCGGCCCCGCACCCCGTCAACACGCCAGATCGAGTACCGCTACTACGCCAATTTCGCGGTCGCGCTCGCCGAAGGCGAGATCGCCGGCATCGGCCGCGTCTGGGCGGATGGTCACGAGCTCGACCTGACCGACATCACGTATCGCCTCTACACCGGCAGCGAGGACCAGCACCCCGACAGCCTGATCGTCGCGCGCGAGGGAGCCGATGAGGCGCCCGCCTACCGCGGCACCGCCTACATCGTCTTCGAGCGCCTGCCGCTTGCCGACTTTGGCAACCGCCTCCCCCAGCTCTCCTTCGAGGTGTTCCGCACCGTCGACGATTTCCACGAGCTGGTGCGCGGCGTCGTCCTGATCCCGGGCTCGGGCGAGTTCGTCTATGCGCCGAAGCCGGTGACGCGCTTGGGCGCCGGCGGCGAGCGAGTCTATGAGAATGTGCACACCCGCCAGGGCGGCTCGGACTGGCG
>JBIOXS010000070.1:0-13398 GCA_044869815.1 Candidatus Rokuibacteriota bacterium | reverse complement strand
GGGCGGCGAATGCGGCCACCGGATCGGCGCCCCGGTTGTACAGCAGGTCTTCGGCAAGCCGGCGCTCCTCCTCGGGAATGGACGGATAGCGCTCGAGCCGCTCGGTGTTGATGATCGCGTAGTCGAGACCGGCCTTGGTGCAGTGATAGAGGAAGACGCCGTTCAGCACCTCGCGGCCGGCCGGCGGGAGGCCGAACGAGACGTTCGAGATTCCGAGGATCGTCTTGCACTCGGGGAAGCGCGCTTTGATGGCGCGCAGGCCCTCGATCGTCTCCACGGCGGAGCCGATGTAGTTGGCGTCGCCGGTGCCGACCGGGAACACGAGCGGATCGAAGATCAGGTCGCGCGCGGGAATGCCGTACTTGCGCGTGAGCAGCTCGTGGCTGCGCTCGGCGATGGCGAGCTTGCGCTGCCGGCTCACGGCCATGCCCTGCTGCTTGTCCTCGTCGATGCAGCCGACGACGACGGCGGCGCCATACGTCTTCAACAGCGGAGCCACGCGTTCGAACCGCTCTTCGCCGTCCTCGAGGTTGATCGAGTTGACGATGGCCTTCCCCTGGCTGTGGCGGAGGGCGAGCTCGAGCACGGCCGCGTCGGTGGAGTCGATCATCAGCGGCGCCTTCACGCGCCGGGTCAGCTCGCGCATGAAGCGGTCCATGTCCGCGGCCTCGTCGCGGTCGGGATTGGCCAGGCAGGCGTCGAGCACCTGCGCGCCCGCGCGCACCTGGGCGCGGCCCACCTCGGCGGCGTCCTCGAAGCGGTCGGCGACGACGAGCTCCTTGAACTTGCGCGAGCCGATGACGTTGGTGCGCTCGCCCACGAACACCGGCCGGTTGTCGTCGGTCGGGTAGAGGACCTCGATACCGCTCACGGCTTGTGGCTCCGTCCGGGGCGGCGTCCGCGAAGGCCGGCGCGCCACGAGCAGCGCGATGGCGCGGATGTGCTCCGGCGTGGTGCCGCAGCAGCCGCCGACGAAGTTCACCCAGCGCTCGTCGACGAAGCGCTTGAGCTTGAGGGCCAGACTCTGGGGCGTCTCGCCGTACTGCCCGCGCTCGTCGGGAAGACCCGCGTTCGGATAGACGCTCGTCCAGCACGTCGCCATGCCCGCCATTGAGCGCAGATGGTCGGTCATGAACTCGGGGCCGGTCGCGCAGTTGAGGCCGATCGAGAACAGGCCCAGATGCTGCAGCGAGACGTAGAGCGCCTCGACACCCTGGCCGGCCAGCATGGTGCCCATCGGCTCGATGGTGGCGCTCACCATCAATGGGACGTCGTGGCGGCGCGAGGCGCGCACCGCCCGGAGCACGCCGATGGCAGCCGCTTTCAGATTGAGCGTGTCCTGCGCCGTCTCGAGCAGCAGCGCGTCGACGCCGCCCTCGAGCAGCGCGGCCGCCTGCGCCTCGTAGCCGGTGAGTACCTCGTCGAAGGTCACGTTGCGTGTCACCGTGATGGAGCGCGTGGACGGCCCCATGGCGCCGATGACGAAGCGATCGCCGGCGGCCTCGCGCGCGAGCCGGGCGGCGGCTCGGGTGATCTCGTGCAGGCGCTCGGCCAGCCCGTACTCGGCGAGGACGTAGGGCGCGCACCCGAAGGTGTTCGTCGACACACAGTCGGCGCCGGCCTCGAGGTAGGCGGCGTGGATCCGGCGGATCACGTCCGGGCGGGTGAGGTTCAGGTGCTCGTTGCAGCCGTCGTAGCGCTCGCCCCCGAAGTCGGCCGCCGTCAAGTCGGCCGTCTGGATCATGGTTCCCATCGCCCCGTCGAGGACGAGGATCCGTTCGGTCAGCGCACGCGCGAGACGGATCATCAAAACCATAGTAGCGCACCGCGTCGCCGCCTGACGCGTTCGCCTCCCGGAGGCAGGCCTTGGCGGGAGCGGGTATAGTACCGTCCATGACGGCCGCTCCGCTCGCACTCGACGGGATCCGGGTCGTCGACCTCTCGCGCGTGCTTGCCGGTCCGTACTGCGGCGCGCTGCTCGGTGACATGGGTGCCGATGTCGTCAAGGTCGAGGATCCGATGGTGGGCGACGAGTCGCGCACGTGGCCCCCGCACAAGGACGGCGAGTCGGCCGGCTACATCGTCAACAATCGCAACAAGCGCGGCATCTCGGTCAACCTCAAGACGCCCGAAGGCGTGGCCGTCGTGCGCCGGCTCACGGCGCGGGCCGACGTGCTGATCGAGAACTTCCGCACCGGGACCATGGAAGAGTTCGGGCTCGGCTACGACAGGCTCGCGGCCGACAACCCGCGGCTCGTCTACTGCTCGGTGTCGGCATTCGGCCGCACCGGCCCCCGCGCCGAGGGCGCAGGGTACGAAGCCCTGATGCAGGCGTTTTCCGGGATCATGTCGATCACCGGCGAGCCCGGCGGCGCGCCGGTGCGTTGCGGCGTGTCGTTTCTCGATCTCACGACCGGCATCCTCTGCGCCTTCGGCGTGGTGAACGCGCTGCGGCTGCGCGACCGCACCGGGCGCGGCCAGCGCGTCGACGGCTCGCTGCTGGAGACGGCGCTCGGCCTGCTGAACTTCCAGGTCGAGGGCTATTTGCTGGCGGGTACGGTACCGAAGCCGCTCGGCTCCGCGCATCCGGCGCTGTCGCCGTATCGCAACTTCCGCTGCCGCGACGCGCAGTGGGTGTTCATCGCGGGCGCCAACGATCGGCTGTGGAAGCGCCTGGCGGGAGCGCTCGGGCTTGGCGACATGGCCGCCGACCCTCGGTTCGCGACCAACATCGAGCGCGTGAAGCATCGCGCCGAGCTCGAGCAGCGCGTCGGCGACGCCATCGGCCGCCACGACCGCGAGGCCTTGCTCAAGATGCTCGAGGAGGCCGACGTCCCGGCCACGCCGGTCAACACCGTGGACCAGGTCGTGAACGATCCGCAGACGGCGACGCGGCCGACGATCCGTCGCGTGCAGCATCCGAAGCTCGGCGAGATCCCGATCGTCGGAATGCCGGTGTCGTTTTCCGACATGCAACCGGGCGTGCGACGACACGCGCCGATGCGCGGCGAGCACACCGACGAGGTCCTCGCCGAGTATGGCTACAGCGCGAGCGAGATCGAGCACCTGCGAGCCCGAAAGGCCGTCGTATGAAGCCCGTCGTGCTCGCGGCCGGCCTGTTGCTGGCGGTGGCCTCGCCCGCCGCCGCCGCGCTCTATCGCTGGGTCGACAGCGCGGGGGTCGTCTACTACACGAGCGAGCTCGACACGATTCCGGAGCAGTATCGCCGGTCGGCGCAGCAGCTCGAGCACCCGAGCGCCCGCGCGCCGCAGCCCTCGACGCCGGCGGCCCGGGCGGCCGCGCCGCCGGCGGCCGCGGCGCCGGCCGCCTCCGCGGCATCACCGGCCGCCTCGCCGGCCGCCGGCTCGGTCCCGCCGCGGCCGGCCGGGACGCCGATCATGATCGACGCTCAGCTCAACGGCGTGCCGCTGCGGCTCGTCCTCGACACTGGGGCCGACCGCACGGTGATCTCACCCGCCGCGCTGAATCGCGCGGGCATCGACATGACGGGCGGAACACCATTCCGGATCAGTGGCGTGACCGGCTCGTCGCCGGCCTCGCTCGTCACCGTGCCGCGGCTCGACATCGCCGGCGCACAGGTCGGACCGCTCGGCGTGGTCGCCTTTGCGGTCCCCGGCGAGTTCGACGGGCTGCTCGGACGTGACGTCCTCGATGCCTTCACGGTGACCTTCGATCCAGCCCAGAATCGGACGACACTCACGCCGCGTTGAGTCGCGGTAGCTTTTTCCATCCAACGTGAGAAGAAGCTTTCCATCTCGCACAGCCCGTTCAGGCAATCCTGCGCCCGTCGCCACGGATCGGTCGGCACTGCTATTGCTGAATCCTTGGTCAGCTTCATCACATCTGGCTCTGGAGGGGCACCATGCGCACCATCCCGACGCCCCCGTGGGCGTTGTTGCTGGCCGGTGGCGAGGGACGCCGCCTCCGACCACTGACCCGGCAGATCTCGGGCGACTTGCGGCCCAAGCAGTTTTGCGCGATCTTCGACGGAGAAACGCTGCTCGATCGCACCCGCCGTCGCGCAGATCTTCTGAGCCGGATGGACCATCAAGTCGTGGTCGTCAATCGTCATCACGCCGCCTATTACGCGTCGCTGGCGCGCGAGCTCGCCCCGGACCGGCTGGTGGTGCAGCCGGACGACGCCGGCACCGCGCCGGGCGTGCTGTACCCGCTCCTCCGCATCAGGCACCTGGCGGGAAACGTCCCCGTCACGGTCTATCCCTCAGACCACTATGTCTCCGATGAAGCAGCCTTCGTAGGATCCGTGAGTCGCGCCGTCGAGGTCGTCCGCGAGCGCGCTGACCTGGTCGTGCTCATGGGCATCGAGGCGGCCCGACCCGAGACCGAGTACGGCTGGATCGAGACGGACGAGGTCCCGCTGCCGGTGGCCGGCGAGCCCGCGTTTATGATCCGGCGGTTCTGGGAAAAGCCGTCGGTGCAGCTGGCCGAGCGTCTCTTCGAGCGCGGCGCCCTCTGGAACAGCTTCGTGATGGTCGGCCGGGTGGACGGATTCCTGGCCCTGGCGGCCCGGACCGCGCCTGAGCTCGTCCGGGCGCTCGAGCCGCTGCGGCGGGCCATCGGCACCGACGCCGAGCCGCGGGTGGCCGAGGAAGTCTATCGAGGGCTAGCCAGGCAGCCGGTCGGATTCTCGGAGCGCATCCTGGCGTCGGCGGCCGACGGCCTCGTGGCTGTCCGCGTGAAGGGTGTGGACTGGAGCGACTGGGGTCAACCCGAGCGCGTGGTGGCGACGATGCGGCGCACCGGCTGGCGGCCGGCCTGGCTCGGTCGCGTGGAGCTGGCGTCCGCGGGCTAGCCCCGCGACGTCCGAGGCGGCGGTGGGACTGATCCTCGTCGTGGAGGATGACACCGACACACGCAAGGTTCTCGGCGAGCTGCTGACCGGCCTGTTCCCGAGCACTCGCGTGCTGATGGCGGAGTCCGGCGAGGCCGCGCTGGAGCTGATTCGCCGCACCCGTCCGAGCGTGGTCGTCCTCGATCTGCACCTCAAGGGCATCCAGGGCTTTGACTTCGCGGCGCAGATCACGTCGTTCGACGATAGTCCGCGCCCGCCGATCGTCGCATTGACCGGCGACTCGAGCCCGGCTACGTTGAAGAGGGCCGAGACTGCCGGCTTCGCCGCATTTCTGCGCAAGCCTGCCGACGTCGATCGTCTGGAGGCGGTGCTCCGCCCGATTCTCGAATCCTGAGCGGAGGCACTGGTGGATCTGCGGGGCAAGACCTCGGTGGTGACGGGCGGGGCCAGCGGCATCGGCCGTGCCCTCGCGCTCCGGTTCGCTCGCGAGGGCGCCAACGTCGTCGTCGCCGATCTCGACACCACAGGCATGGAGACCGTCGCCGCCGAGGCGCGCGGTCTCGGCGTGAAGTCGCTGACGGTGCTCACCGACGTGAGCGAGCTCGGGCAGGTAGAGACGCTCGCCGCCCGCGCCTTCGACGCCTTCGGCGCCGTGCACGTGCTCTGCAACAACGCGGGCGTCGCCGCCTGGGGCGGACTCGAATCCGCGAGCCATCGCGACTGGCAGTGGGTGCTCGGCGTCAACCTCTGGGGGGTGATCCACGGCATCGAGGCGTTCGTGCCGCGCATCATCGCGCGCGGCGAGCCCGCCCACATCGTGAACACCGCCTCGATGGCCGGGCTCGTCGCCAGCAAGGGCCTCGGCGTGTACAACACGTCGAAGTACGCGGTGGTCGGCCTCTCGGAGACGTTGGCGAAGGATCTGAAGCCCTATCGGATCGGCGTCTCCGTGCTGTGCCCCATGGGCGTGGAGACGCGGATCCGCGAGTCGGAGCGCAATCGCCCGGCCGCCCTGCGCAACGCGGGCAGCGCCGCCGGCGAGCCGGTCGAGCTCATCGGCCGCTATCTCGCGCCCGACGCCGTCGCCGACATGGTGCTCGGCGCGATTCAGACCAACGAGCTCTACGTCATCACCCATGACGAGGCGCTCGAGCCGCTGCGCCGGCGCGCCGAGCGGCTCGAGCGCGCGGTCAGGAGCCGGACGCGCTGAGCGACACGGTCTGGGTCGGAGATCGCCGCGGACTGGCGCGGGCCACCGAGGTCCTGGCCGCCGCACCGGAGGTGGCGCTCGATACCGAAGGCGATAGCCTTCATCACTACCCGGAGCGCCTGGCCCTCCTGCAGCTCGCCACCCCCGCGGGCGTCTGGCTCGTCGATCCGCTCGCCGTCACCGATCTGTCGCCGCTCGCCCCCGTGTTCGCGGAGACGCGGCCGCTGGTGGTCGTGCACGCCGGTGACAACGACCTCTCGCATCTCAAGCGGCGCTACGGCTTCGCCTTCCGCTCGATCTTCGACACCGCGATCGCGGCGCGTTTCCTCGGCGGCAAGGCGCTCGGTCTCGACACGCTGCTCGAGACCTGGCTCGGCGTCACCCTGCCGCCGTCGCGGCAGCGCGACGACTGGTCGGCGCGCCCCCTCAGCGGCGCGCAGCTCACGTACGCCGCGGCCGACGTCCGCCACCTCTTCGCGCTCAAGGCCCGGCTGACCGAGGAGCTGCGCGCCGTGGGGCGCCTGGCGTGGGTCGAGGAGGAGTGCGCGGCCCTCGCGGCGCAGATCGTTCCGGAGCGCGCGCCCGACCCCGACGCGTGGATGTACGTCAAGGGCGCGCGCGAGCTGACCCCGCGCAGCCTGGCGGCGCTCCGCGAGCTGTACGAGCTCCGCGAGTCGCTCGCGCGCGCGGCCGACCGGCCGCCGTTCAAGATCCTGTCGGAGGAGATCCTCCTGGAGCTGGCGCGCACGCTGCCCGCCGACACGGCCGCCCTCGCCACCGTGCGGGGCGTCACCCCGCGCGTGATCGGCCGCTGGGGCCACGCGTTGCTGGCCGCCCTCGAGCGCGCGAAGGCGCTCGACGAGCGCGCGCTGCCGCAGTGGCCGCGCCGCCCGCGGCCGTCGGTGCCCGGCACGGTCAGCCGCCGCATCGAAGCCCTGCGCCGGTGGCGCGCAGCCTCCACCGAGCGCCTCGGTCTCGAGCCGGGATTGCTCTTGCCGAACCGGCTCATCTCCGTCATCGCGGAGGCGGCGCCGCGCTCGATGGAGGCGCTGGCCGCCGTCGACGGCGTCCGTCGCTGGCGCGCGGAGCACTTCGGCCGCGAACTGATTGCGGCGCTCGAGCGGCCGTGAGATCGTAGCGGGTCGATGGATTTCCGGAACTTGCTCGTACAGGACGACGCGGGCCTCATCCAGATCTTCCGTGAGGTACGCACGATCGCCGTCCTCGGCGCCAAGGGCGAAGCGGGCGAGCCGGCCTTCTACGTGCCGGCCTATCTCAAGGCACGAGGCTACCGGGTCCTTCCCGTCAATCCGACCCGCGCGGGCCAGCGGATCCTCGGCGAGACGGTTGTCGCGACCCTGGCGGATCTGCCTGAGCGCGTGGACGCGATCGAGGTGTTTCGCCGTCCGGAATTCCTGCCTGGCCACGCGAGCGAGGTCCTTCGATTGTCGTGGAAGCCGGGCGTGATGTGGTTTCAGCTCGGCATCCGTCACGACGCGGCGGCCGCCGAGCTGGCGCGGGCCGGCATCCGCGTGGTGCAAGATCGCTGCATGATGCCCGAGCACCGCCGTCTGCTCGGCCAAGGAGCTGCATAGTGGCAGGAGAGTATGCGTTTGTCATGAAGGACCTGCGCAAGGTCGTCCCGCCGAAGCGGGAGATCCTGCGCGGGATCTACCTGTCGTTCTTCCACGGAGCAAAGATCGGCGTGCTGGGCGCCAACGGCGCCGGCAAGTCGTCACTGCTGCGCATCATGGCCGGCGTCGACAAGGACTTCCTGGGCGAGGCCTTCGCCGCCGACGGGCTGCGCATCGGGCACCTGCCGCAGGAGCCGCAGCTCGATCCGACGAAGGACGTCCGCGGCAACGTCGAGGACGGCGTGGCCGAGACGCGCGCGCTCCTGACCCGCTTCGAGGAGGTCTCGGGCAAGCTCGGCGAGCCCCTCGACGGCGACGAGATGGAGAAGCTGCTCGAGGAGCAGGCGCGGCTGCAAGACCGGATCGACGCGAGCAACGCCTGGGATCTCGATCGCACCGTCGAGCTCGCGATGGACGCCCTGCGCGTGCCGCCGGGCGACGCCGACGTGACCACGATCTCCGGCGGCGAACGGCGGCGCGTCGCCCTCTGCCGGCTCCTCCTCTCGCGGCCCGACATGCTGCTGCTGGACGAGCCGACGAACCATCTCGACGCCGAGTCGGTGGCGTGGCTCGAGCGATTCCTCGACGAATATCCCGGCACCGTCGTCGCCATCACGCACGACCGCTACTTCCTCGACAACGTCGCCAGATGGATCCTCGAGCTCGACCGCGGTCACGGCATCCCGTGGGAGGGCAACTATTCCTCCTGGCTCGAGCAGAAGGAGCAGCGGCTGGCCCGTGAGGAGAAGTCGGACGCCGCCCGCCAGCGGACGCTGGCCCGCGAGCTCGAATGGGTGCGCATGGCGCCGCGCGCCCGGCAGGCCAAGAGCAAGGCGCGCCTGGCCGCCTACGACGCGCTCCTCCAGGAAGCCGGCGAGAAGCGGACGGACACGCTCGAGATCAGCATCCCGCCCGGCCCGCGGCTCGGCGACGTCGTGGTGGAGGCCGATCATCTCGTCAAGGGCTACGCCGACCGCGTGCTCATCGACGACCTGTCGTTCAAGCTGCCGCGCGGCGGCATCGTCGGCATGATCGGCCCCAACGGCGCCGGCAAGACCACGCTCTTCCGGATGATCGTCGGCCAGGACAAGCCCGACAAGGGTCACCTCCGCCTCGGCGAGACGGTGAAGCTGGCGTACGTCGATCAGAGCCGGGATGCGCTCGACGGCAAGAAGACCGTCTGGGAGGAGATCTCGGGCGGCCTCGATCTCATGAACGTGGCCGGCCGCACGATGCAGTCGCGCGCCTACGTGGCCTCGTTCAACTTCAAGGGCAGCGACCAGCAGAAGCGGGTGGGAGAGCTCTCGGGCGGCGAGCGCAACCGGCTGCACCTGGCCAAGGTCCTCACCAGCGGCGGCAACCTGCTCCTGCTCGACGAGCCGACCAACGATCTCGACGTCGACACGCTGCGCTCGCTCGAGGACGCGCTGCTGGACTTCGCCGGCTGCGCGGTCGTCATCAGCCACGACCGGTGGTTTCTCGACCGCATCGCCACCCACATGCTCGCGTTCGAGGACGAGGGCCGCGTCGTCTGGTTCGAGGGCAACTACGCCGACTACGAGGCCGACCGCAAGCGCCGCCTCGGGGCCGAGGCCGAGCGCCCGCACCGTCTGCGCTACAAGAAGCTGCCCAGGGCGTAGGTCCGCGGCCGTTCCGCGAACAGCAACACGTTCTCGCCCTCGCGCCGAACCCTCCGAAGTCGCACCGACTCGAAGCGCGGGCGCAGCATGCGCGCCAGGGTGCCCGCGTCGCCCCGCCGATGACGATTGACGACGAGCGTGCCGCCGCGGGCAACGAGCGGCACCAGCGAGCTCACCATCGCGCGGGAGCGGCCGTAGACGTCGGCGTACGCGGCGTCCTCCATGACGAAGTCGAAGCGGCGGCCGGCGTGGGCGAGGGCGAGGGCCGCCGTCTCCGCATCGCCGCAGTAGAACTCCATCGGGCCCAGCTCCGCCAATCCGAACCAGCGCTGGGCCACGTCCAGGATGACCTCGTCGCGCTCGATGGCGGTGATGAGACGCGGCGTCGTCAGGCGATGGACCAGGTGCGCCTGGGTCCCGCCGCCGAGACCGACGAGGAGCACGCGCGGGCGGGGCGGAAAGCGAACGCTCGCCACGCCTTGCCACCAGTACTCACGCTCGATCGCCGACCAGTCACCGTCGAGCGGGTAGGCGGAGAGGACGGCGCCGCCCACGATGAGACGGCGCTCGTGGCGATAGTCGACGACGCGGATGCGGCCCGACATCGCAGACCAGCCCGCGTGCGCCGTGTAGGAGCGTCGCGCCCGTGCCATGGCGGGTTCGAGTCGGCCGCGCGGCTAACGGGGAGCCATGCGAATGGCGCCGTCGAGGCGGATCGTCTCGCCGTTCAACATGCCGTTCTCGACGATGTGGCAGGCGAGGGCGGCGTACTCCTCCGGCTGGCCGAGCCGCGATGGGAAGGGCACCTGCCTGGCGAGCGAGGCGCGGACCGGCTCGGGCAGCGTGCCGAGCAGCGGCGTCTCGAAGATGCCGGGCGCGATCGTCATCACGCGGATGCCTTGCTCGGCGAGGTCGCGGGCGATCGGCAGCGTCATGCCGACGATGCCGCCCTTCGAGGCGGAGTACGCGGCCTGGCCGATCTGACCGTCGAAGGCGGCGACGGAGGCCGTGTTGATCACGACGCCGCGCTCGCCGTCCGGCCCCGGCGCGTTCTTCGCCATGTGGACGGCGGCCAGCCGGATGCAGTTGAAGGTGCCGATCAGGTTGACGCTGATCACGCGCGCGAACTCCTCGAGCCTGGCGGGGCCGGCCTTGCCGAAGGTCTTCATGGCGGTGCCGATGCCGGCACAGTTCACGAGGACGTTGATGCCGCCGAGCCCCTCGGCGGCCGCCTCGAGCGCGCGGCCGACCTCGTCGGCGCTCGTCACGTCGGCCGGCATGAAGACGGTGTTGGCGAGCGACTTGGCCACGTCGGCGCCCGCGGAGGCCGGCCGATCGAGAATGGCCACGCGCCCGCCGGCCGCCGCGAGCTTCGCGGCGGTGGCGCGGCCGAGGCCCGAGGCGCCGCCGGTGACCACGGCGCGAACTGTTGCGAGCTCCATGCGAGTCTCCTTTGAATCGGCTCCGTTCCTTGCCGGCGCGCATTTTAGCGCGGAATGATATCCTCGGGCTCGATCCATGCGCACGCCGTACGCTGCCTCGACCACCCGTCGCGTGCTCTGTCTCTATCCGCAGTACGCGCGGTCGTTCGGGACGTTCGAGCACGCCTACGAGTTCTTCGGCGGCCGCGTCCGCGCGTTCATGCCGCCGCAGGGGTTGCTGGCGGTGGCCGCATACCTTCCCGCCGGCTGGGAGGTCCGCTTCGTCGACGAGAACTCGTCACCCGCGCGCGCCGAGGACCTGCGCTGGGCCGACGTGATCTTCATTTCCGGCATGCACGTGCAGCGCGCGCAGATCCACGACGTCATCGCGCGCGCGCACGCGGCGGGGCGGCCCGCCGTCCTCGGAGGCCCGTCCGTGTCCGGCTGCCCCGAGTTCTATCCCGATGCCGATCTCATCCACGTGGGGGAGCTCGGCGACGCCACCGACCGGCTGATCGAATACCTCGATCATCACCCCGGACGCCCGCGCGGTCAGCTCCGCTTCGAGACGGTGACGCGACTGCCCCTGGCCGACTTTCCGACTCCGGCCTACGATCAGATCCGGCTCCGCGAGTACTTCATCGCCAACATCCAGTTCTCGAGCGGGTGCCCTTACGCGTGCGAGTTCTGCGACATCCCGGCCCTCTATGGACGCAACCCGCGGCTCAAGACGCCGGAGCAGATCTGCCGCGAGCTCGACATGATCGCGGCCGCGGGCGCCACCTCGGTGTATTTCGTCGACGATAACTTCATCGGCAACCAGAAGGCGGCGCTGGAGCTGCTGCCGCACCTGGTGGCCTGGCAGGAGCGCAACCGATTTCCGCTGCGCTTCGCGTGCGAGGCGACGCTCAACCTCGCCAAGAACGAGCGCGTGCTGGCGCTCATGCGCGAGGCCGGCTTCATCACGGTGTTCTGCGGCATCGAGACGCCTGAGCCGCAGGCGCTCAAGTTCATCTCGAAGGACCACAATCTCCGGATGCCGATCCTGGAAGCGGTCCGGCGTCTGAACGACCACGGCCTGGAGGTGGTCTCGGGCATCATCCTCGGACTCGACACCGACACCGAGGAGACGGCCGATCACATTCTCCAGTTCGTTCGGGAGTCGCGTATCCCGCTCCTGACCATCAACATCCTGTACGCGCTGCCGAAGACACCGCTCTGGGACCGACTCGAGGCGGCGGGACGGCTCCGCTCGGACGTCGGCCGTCAGTCGAACGTGGAGTTTCTCCTTCCGTACGACCGCGTCATCGCGATGTGGCGGCGGTGCATCACCGCCGTCTACGAGCCCGAGGCGCTCTACGCGCGGTTCGTCCACCAGGTCGAGCACACGTTCACCCGCCGGCGCGCGTTTCCGACGAATCCGCAGCGCGCCTCGTGGGCGAACGTCGGGATGGGGCTGGGAATCCTCGGCCGCGTCGTGTGGAAGATCGGCGTGCGCGGGGACTACCGACGCACGTTCTGGCGGCTCGCGTGGCCGGCGCTGCGGGCGGGACGCATCGAGGCGGTCATCCACGTGGCGCTCGTCGGCCACCACCTGATCGAGTTCACTCGCGATTGTGTCCGTGGCCTCGGAGAGTCGTCGTTCTACGCGCCGCAGTCGGCCGTCGCCGCCGAGGCGCCGGCGCCCACCGCCGTGGCGGGCTGACGCGCTCTACGCGGCCTCACCCGTGTGCGCCCAGAAGTCGTCGTCGCGCTCGGTCTGGACCAGCCGCGGCGGGATCTTCTTGCGATGGAAGAAATCGCACATGATCCGGTTGGCCACGGCCCAATCGTCGCCGTAGACGCAGTGGTGGTGCGGGCAGAGGCCCGCGTCCCCCGAGAGCTGCAGTCCGCAGGAAGCGCAGAGGCTCATGCCTATGCTCCAAAGCTAAGGACGTGCCAACCTCAAAATCACCCTTGGCCGAGGCACAGGAATGACGTAGAGTGCGAAAGTTCATTCCAGACGGAAAATTTTCTGGAAGGGGATCATGCCGATGCGATTGATGCTGTGGGGAGTGTTTTTCGTTGTCTCCAATCTGCTTGGAGTCGAAGCCCTCAAGGCCGCCGTGACCTTGCCCTCCGACGAGCGGCTGTTGCCGAGCCTCCTCACGTTTCCCCTGATCGGCGTCACCGCCATGAGCGCCACGCGTCTTCTGGATGCCTGGCGCCGCAAGGACGAAGAGTAAAGTCTACACGCCCCCCGGAGTTAGTGGCATTGACTGTGCACATATGTCCATCGTCAGAGGCGCGCGTTACCGTTCGGCGCCGGTGAAAGGAGTTCGGCGATGGACATACTCTTGTGGATCGTCTTCGGCCTCGTGGTCGGGCTGGTCGCCAAGCTGATCATGCCGGGTAACGACCCGGGCGGGATCATCCTGACGATCGTCCTCGGCATCGTGGGCGCCCTCCTCGGCGGCTGGCTTGGGCGCGTGCTCGGCCTGTACCGCGAGGGGGAGGCCGCGGGTTTCATCATGGCGGTGGTCGGCGCGATCATCGTGCTCGGCATCTACCGCCTCGTCCTGCCCGGTCGCAGCAGGATTTAGCTCCTCGTAGACCAGAGTTGAGCGGGCGCCGCTTGCACGCGGCGGGTAAGCGCGTCCATATAGGAGCGCCCCGGGTT